>DASUDN010000001.1:0-8873 GCA_036275595.1 Moraxellaceae bacterium
CACCGGCCTCGACCTGCAGATGATGGGCGGCATGGAGGTGAGCGTGGACGGCAAGCCCTTCAAGCCGTCGGAGAAGATGTACTACAAGGGCATCATGTTCGAGGACCTGCCCAACTTCGGCATGACGTTCGGCTACACCAATGCCTCGTGGACGCTGAAGGCCGACCTGACCTCCGAGTTCGTCTGCCGCCTGCTCAAGCTCATGGACCGCAAAGGCGTGCGCCAGGTGACGCCGCGCAACCATGACTCCGAAGTGCGCCACGAGGACATGATCGGCCTGGCCTCCGGCTACATCCAGCGCGCCGCGGACAAGCTGCCCCGCCAGGGCAACAAGGCGCCGTGGAAGCTCAACCAGAACTACACCCTGGACCTGATGCTGCTGCGCTACGGCAAGATGGAAGACGGCGTCATCGAGTTCTCCAACCCGGTGCGCGGACGCGCCGCGCAGCTCGCCAGCGCCTGACCCACCGCCGCCGCCGCCGGGGACTTGCGTCCCGGGCGCCGGCGGGCCAGCATCTCTGTTGCATCCGGTGCCCTGGGCACCGGTGGCCGCGGCCTCGCGGCAACTCCGCAACATGTCCGCGCGGCCGGCCGGAGAGACGGTCCGGCACGCGCATGACCGGCGCTCCCGTCCGCACGGCGGGCGCCCGAGATGCGCCATGTTCCCGCTCACCCTGCGTCGTTCCCTCCTGGCCAAGGCCCTGCTCGCCATCGGCGTGCTGCTGCTGGTGACGGTGCTGCGCGCCTGCAGCGTCGCGGGCGTGCACTGGATGGGCTGGCACGATGTTCCCGCCCTGGCGGCCATTACCGCCCTGCATGAGGCGGAAAATGCCTTCTGGCGACACGAAGGCATTGGCACGCCCGCGCAGGCGCGGCATGCGGCCGTGCAGATGCAGCGCCACCTGTACGACGAGGCGCTGCGGGGGGCGGTGGAGCGTCCGGGGCGCGCGGCGCTGCAGGCGGCCTGGGAGCGGCTCGATGCGCGCTGGAGCGCCCGGCTGCGTCCGGCACTGGAACAGGGCCGGGTCGCCGACTACTGGCGCCAGGTCGGCCCGTTCAGCCATGACCTGGCCCTCCTCACCAGCGGCCTGCAGACGGAGCACGCCGAGTTGCTGGCGCTGGACCGGCGCATCGCCATCCTCACCATGGTGACCTTCCTGTGCTTGCTGACCGCCGGCCTGTACGTGCTGCTGCGGCGTGTTGTGCTGCCGCTGCGCGAGCTGCTTGCCGCCACCGACCACTTCCGCGCGGGCAACCTGGACGTGCGCGTGCGCTACGAGGCGCCCGACGAGATCGGGCGCCTCGCCGAGCGCTTCAATGCCATGGCCGACGACCTGGCATCGTCGCATCGCGACCTGGAGCGGCGCGTACAGGAAAAGATGCTGCACCTGGGCCGCGCCAATGCGGCGCTGGAGCTGCTGTTCCGCAGCAGCGCCGAGCTGGCGCAGGGCACCGCCGACGCTGCCGCCATTGCGGACTTGCTGACGCGCTTCCAGGCCTTGTTGCCGGGCCTCGACCTGACGCTGTGCCTGCAGCTGCAGGGCAGCGGCGGCCCGCTGATCGCCCTGCACGGCGATGCCACTCCCCAGATCTGCACGCTCGACGAGTGCGGACGCTGCGCCGTCGCGACGCGCCCGGGCCAGCGTTGCTACGAGGTCCGCTGCGGCGGCGAGGTGTTGGGCCAGTTGCGCGCCTGCTTCGAAGCCGCGCAATCGCCGGAGCCGGCCGAGCCGCCCGAGCCCGAGCTGGTGCAGGCGCTCGCCGACCTGATCGGCAGCGCGCTCGCGTTCGGCCGGCAACGCGAAAAGGACAGCCACCTGCTCCTGCTCAACGAGCGCAACACCATCGCGCGCGAGCTGCATGACTCGCTGGCGCAGTCGCTCTCGTACATGAAGATACAGGTGGCCCGCCTGCAGGCCATGATCCGGCGCCACGACGACTGCGCCCGGGTGGAGTCGGTCGCCACCGAACTGCGCGAGGGCATCAACGACGCCTATCGCCAGCTGCGCGAGCTGCTGACCACCTTCCGCCTGGGGCTTGGCGGCGACGAACTGGGAGATGCCCTGCAGGCGGCGGTGCAGGAGTTCTCGCAACGCGGCGGCATCAGCATCCTGCTGGAGGCGGACACCCTGCTGCTGCCCCTGTCCGGCGTCGAGCAGATCCATGTGGTGCAGATCGCGCGCGAGGCGCTGGCCAACTGCCTGCGCCATGCCGGCGCGCGCCATGCCTGGGTCTGCCTGCGCCAGCGCGGCCCGGAGGTGGAGCTGGTGATCGAGGATGACGGGCAGGGCCTGTCGCCGCTCGCCAGCGAGGTGCAGCGCCATGGCATGACCATCATGCGCGAGCGCGCGCACAGCATCGGCGGCACACTGACGGTGGGGCCGCGGCACCCCCGGGGCACCCGGGTGCGGCTGCGGTTTCGTCCGGGCACTGCCGCCGCCGAGCCGGAGGGGAGAGGGGCATGAGCGATTCGCCCACCGTGCTGATCGTGGACGACCACCCCCTCATGCGGCGGGGCCTGCGCCAGTTGCTGGAGCTGCACGGCGAGCTGGTCGTCGCCGCGGAGGCGGGCAGCGGCGAGGAGGCGCTGGACCTGGCGCAGCGCCTGGCGCCGGCGCTGGTGTTGCTGGATGTGCACATGCCGCAGCTGGACGGGGTGGAGACGCTGGCCTGCCTCCGCCACCGTGGCTTTGCCGGCAAGGTCGTCATGATCTCCGTGTCGGATGCCGAGGCGGACGTGCGGGCGGCCTTCCGGCATGGCGCCGACGGCTACCTGCTGAAGGATGCCGAACCCGAGGAGCTGCCGGAGCGGCTGCGGCATGTGCTGGCGGGAGGCACGGTCCTGAGCCCGGGGCTGCCCGAGGAGTGGAGCCGGGGCGAGTAAGCGGGGGCAGGGCGTGCGGGCCGGTGGCGACCAGGCCCGGAGCCTGCCGGGCGCTGCCGCCGGGACAGACGGGAAGGCCGCCCGACCAGCGGGCAGCGGTACACAAGCGTCATACTAAAATGTGACGTACCAATTAAAATAAAGGCGACGGTCCGCGTAGACATAATCGCCGGTATCCGCATCCAGACCCCCGCGTTCCGCGTACAGCACAGAAACCAGAGAGTGTAGCCATGCTATTCCGGCGTCTTCCGCCCAGCCTGCAGGGGAGGGCGACCCTGGCCCTTTCCATCATGCTGGTGCTCCTGGTCCTGCGCAGCGCCAGCGTGGGCCTGATCACCTGGATGGGCCAGCACGACCCCGCGGCGCTGAACACCCTGGGGGCCCTGCACGCCGACCTCAACCGGCTGGGCATGCGCCTGGAGCGCGAGCCCGGCATGGAAACCGGCCCCGCCCTGGCCATGATGCAGCGCCACGTGGACAACCCGCGCCTGCGCGAGGCCATGACCCGGCCCGGTCGTGGCGCCGAGGCGGACGGCTACTTCACCCTGCAGCGCCACTGGCAGCACGCGCTGCGCCCGGCCCTGGAGCGCGGCGATGCCGCCGCCTTCCAGCGCGAGGCCGCCGTGCTGGGACTGCTGCTCGAGCGCCTGGCGCTGGGGTTGCAGGACGACCACGAGCGCCTGTCGGACCTGGACATGTACGGCCAGCTCGCCGCGCTGGTGATCGGCGCCACGCTGATGCTGCTCATCCTCTACGGCCTGCGCCGCCATGCCGTGGTGCCCCTCCACGAGCTGCTGGAGGCCACCGACCAGCTGCGCAATGGCCGCCACGACGTGCGCGTCAGCTACCAGGCGCCCGACGAGTTCGGCCGACTGGCGCAGGCGTTCAATGCGATGGCCGGCGACATCCAGAGCTCGCAGCGCAATCTCGAGGAGCGCATGGACAACGAGCTGCGCAACCTGGCGCAGGCCAATGCCGCGCTGGCGCTGTTCTGCAGCAGCAGCCGCGCCATTGCGCACAGCGAGACCAATGCCGCCGAGATCGACCAGCTCCTGCAGCGCTTCCAGTCGGTGCTGCCCGGCTTGCAGCTCACCCTCTGCCTGCACCCGGTCAACGAGCGTCCCACCGGCAACGTCATCTCCTTCCAGGGCAACGGCAACCGCCAGGTCTGCTCGCACTTCGATTGCGCCAACTGCAAGCACTTCAACGCCGTCAACCAGCGCATCTTCGTGGTCCGCAGCCAGGGCCAGGTGCTGGGCGAGCTGCGCGCGACCTTCGGCCAGGGCTTGCCGCCCGGCGAATGGGAATCCATGCTGACGCAGGCCCTGGCCGATCTCATCGGCAATGCGCTGCAGCTGGGCCGCCAGCGCGAGAAGGACAACTTCCTGTTGCTGCACAATGAGCGCAACACCATCGCCCGCGAACTGCACGATTCGCTGGCGCAGTCGCTGTCCTACCTCAAGCTGCAGGTGGTGCGGCTACAGATGCTGATCGAGCGCAAGGAAGACATCGGGCAGGTGCGGGAAGTCTCGGATGCGCTGGGCGATGGCCTCAACGATGCCTACCGCCAGCTGCGGGAACTGCTCACCACCTTCCGCCTCAGCCTGAGCGACGGCGACCTGATGAATGCCATGAAGGTGGCGGTGGAAGAGTTCTCCCGCCGGGGCGGTTTCCGCATCTTCCTGCAGAACGACGAGCTGCCCGTGCCGCTGGCGGCCACCGAGGAGATACACCTGTTGCAGATCCTGCGCGAGAGCCTGTCCAATTGCTGCCGCCATGCCGGCGCCAGCCAGGTCTGGGTACAGCTGCGCCAGGCCGGCGAGGACGTCGAGCTCATCGTCGAGGACGATGGCCGCGGCTTCGCCGCGCCCGATGCCGAGCAGCAGCACCATGGCCTCACCATCATGAACGAACGTGCCCGCAGCATCTGCGGCACCCTGGAAATAGGACCGCGCCAGCCCCGGGGCACGCGCGTGCATCTGCGCTTCCGCCCCCGGTTCCTGGCCGAACAACTAAGGGAGATGGCCGTATGAGTGACACCCCCCCCTACTCCATCCTGCTGGTCGACGATCATCCGATGATCCGCCGCGGGCTGCGCCAGTTGCTCGAACTCGAGCGCGGCCTCCAGGTGACCGGCGAGGCCAACAGCGGCGCCGAGGCGCTGGCGCATGTGGCGGAGGCGTCGCCCGACCTCGTGATCCTGGACAACAAGATGGCCGCGATGAGCGGCGTGGAAACCCTGCGCAAGCTGCGCCAGGCGGGCTACGCCGGCAAGGTGCTGCTGTATACGGTGTCCGATTCCGAGGATGACGTGCGCGACGCCATGCGCCAGGGCGCCGACGGCTACCTGCTCAAGGACATGGATCCGCGCGAGCTGCTGGCCGACATCCGGCGCGCGCTGGAGGGCGAGGTGGTAATCAGCGAGCGCCTCGCCACCTACCTCAATGACAGCCTGGGAGCGAGCACGGTCGCCGACGAGATCGGCCTTACGGTGCGCGAGAAGGAAGTGCTGCGCATGCTGGCCTCGGGCAGCAGCAACCGCGTGATCGGAGAGCAGCTCGGCATCGCCGAGGGCACCGTCAAGGTGCACGTGAAGAACCTGTTCAGCAAGCTGGGCATCCACACCCGGGTCGAGGCCGTGGTGTGGGCGATGGAAAAGCTCAACGCCTGAGACACCTCCGCGGTGTCGTCGCCGGCAGGGCCGTCCCGAGGGGCGGCCTTTTTCATGGCGGCCTCAGTGCGGCAGGGACTCCTCGACGGCATCGCCGCCGCTGCCCACCCAGTAGGGGGCGCCGAGCACCAGCAGGAACAGGATCGCGAAGTGGAGAAGGGTCTTCATGGGGACCTCCGGGCCTGCGCACGCAGGCGGCTTCAGGCTTCCACGGGAAAGAGCGTGACGTACAACGGGCCGTCCTCGCTCATGTAGACGATGGTGTTGGGATCGCCGTAGGGCTGCCAGGTGTCGAAGGCCTCGGGCAGGCCGAGCTGGCTGGGTCCGGGCAGCAGCGCCTTGATGTTGCCGCCCATGATGTTGGCGACCTCGTTCAGGGTGTCGCGCCAGCTGGCGTCGTCGATCTCGGAGAGCGGCAGCGAAAACATGGTGGCGGCGGCCTGGCGTGCGAGCTGGCGCGAACAGGCCACGATGATGGCGCCGTTCCAGGCGCCCTCGATGGAGATCGAGGCGGCGCACTCCGCCTCGCCATGCACCGTGGCGCTGGCGGCGAGCGGGATGCCGAGGAACTGCGACCACACCTGTTCGGTGACGTCGTTGATCAGTTCGTACTGCAGGATAGTGCTCATGGCGCTGTCCCCTTTTGCTGGAGCTGGTAGTAGCAGGCGCGACCGTCGGCACCCGCATGGAAGCCGTCGACGAGCCCCACCGGCGACTCGGTGCCGCCCATGAACAGGTAGCCGTCGCTGCGCATCTGCAGGCGGACGCGCGTGAGCACGTCGCGGCGGGTGGCGTCGTCGAAATAAATGAGCACGTTGCGCAGCAGCACGAGGTCGAACTGCGGCAGCGGCGGCCAGGCGCCCACCAGGTTGAGGTGGCCGAAATGGACGCGCTCGCGGATGGCCGGGCGCACGTGCCAGCGCAGGCCCTGGCGCGTGAAGTACTTGAGCAGGAGTGGCGCCGGCAGGCCGCGGTTCACTTCCATCTGGCTGTAATTGCCGGCGCGGGCATAGTCCAGGGCGGACTCCGAGAAGTCGGTGGCGACGATTTCCAGCGGCCAACTGGAAAGCTCGGGGAAATGCTCCTCGAGCAGCAGGCAGAGGCTGTAGATCTCCTGGCCGGTGGCGCTGGCCGCGCACCAGATGCGCAGGGTGTGTTCCCCGGCGCGGGCGCGCTCCAGGGCGGGCAGCACGTCCTCGCGCAGCGCGGTGAAGAACCAGGGGTCGCGGAAGAAGTAGGTTTCCTGGATGGTCATGGCATCGGCGACCGCGAAGCGCAGGCTGCGGTCGGTGCTGGCGCGCACGCGCTGCAGCAGGCGGCCGATGTCGCCCGCGTCCTGGTCCGCCGCGAGCCGGCCGAGGCGGGTGGTCACCAGGTAGTCCTTGTCCTCGTCCAGGGTGAGGCCGGCCTCCTCCTGGATGAGGCGGCGCACGAAGTGGAAATCCTCCTGCGTCAGGCTCATGCCGGCACCCCCGCCTGCACCGGTGTGCCGGCCTGGTACCAGGGCCGCGTGGCCTCGACGCGGCGCACGATCTCCGGCGCCAGGGCGGACAGCGGCAGCACCTGTTGCGCCAGCCCGGCCTCGGCCACGCAGGCCGGCATGCCCCAGACCACGCTGCTGTCACGGTCCTGCACGATCACCTGGCCACCGGCGGCGCGAATCTCGCGGCAGCCGGCGAGTCCGTCGTTACCCATGCCCGTCATCACCACGCCGAGCAGGCGGCCGCCAAAGGCGCTTACCGCGGTGCGGAACAGCACGTCGGCGGAGGGCCGGCAGAAATTCTCGGGTTCGCCGTCATCGGGGACCACCCAGGTCTCGTCGCCGCGGCGCGCCACGGCCATGTGCACGCCGCCCTGCGCCAGCCAGACCTGCCCCGGGCGCGCCACCGACGCCGCCGTGCACTCGTGCACCGCGAGCGGCGAAAGCTGGTCCAGGCGCCGCGCCAGCGCCTGGGTAAAGAAAGTCGGCATGTGCTGCACGATGAAGACCGGCACCGGCAGGTTGCCTGGCAGCGCGGGAATGACCTCGCTGAGGGCGTTGGGACCGCCGGTGGACACGGCGATCACCACCGCGTCCACGGGCTGCGCCGGCTCGCCCGGCAGGCTTGGACGCAGCCCCGGCAGCGCCGGCGCCACCGGGGCGCGCAGGCGCGCGGGGGCCGTGGCAGGGACGGGGGCGGCTGCCCGGGCCGGCGCGCCGGCGCCGCGGCCGAGGATGTCGCGCAGCTTGGTCACCACCTGGCGCCGGATGTAGTCGCGGGCGGCGCCGGCGCTGCCCAGCATGGAGGGCTTGGTGACATAGTCGCGCGCGCCGAGCAGCAGCGCCTCGATGGTGACCATGGCGCCGCGCTCGGTGAGAGAGCTGAACAGCAGCACCGGCAACGGCGACTGCGCCGCGCGCAGCTCGCGCAGCAGCTCCAGGCCGCTCATGCCGGGCATCTCGATGTCGAGCAGGAGGATGTCCGGCGCCAGGCGCGGCAGGCGCTCCAGCGCCTCGTGGCCGTTGCTGGCCGTGCCGACGACGCTGATGTCGGTTTCTTCCTCGAGGACCTGGGTGAGCACGCGCCGCACGGCGGAGGTGTCATCCACGATCATGACGCGAATCGGGCTCATGTGGCACCGTGCAGCACGCCGAGCAATTCCAGTTTGCTGCCAAGGGAATCCCGGGTGAAGGGCTTCATCAGGTACTCGTTCGCGCCGGCGTCCAGCGCCGCCTGCATCTGGCTGAGCTCGGTCTCGCTGGTGATGACCACGATGCAGAGCTTGCGCAGCTCATCATGCGCGCGCACGGCCCGGATGAATTCCAGGCCGTTCATCACGGGCATGTTCCAGTCCACCAGGGCCAGGTCGACATCGCCGCCGCCCTCCAGCGCAGCCAGCGCCTCGCTGCCGTCGCCGGCCTCGGTGACCTCGAAGCCGAGGGCCCGCACCTGGCTGCCGAGCAGCATGCGCATGGCGCGGGAATCGTCGATAAGCAGGGCGCGGCGGGGCATGGCGCTTCTCCGGTCAGTTCTTCTTCTTCTCGGTCAGGGCCTGCAGCTCGTTGGCCAGGCGGGCCAGCTCGCTGGCGGCCGTGCGCGTGCTGCCGGCGCCGTCGCTGGCGATCTTGGCGGCCTCGGCCACCGAGGTGACGCTGCGCGCGATGTCGTCGGTGCCCTTGGCGGCCTCGAACACGCGGCGGCTGATCTCGTTGGAGGTCACCGTCTGTTCCTCCACCGCGGAGGCGATGGAGCCCTGCACCTGGCTGATGTGGTGGATCACCTCGCTGATGCGGGCGATGCCGTCCACCGCGCCCTTCACGCCGCCCTGGATGGCCTC
>DASUDN010000002.1:0-4003 GCA_036275595.1 Moraxellaceae bacterium
GACGACGAGCGCAAGGCGCGCGAAGTCGCCGAGTTCCGCGAGAACAAGGTGCGCCAGGCCCGCCTGGCCCGCCAGCAGGGCATGAAGCTCGAGAACCTGTTCGCCAACATGGGCAAGCAGGAAAGCAAGTCCGTGAACATCGTCCTCAAGACCGACGTGCGCGGCTCGCTGGAAGCCCTGTCCCAGGCGCTGGTGGATCTCGGCACGGACGAAGTGAAGGTGCGCATCGTCGGTTCCGGCGTCGGCGCCATCACCGAGTCCGACGTGACCCTGGCGGAAAGCACGGGTGCCGTCATCCTGGGCTTCAACGTGCGTGCCGACAGCGCGGCCAAGAACAAGTGCCAGGCCGACGGCATCGACCTGCGCTACTACAGCATCATCTACGAGCTGATCGACGACGTGAAGGCGGCCATGTCCGGCCTGCTGGCGCCGGAGCACCGCGAGAACATCCTGGGCGTGGCCCAGGTGCGCGAGGTGTTCCGCTCGTCCAAGTTCGGCGCCGCCGCCGGCTGTATGGTTCTCGAAGGCACCCTGTACCGCAACAAGCCCATCCGCGTGCTGCGCGACGAGGTGGTGGTCTTCTCGGGCGAGCTCGAGTCGCTGCGCCGCTTCAAGGACGACGTCCAGGAAGTGCGCAACGGCATGGAGTGCGGCCTCGCGGTGAAGGGCTACAACGACATCCGCGCCGGCGACAAGATCGAAGTCTACGAAGTCACGGTGATCAAGCGCACCCTGTAAGGGTGCGCCTCACCGCGCCGGGGCTCGCCCCGGCGAGCGAGGAACCACATTGAGCCAGCGTACGCAGCGTATCGGTGACCAGATCCAGCGGGAGCTGGCGAGCCTGATCCGCCAGGAACTGAAGGATCCGCGTCTGGGGATGGTCACCGTCTCCAGCGTCAAGGTGAGCCCGGACATGGGCTACGCCGACATCTACGTCACCGTCATCGGCAGCAGCCTGGAGGACAAGCCGGATGAAAGCATCCGCATCCTCAACGATGCCGCCGGTTTCCTGCGCGGCGAGGTCGGCCGGGCCATCCGTACCCGTGTCACGCCGCGCCTGCGCTTCCACTATGACGAGGTCACCGCGCGCGGCAACCGCATGGCGGCCCTGATCAACGAGGCCGTGCGCCAGGACCAGGAGCGCGCGCAGGCGCGCGGCGAAGGCGACAGCGGCAACGAATGAGCAAGCCTCGCCGCCCGCGCCGTCCGGTGGACGGCATCCTGCTGCTCGACAAGCCGCAGGGCCTGACCTCCAACCAGGCCCTGCAGCGCGTGCGCCACCTGTACCAGGCGGACAAGGCCGGCCATACCGGCAGCCTGGATCCGCTGGCGACCGGCCTGCTGCCCATCTGCCTGGGCGAGGCCTCCAAGTTCACGCAGTACCTGCTAGAGGCCGACAAGGTCTACCGCACCCGCATCCGCCTGGGCGTGAAGACCGCCACCGGCGATGCCGAGGGCGACGTCATCGCCACCGCCCCGGTGCCCGCGCTGGACGCGGCCGCCATCGAGGCGGTGCTGGCGCGCTTCCGGGGCGCTATCGACCAGGTGCCGTCCATGTTCTCCGCGCTCAAGCGCGACGGTCGTCCGCTCTACGAGCTGGCGCGCCAGGGCATCGAGGTCGAGCGCGAGGCGCGCCGGGTCACCATCCATCGCCTGGACCTGATCGGGGCGAGTGCTGACGAGTGGGAGCTCGAGGCCCATGTCAGCAAGGGAACGTATATCCGCAGCCTGGCCGAGGACATTGGCGAGGTGCTGGGGTGCGGGGCCCACGTGACCCTGCTGCGCCGCCTGTCGCTGGGACCGTTCCAGGCGCCCGCCATGGTCACCCTGGCGCAGGTCGAGGCGGCGCTGGAGCAGGGCGGGCAGGCGGCCATCGACGCCCTGCTGCTGCCGGCCTGGGCCGGCCTCGCCGACTGGCCGCGGGTGGAGTTGTCCGAAAGCGCCGCCTACTACCTGCTGCAGGGGCAGCCGGTACGGGTCGCCGGCGCCCCCCGGGACGGGGCGGTGCTGGTCTTCGAGGCCGGCGGCCGCTTCCTGGGCATCGGGGAGATGGATGACGAGGCCCGGGTGGCCCCCAAACGCCTCATCCGGGTGTAAAATAATCGTTTTGGTCGGCCACAAGCCGGCTGAAAAGGGTGGCGGCCGGCAACGGCCCCGCATGACGACAGCTGCAGAGAGGCGCGGCTGGCCGTTCTTCCATTTGCCTCTCATTGTGGAGAAGTAACAATGTCCCTTACCGCGCAACAGAAAGCCGAGATCGTCGCCAAGTTCGCCCAGAAGCAGGGCGACACGGGATCCCCGGAAGTGCAGGTGGCCCTGCTGTCGGCGCAGATCGATGATCTGCAGTCCCACTTCAAGGAACACAAGCACGACCACCACTCCCGTCGCGGCCTGATCCGCATGGTGAACCAGCGCCGCAAGCTGCTGGATTACCTGAGCCGCAAGGACAACGCCCGCTACAGCGCCCTGATCCAGACCCTGGGCCTGCGTCGCTGAGGCAGAAGACCGGGGAGCGTTCGCGCTCCCCGTGTTTTTTCACCAACGCTTTGCCTTTGGAGAGGCTTCTAACACATGCGAGGCGCGCGCATCTGTTAGGGGCCTCCGATGGCAAGAGGGATTCCGGATGGACCGGGATCACAATCGACACCTGAGGAAGCAACACATGTTCAAGATCGTTCGCAAGGAATTCCAGTACGGCAACCAGCAGGTCGTGCTGGAGACGGGCCGCATCGCCCGCCAGGCCACCGGCGCCGTCTACGTCACCATGGGTGGCGTGTCCGTGCTGGTCGCCGTCGTCGGCGCCAAGAGCGCCAAGCCCGGGCAGGACTTCTTTCCCCTGACCGTGAACTACCAGGAAAAGACCTATGCCGCCGGCCGCATTCCGGGTGGCTACTTCAAGCGCGAAGGCCGTCCCACCGAGAAGGAAACGCTGACCTCGCGCCTGATCGACCGCCCCATCCGCCCCCTGTTCCCGGAAGGTTTCCTGAATGAAGTGCAGGTGACCGCGCAGGTCGTGTCCACCGACAAGGTGAGCGATCCGGACATCGCCGCCATGCTCGGCACGTCCGCCGCGCTCGCCATCTCCGGCATTCCCTTCAACGGCCCCATCGGCGCCGCCCGCGTCGGCTACGTCAACGGCGAGTACAAGCTGAACCCGACCTACGCCGAACTGGAATCCTCCGAGCTCGACCTGGTCGTCGCCGGCACCGACAAGGCCGTGCTGATGGTCGAATCCGAAGCCAAGGAACTCAGCGAAGACGAAATGCTGGGCGCCGTGCTCTTCGGCCACGACGAAATGCAGGCCGCCATCGCCGCCATCAAGGAATTTGCCGCCGAAGTCGGCAACGCACGCTGGGACTGGACCGCCCCGGCCAAGAACGAGCCCCTGAAGGCCCAGCTCAAGGCCGCCTTCGAGGCCGCCATCTCCGAGGCCTATACCATCCGCGTCAAGCAGGACCGCTACACCCGCCTGGACGAGATCAAGAAGCAGGCCCTGGCGCAATTCGCCCCGGAAGGCGGCGAGACCTCCGCCGACGAGGTGGAAGAGCTGTTCGAGGACCTGAAGTACCGCACCGTGCGTGACAACATCCTCTCCGGCAAGCCCCGCATCGACGGCCGCGACACCCGTACCGTGCGCGCCCTGGACATCCAGGTCGGCGTGCTGGGCAAGGCCCACGGCTCCGCCCTGTTCACCCGCGGCGAGACCCAGGCCCTGGTCACCGCCACCCTCGGTGGCACCCGCGACGCCATGATGATCGATGCGCTGGAAGGCACCCGCACCGACAACTTCATGCTGCACTACAACTTCCCCGCCTACTCCGTGGGCGAGACCGGCCGCGAGTCCGGTCCCAAGCGTCGTGAAATCGGCCACGGCCGCCTGGCCCGCCGCGGCGTGCAGCCCATGCTGCCGTCCCCGGACAAGTTCCCCTACGCCATCCGCGTCGTGTCCGACATCACCGAGTCCAACGGCTCCTCCTCCATGGCCTCCATCTGCGGCGCCTCG
>DASUDN010000003.1:0-21546 GCA_036275595.1 Moraxellaceae bacterium
CAGGGACACACAACAACAAGACGATGCCAATGGCGATCCAACCGGCGGTCTTCTCTCTGATGGCTTGCAGCATGGTGCAGACGATCCGTGTGGGGCCTGAAAGCGGCTTGAAGGGGATCGCACCGTAGCGGCTCGCTGGCGAGACTCCACGATGCGCAGAAAAAGCAAGGGCGCCACGTAGGCGCCCTTGCTGGCTTTGGCGGAGCGGACGGGGCTCGAACCCGCGACCCCCGGCGTGACAGGCCGGTATTCTAACCGACTGAACTACCGCTGCTTGGTCTTGTTAGCTGGTGGGTGCTGACGGGATCGAACCGCCGACCCGCTCCTTGTAAGGGAGCTGCTCTCCCAGCTGAGCTAAGCACCCTTGGGCATTCAGCGTGGCGCGCATTATAGGGACTTCAGCGGACCTGTCAAAGGGAAAAACGGAATATTTTTCCCCTTTAATATCAATCGCTTGTTTTTCACCCAATTTCCCCCGCCCGCCCCCTCGCCCGGGGACTTCCCGCGCCGGCGGGCGCCTATTCCTCGATCAGGACCGGGGCATAGGCCGGCACGCGGTCGAACAGGTCGATGATGTCGCTGTTGCGCATGCGGATGCAGCCATGGGAAAGCGGTACCCCCATGGGCTCGCAGTCGGGGGTGCCGTGGATGTAGATGTAGCGGCGCATGCTGTCGCAGCGGCCCAGGCGGTTGCGCCCCGGTTCGGTGCCGGACAGCCAGAGGATGCGGCTCAGGATCCAGTCCCGCCCCGGGAACTGCGCATGCAGGGCCGGCGTCCAGACCTCGCCGGTGGGCCGGCGGCCGCGGAAGACGGTGCCGGCCGGCATGCCCGCGCCGATGCGGGCGCGCACGATATGGCCCCCGCGCGGGGTCTGCTCGCTGCCCATCTGCTCGCCCGCCCCCTTGAGGGCGGTGGAGACGGCATAGGCCTCGAGGGTGTGCCCGTCCTCCACCAGCCTCAGGGTCTGGTCGGCGATGGACACCAGCAGCGTCTTCATTCCTGTTCCGACTCCACCATGCGCTGGCAGTAGTAGTCGATGATCATGCGCGCGCCCTCCTCCGGGGTGTCGACCACCTGGAAGAGGTCGAGGTCGCTTGCGCTGATGCAGCCGTCGGCGAGCATGCGGTCGCGCAGCCAGTCGAGGAGGCCGGCCCAGTAGTCGCGGCCGTAGAGGATCACCGGGAAGGGCTCGCTCTTGCCGGTCTGGATCAGCGTCAGCACCTCGAACATCTCGTCGAGGGTGCCATAGCCGCCGGGGAAAATCACGAAGGCGATGGCGTGCTTCATGAACATGAACTTGCGCACGAAGAAGTAGCGGAAGTACAGGCTGATGTCCTGGTACGGATTGGCCGCCTGCTCCATGGGCAGGGAAATGTTGAGGCCGATGGAGCGGGCGCCCTGGTTGTGCGCGCCCTTGTTGGCGGCCTCCATGATGCCGGGGCCGCCGCCGGTGATGACGTTGACGCCGCCCTGCGAGAGCAGGCGGCCCATCTGTTCCGCAGCCTGGTAATAGGGGGATTCGGGCGGCAGGCGGGCGCTGCCGAAGAGGATGGCGGCGTACTGCACCTTGATCAGGTGCTCGATGCCGTCGACGATTTCGGACTGGATGCGCAGCACGCGCCACGCTTCCGGCATTTTCTTGTCAAACATGTCGACTCCGGTCGTTGTCTTTTTTCGCTGTTGTCGACCCGAGTCTAGCAGCGCCCGCCCCCGGCGGTGCCGTGTCCGCGCTCACAACGCGAACAACGGCGCCCGGGCGGGACGAAAGGCGGTTAGTGCAGCAGGCGCGGCGCCCCGTCCTCGCCCAGGGCCTGGCGCCGGGCCAGCGCGGAGGTGGCGCGCATGCCGGCGCCGAGCATGGCGAGCGCCACCTCGTTGAGGTGGTCGCCCAGCATGGCGCGCACCTCGGGCGAGAAGCGCAGGGACACCAGCGGCTCGGCCTCGTCGGCGTCGCTGCGGCGCAGCAGCACGTCGCCGTCCTCGGTTTGCACCACTTCGAGATACTGTGCAGCGGACATGATGGACTCGGACATTCAACAACCGGGATGTCAGGAGAAATGGGGAGGCGGACGGGGATTTCAAGGGCGGGGCGCGGGCCGGCGGCCCGCGCTCACCATTCCTGCATCTCGCGGCGGAAGTCGCGGATGATGGTGGTCAGCTCCTGCAGCCAGCGCTGCAGGTTGGCGGTGTCGCCGGCGGAGAGCGGGTTGTCGGCGGCCACCACCACCACGCTGATGGCGCGCGAGGCGGTGTCCTCCTCCTCGACCGCGACCGGCGCCTGGTCGGGGGCGATCAGGCAGTCCTGGTGCGCGCGCAGCAGCTGCGCCAGCCAGGAGCCATGCTCCTGCTCCAGGCGCTGCAGCACGGCGATCTCGGGCGAGACCTGGCCCTTGGCCGCCATGGCCGCGCGCACCGCCTCGGAGGTCATGAGCGGGCCCTGCAGCTTGTAGAAGCGCACCAGCTCCTGCAGGAAGGCCAGGTAGGCGCCGTGCAGGTGCAGGATGGCGGCCTCGCGGCAGGACAGCGCCTCGGCCTCCCAGGAAAAGGCCGCCTTCGCCGCCAGCAGCGCCTGCAGGCGGTCGAGCTGCAGGCGCGCGAAGTAGAGCTTCTGGTTGGTGCGGCCCTGGTTGGGACGCAGCTTGCCGGTGTCGATGGCGCCTTTCATGACTGCCTCACTTGCCCTTCGCCGGGGTCTCCACCCACTTGCCGTCGCGGTAGAAGGCCTGCCAGCCGGTGGGCTTGCCGTCCTTCTCGGTGACCACGAACTGCTCGCGGGTCTTGCGACTGAAGCGTAGCACAGCCTTGTTGCCCTCCTTGTCCTTGACCGGGGCCTTGAGCAGGTACTGGTGCTTCTCGTCGAGCTTGTCGGCGACGGTCTTCAGCTCCTCGATGGTGGGCGCGCGCGTCTCGCGGTGCTTGGGGAACTGGCTGGCGGCCAGGAACAGGCCGGCGGCGCCGTCGCGCAGCAGGAAGAAGTCGTCGGACTTCTCGCACTTGAGCTGCGGCATGGGGATGGGGTCGGCCTTGGGCGGCGCGGCCTCGCCATTGCGCAGCAGCTTGCGGGTGTTGCCGCACTCGCTGTTGGTGCAGCCGAAGTACTTGCCGAAGCGGCCGGTCTTGAGCTGCATGTCCGAGCCGCACTTGTCGCACTCGATCACCGGGCCCTCATACCCCTTGATGCGGTAGTTGCCCTTCTCGATCTCGTAGCCGCTGCAGTCGGGGTTGTTGCCGCAGACGTGCAGCTTGCGGTGCTCGTCGATCAGGTAGCTGTCCATGGCGGTGCCGCACTTGGGGCAGCGGCGGCGCGCCAGCAGCTGCTTGGACTCGCTGTCCTCGTCGTTCTCGTCGATGGCGACGATCTCGCCGCCCGGCACCAGGTTGATGGTGGCCTTGCAACGCTCCTTGGGCGGCAGCGCGTAGCCGGAGCAGCCCAGGAAGACGCCGGTGCTGGCGGTGCGGATCTGCATGGGGCGCGAACACTGCGGGCAGGGAATGTCGGTGGTCACCGGCTGGTTGGGACGCATGCCGTCTTCCTGCCCGGCCTTCTGCAGGCGCTTCTGGAAGCCCTTGTAGAAGTCGTTCAGGACCTTCTTCCACTCCAGCGAGCCTTCCGCCACCTTGTCCAGCTCGGCCTCGAGCTCGGCGGTGAAAGCGTAGTCCATGAGGTCGTCGAAGTTCTCGGTCAGGCGGTCGGTGACGATGTCACCCATCTTCTCGGCATACAGGCGGCGGTTCTCCAGCTTGACGTAGCCGCGCTCCTGGATGGTGGAGATGATGGCGGCATAGGTGGAGGGACGGCCGATGCCGCGCTTCTCCAGCTCGCGCACGAGCGTGGCTTCGGTGAAGCGCGCCG
This sequence comes from Moraxellaceae bacterium, assembly GCA_036275595.1. Classification (GTDB taxonomy): domain Bacteria; phylum Pseudomonadota; class Gammaproteobacteria; order Pseudomonadales; family Moraxellaceae; genus UBA2031. The sequence goes on from DASUDN010000003.1 coordinate 3,855, forward strand.
GCGGCTTGGTGAAGTGCTGCGACGGGTCCAGCTTCTTCAGCGTGAGCGCCTCGCCGACCTTCACGTCCGGCAGCACCACGTCTTCCTTGTCCTTCTGCGCCGGCGCCATCACCTTCGTGAAGCCGTCGAACTTGAGGATGCGGCCGCGGGTACGCAGCTCGAACTTCTCGGCGCCGACCACGAGGCTGGTCGAGAGGTACTCGGCGTCCGGCATCTGGCAGGCGACGAACTGCCGCCAGATCAGCTCGTACAGGCGTTCGGCGTCGCGCTCCAGGCCGTGCAGCTCGCCCGGCTTCGCGTTGACGTCGGAGGGACGGATGGCCTCGTGGGCTTCCTGCGCGCCTTCCTTGCTGGAATAGAAATTGGGCTTTTCCGGCAGGTATTTCTTGCCGAACTCGTCCTCGATGAAGCCGCGCACCATGTTGATGGCGTCCTGGCTCAGGTTGGTCGAGTCGGTACGCATGTAGGTGATGTGGCCGGCCTCGTAGAGGCGCTGCGCCAGCGTCATGGTCTTCTTCACGGAGAAGCCGAGGCGCGTGCTCGCGGCCTGCTGCAGGGTCGAGGTGATGAAGGGCGCGTTGGGGCGCGTGCGCGTCGGCTTGTCCTCGCGCTTGGCCACCTTGTACTCGGCCTTCTCGAGCCGCTTCAGCGCGCTGTCGGCCTCGGCCTTGTTCTTCGGGCGGAAGGCGCTGTCGCCGTCCTTGGTGACCTCCAGGCGCAGGCCTTCCTTCTTGCCGGTCAGGGTGTCGGCGTGGATCTCCCAGAACTCTTCCGGGATGAAGGCGCGGATCTCGCGCTCGCGCTCCACCACCAGGCGCACCGCCACCGACTGCACGCGGCCGGCGGAGAGGCCGCGGGCGATCTTTTCCCACAGCAGCGGCGACACCATGTAGCCCACGACGCGGTCCAGGAAGCGGCGCGCCTGCTGCGCGTTGACGCGCGCCATGTTGAGCACGCCCGGCTGCTTGAAGGCCTCGGTGATGGCGTTCTTGGTGATCTCGTTGAACACGACGCGCTTGAAGCGCTCGTCATTGCCCCCGATGACCTCGCGCAGGTGCCAGGCGATGGCTTCCCCCTCGCGGTCCAAGTCGGTGGCCAGGTAGATGGTGTCGGCGTCCTTGGCGAGCTTCTTGAGCTCGTCGATGACCTTTTCCTTGCCGGGCAGGATCTCGTAGTGGGCCTTCCAGTCCTTCTCGGGGTCCACGCCCATGCGCGCCACCAGCGCGGCCTTGCCCTTGCTTTCCTTCTGCGCCGCCTTGGCCTCGGCGGAGAGCTTGCGGGTCGCCGCGGCGGCCTTGGCGCGCTCGGCCGGGTCGACCTTGGTGCCGGAACCGCTCACGGGCAGGTCGCGGACATGGCCGACGGAGGACTTCACCACGAAGTCCTTGCCGAGGTACTTGTTGATCGTCTTGGCCTTGGCCGGCGACTCGACGATGACCAGCGATTTACCCATGGGAATTCACAGCCAGTGGAAGGAAGGAAACGGCCGAGGCCGGCCGGAGAGTCGGCATATATAAGAGGCACGACAGGCCCGGTCAAGCGGCCCGTCAGGGGAGGGACTGAGGATCCCCCCCCGGACGGGAGAGGCAGAAGACTGATTTTACTGGAGTTTTTGCTGAAGCTGGTGGAGCAGGGAATGGAGCGCCGGCAGGACCTCCGGACCGCCCTCCTCCTTCCACCAGGCGCTGACGGCGTTGGCCCGGGCCTCCAGGGCCAGCAGGCGCGCCGCCTCGGGGGGCAGGTCCAGGCCGCGCAGGACCGCACCCTCGCCGCTGCGGGTCACCCACTCCCCGTCGGAGAGGCGTTCGGCGCGGAAATACGGCAGGCCGGGCGCGTCCTCCGGCAGCAGCAGCGAATAGCAGGCCAGGAGGCCGCCGACGGGGCGCTCGCCGCGATACCAGTCGGGCGGTGCCAGCAGGCGCGGCTGCAGGCCGGCCTTGCGCGCCTCGGCGCGCAGCTGCATGAGGCGGGTGTCGCGGGCGCTCGGCCGCAGCAGGGACATCTGCCCCAGCACGAACGCCACCACGACGATCAGGACGACCGCAAAGGTGCTCACGAAGCCACGGGTTCCTGCGGCAGGAAGATGGGCTTGATCTTGGCGAGCTGCGCGTCCAGCGAGCTCGACACGCTGGAGGACAGCGTGAAGAAGCTTAGCAGGGCCTTGGAGTTGGCGTCGTTCTGGAAGGCGGAGACGGTACGCTGCCAGAAGGCGTGGTTGACCAGCTGCAGCTGCTCGTTGGTCTTGACCAGGCCCTTGAGCTCCCAGTCCGGCGTGCCGCCCTCGCGCGCGATGAAGTACTGCCGCATGAGGTACATGGACGCCGAGCGGGTGATGAACTCCTGCGGCGTGGCGAACGGCAGGTGCATGCGGGCATTGGCCTTGAGCGCGCCGAACACGGGGCAGGCGCTGGTGGCCATGATCAGGCCCATGAGGGCGCGCACGCCCTCCTCCAGGCCCACGCGCTTGACGTACTCGCGCTCCGGTGTCACCACGCGCACATTGGCCTTGGTGTTGCCCGGCAGCTTCTGGAAGTCGCGCGCCACCTTGTCCAGGTCCAGCGCGGCCGGGCAGTGCGTGTGCTCGGCCTTGGACAGCGGGCAGTTGCTGCACTGGTTGTTGCCCAGGCGCGTCCACTCGGGCGCGTCGGTCGGGATGCGGCCCGGATCGAAGGTGCGATCCAGGTTGACGTCGAACTTGAGTTCGAGGCCGTCATCGAAGGTGAAGTAGTAATAAATGCTCGTCATGATTTTTCTTGTCTGCCGCAGGGCGGCATGGTCTTCCCCTGGCCCGGTAAGGACGGCGTCCACTCCCGGCCGGACAGGCCGGCAAAAGGGTCCGGGACACGCGTTCCGCAGTCTGCCATGCAAGGGACGGGCCTGTCCCTCTCCCGCTGGCAGGAGTCCGGCTGTGTTTGTAGCGAGTCGCGCGACCGGACACCAGCCCCGGTCCGCATTTTCCACGAAATTTCCGACAGTTACTCAAGAATTTCCACGGTGTCGCCCTGGCGCAGCCGGGCCCCGGGCGCGGCCCGCGCCACCACCACGTTCTGCCCCAGGTAGACCTTGCCGTCCGGCCGTCGCCGATACGCGCGCAAAATGGTCAGAATGCGACTGTCCTTGACCGCCGTGGCCGGGTCGATGGAGGGAATCACGCAGCGCGAGCAGGGCTTGACCAGCGCCAGCTCGACCTCCCCCACCCGCAGGCGGCGCCAGCCGTCCTCGGCATGCGGCGGCAGGTCGCCCGCCACCACCACGTTGGGCCGGAACCGGGCCCAGTCCACCGCCGGCGCCCCCTCCGCGGCGAGCCGGCGGTTGAGATGGTCCAGCGACGACTGGGTCACCAGCAGCAGCGGGAAGCCGTCAGAGAAGGCCGTGCGGTGGCCCGGGCCGGCATAGTGCGGGTCCACGGCGCGCACCGCGTCGTCGGGCATGTGTAGCAGCCGTACCGGCAGGCCCAGGAAGTCCGAGCACCAGGCATGCGCGGCGGGCAGGGCCGGACGCGCCGCCACGGTGTCGTTCCAGACGCGCGCCGCCACGGTGCCGGCCGCGTCGACTGTTCCGTCCGGAACTGGTACGACCAGATCGTCGCGCCCCGGGGCCGCCAGCTGCAGGCCGCCCGGAACGGGGGTGGCAGCCAGCAGGCAGAGGCGCGGATGGGTGCGCTGGGTGACAAAGGCCCCCGCCGCGTCCACCAGCATCCAGCGCCGGTCCTGCGCCGGCCCCAGGGCATCGAGCGCCAGCTCCGGCACCACCAGGCGGCGCGCCGACTTGAGGGGATGGATGGCCAGCTCACTGATCCGCATGCCTGCTCCTGAAGCGGGGCGCCGCGGCCCCGGCCGCGCCACCCCGGTGTGTCTGATTATCGCCCGGCCTTTGCCATCAAGGCCTTGCAATCTGGTATTACCAATCAAGCCGGCCTCGGCCGGCCCGCTCGCCATGCCCTGCCGGTGCCGGCCTGCCGCTGGTCAGGAGGCCAGCCCTGAACATAATCACAGGGCTGTACACAAGGACAGTGTCCATGCTAGCGTCTGTCCATCCCACTGGCACCTGGTTGCGAGGACCGCGCAATGGAAGGCTTGACCACCCGGCAGGCAGAAATCCTGGAATTCATCCGCGAGAACATCGAGCGCACGGGCATGGCCCCCACCCGCGCCGAGGTCGCGCTGCGCTTCGGCTTCAAGTCCAAGAACGCCGCCGCCGACCACCTGCGCGCCCTCGAGCACAAGGGCTACATCAAGCTGCACGCCGAGCTGTCGCGCGGCATCCAGCTGCTCGAGGAAGCCGACCCCGACCTGGTGCCCATCATCGGCTCGGTCGCCGCCGGCCTGCCCATCGAGGCCATCGAGAACCACGACCAGGCGCTGCCGGTGCCGCAGGGCATGTTCAGCAAGCGCCCCACCTACCTGCTGCGGGTCAAGGGCGACTCCATGAAGGATGCCGGCATTCTCGAGGGCGACCTCATCGCCGTCTACAAGACCAGCATCGCCCGCAAGGGCCAGATCGTGGTGGCCCGCATCGACAACGAGGTCACCGTGAAATACCTCGACCAGGAAGACGGCAAGATCAAGCTGGTGCCCGCCAACATGAACTACCAGCCCATCATGGTCTCGCCCGACGACATGGTCATCGAGGGCGTGTTCGTGGGCCTGATCCGCGACTCCTTCGGCGTCTGAGCCCCCGCTGTTCTCTCTCCCGCCCCGCTCCGGCCCCGCCGGGCGGGGCGGTTTCTTTTACGCCCCCCGCGCGCCTCAGGCCTGGCCGGGACGCGCGATCAGCCGCCGCCGCCAGGCCGGCCAGTCGTCGTCGCGGGCGCGCAGCCGGAACAGCTCGTCCATCTGCCGGTAGATCGCCTGCTCCACCTCGTGCCGCACCTGCCACTGGGCGTGGCGGTTGTTGGCGGCCGCGCGCAGCTGGGCGGTGGGAATGCGCTCCCCGAAACTGAAGTACATGCGCTCGGGACGCGGCAGCGGCGTGCCCGCGACGCCGGTGGCCCAGGGCATGAGCGTGTCACCGCCGCGGAACCAGCGCTCCAGCAACCCCGTGCGGCGGGCCAGCCGGCCCGCCCAGGACCGCTGGAAGGTCTTGCTGTCGTAACGGATGCGCAGGGCATCGTCGGCGCCGATGGCGGCAAAGGGAATGATGTCGTAGCCGTGCTGCATGGCCATGCGCGCGAAGCCGGTGCGCTGTTTCCACACCAGGCGGTACTCCTCGCCCGAGTTCTTCATCACCTCGCGGGCCCCTCCCGGGTAGACGATGATGTGCGCGCCTGCCTGCATCAGCCGGCTGCAGTTCTCCGGGGTGCCGTCGACGGCGCCGAAGCGCAGCAGCAGGCGCCCCCAGCCCGGCGTCACGAAATGGAAATGGTCGCCCAGCGAACGGAAATAGATGCCGGTGCGGTCGTACACGCCCTGCACCATCAGCGGCGCGTCGAGGATGCCGTAGAGGGTGTGGTTGCCCACGTAGAGGGCCGGACGCGCCGGGTCCAGGTGCTCGAGCCCGACGAAGCGGGGGTCGAACCAGAAGCGGCGCAGGGTCAGCGCCCGGCGCAGCAGGCCGGGCGGCGGCGGGGTGAAGTCCAGGGGATCGGGCAAGGGGCGCGGCATGGCAGACTTAAGTCGTAGATATCCGGAAATGATAGCGATTCGGGCCTTGCTGGGCATCGGCAGAGGGGGCCAGCTTTGCGCGGTTTCGGGTAGAATGCCGCCTCCCTTCGCCCTGCCGCCCTGGATACCCCCCGGATGAGCGACAACCCGCACCAGATGAAACGCCTCAAGACGGGCGCCTTCGAGCGCCGCCTGTCCCTGGCCAAGGCCGGCTTCGTGGCCGGCACCCGCTTCGCGGCCGGCGCCGCCGGTTCCCTCTTCGCGAGCCCCGAGGAGCGCGAGGAGAAGCGGCGCCGCATCATGGCCGAGCAGGCCCAGTACCTGGTGCGCGAACTCGGCAAGCTCAAGGGCTCCGTGGTCAAGATCGGGCAGATGATGGCGCTGTACGGCGAGCACTTCCTGCCCGAGGAAGTCACCCGCGCCCTGCACCAGCTCAACGACGACACCACCACCCTGACCTGGGATTCGCTGGAGCCGGTGGTGCGGGCGCAGCTGGGCGAGACGCGCTTCGCCGAGCTCGAGATCGACCGCGAGCCGCTGGGCGCGGCCTCGCTGGCCCAGGTGCACCGCGCCCGCCGCAAGAGCGACGGCGCCGAGCTCGTGCTCAAGATCCAGTACCCGGGCGTGGCCCAGGCCATCGACTCCGACCTCAACCTGGTCACGCAGATGCTGCGCCTGACCAAGGCCGTGCCGCAGACGCGCGAGTTCGACGAGTGGCTGGACGAAGTGCGCATGATGATGCACCGCGAGGTCAACTACCCGCAGGAAGCCGAGACCACCCGCCTCTTCTACTCCTACCTGCGCGGCGACGACCGCTTCATCGTGCCGCGCATCTATCCCGAGTACTGCACCGACGCCCTGCTCTGCATGAGCTTCGAGCGTGGCGTGCCCATCAACAGCCCCATCGTGCTGGGCCTGGCGCAGGAGCGCCGCAACCGCATCGCCGAGGCCGCGCTGGAGATCTGCTGCCGCGAGGTCTTCGAGTGGGGCGAAATCCAGACCGACCCCAACTTCGGCAACTACCTGGTGCGCCTGGGCGAGAAGGAGGGCGAGCCGGACCGCATCGTGCTGCTGGACTTCGGCGCCGTGCGCGACTTCCCCGAGGACCTGCTGGCGCTGGCGCGCCGCCTGACCCGCGCCGCCTTCTACCGCGACCGCGACGCCATGCTGCGCGCCATGCGCGGCTTCAGCTTCTTCGACAACATGCCGGACAGCGTGAAGCACAACCTGGCCGACCTGTTCTTCCTGGCCATCGAACCCTTCTCCGACCTCAAGGATGCCGCGCCCGAGGCGGTGACGGCGGACGGCCGCTACGACTGGGCGCGCAGCCGCCTGCATGTGCGCGTGGCCGCCTTCGCCGCGCGCTCCGCGGCGACCCGGCATTTCTCGGTGCCGCCCAAGGAAGTCATGTTCATCAGCCGCAAGTTCATGGGCGCCTACACCTTCATGACGGTGATCGGCGCGCAGATCTACGCGCGCAGGCTGCTGGAGCCCTTCGTCACGCGCGCGCCCGACTGACGTCGTCCTGCTTGAAAAAAGGCGCCCGCGGGCGCCTTTTTTCATGGCCGGTCCGGGGCGGCTACGCGGCCGGCGCCTCGGCCAGCGCCTGCCGCAGCACGGCCTCGATGCAGGCCTGCACCGCCGCCGCATTGCCCAGGCGGCGCGCGAGCTGGCCGTCCAGCACCAGGTGGCTGAGCCCGTGCACCAGGCTCCAGGCGCGCAGCACCGCCACGTCCACCTCCGGATCCGCCACCGGCCGTCCCAGGGCCGCGGCCACGCCGTGGCGCAGGCCCTCGTAGGCCAGCTCGCCGGCGGCGGCGAGCTCGTCGCCGTGCCGGTCCGCGCTGAAGCGGCCGAACATGAGGCGGAAGAGCGCCGGATGCGCCTCGGCGAAGGCGACATAGGCGCGCCCGGCCGCGAGGAAGCCCGCCTGCGGCGAATCCCCGCCCCGCGCGGCCATCAGCTGCCCGGCCGCGAAGCGGCGGAAGCCCTCGGCCGCCAGCGCCTCCAGCAGCGCCTCCTTGCTCGCGAAGTGCCGGTAGGCGGCATTGGCCGACACCCCCAGCCGGCGCGCCAGCTCGCGCAGGCTGAAGGCGCCCTCGCCGCTTTCCTCGAGCAGCCGCAGGCCCTCGGTGACCAGCGCCTCGCGCAGGCGGCCGTGGTGGTAGCGGCTTTCGTCGGCAGGTTCCCGCCCTGAAGTTGACATTGTGAACATTCCATCCCACGCTAATGTTCACATTATACACATTCAGTCCCCGGAGCCCGGCCGCCCACCCGGCGGCCGCTTCCGCCACCCGGAAAAGGAGGACCGCCATGGCCACCGCCGAACTGCTGCAGGACGCCGCGCTCTGGCTGCATCGCCGCATGCAGCAGCGCATCCCCTTCGATGCCCGCAACCCCTTCCTGGAAGGCCCCTTCGCGCCGGTCGCGGAGGAGACCACCTCCACCGCGCTGCGTGTCAGCGGCCGTATTCCGCACGAGCTGGACGGCATCCTCGCGCGCATCGGGCCCAACCCGCGCCACGTCGCCAACCCCGCCGCCCACCACTGGTTCATGGGCGACGGCATGGTGCACGGCCTGCGCCTGGCGGAGGGTACGGCGCAGTGGTACCGCAGCCGCTTCGTGGGCGTGGACAGCGTGCGCCGCGACCAGGGCCTGCCGCCCCTGCCGGGGCCGCGCCGGGGCGTGGCCGACGTGGTCAACACCAACATCATCGGCCACGCCGGCGAGCTCTGGGCGCTGGTGGAGGCCGGCGCCTGCCCGGTGGCGCTGGACACCCGGCTCGAAAGCCGGCGCCACGGCCTCTTCGCCAGCCCGGCGCGACTCGGCTTCAGCGCGCACCCGCACGCCGACCCCGCCACCGGCGAGCTGCACGCGATCTGTTACGACGGCTTCGACCAGCGCCACCTCTACCATCGGGTCATCGACGCCCGCGGCGCGCTGGTGCGCGACGAGCCGGTGCGTGTGCAGCACGGGCCCATGGTGCATGACTGCGCGCTGACGCAGGGCCATGTGGTGGTGCTGGACCTGCCCGTGACCTTCTCGCTGCGGCAGGCGCTGGGGGGCGCCGCCCTGCCCTATGCCTGGAACCCCCGCCATGCCGCGCGCGTGGGCCTGCTGCCGCGCACCGGCAGCGGCCGCGACGTGCGCTGGTTCGAGGTCGAGCCCTGCTTCGTGTTCCACACCGCCAATGCCCACGACCTGCCGGACGGCGGCGCGGTGCTGGACGTGGTGGTGCATGCGCGCATGTTCGACCGCTCGCGCCAGGGGCCGGAGGACCAGGCCGTGACCTTCGAGCGCTGGACGCTGGAAGCGCGCACGGGCCGGGTGCAGCGCCAGGTCCTCTCGCGCGAGCGCCAGGAATTCCCGCGCTACGACGAGCGCCGCACCGGCCAGCCCTACCGCTACGCCTATGCCGTGGGCATCGACGTGGCCGCCCCGCGACCCAATGCGCTGTACCGCCATGACCTGGCCACTGGCGAGACCCGCACCCACGCCTACGGGCCCGGCCTGCTCGGCGGCGAGGCCGTGTTCGTGCCGCGCCATGCCGGCGCGGGCGAGGACGAGGGCTGGCTGCTGTCCTATGTGCACGACCTGGCGGGCGGCCCCGGCCGCGTGGTGATCCTGAACGCCGACGACCTCGGCGGCGCGCCGCAGGCGGAGATCGAGCTGCCGGTGCGGGTGCCGCTGGGCTTCCACGGCAACTGGATCCCCACCGCCGCCGAGACGGCCGGTCCCGGGACGGCGGCCGGCGCCGCTTGAACCCGGGACAGTGCTCGGGGGTAGGGCCGCACCCGGCCGCCTTGACCCGGCAAGCCAGGGCGCCTGGCATGTTTGGTCAAGGCAGCGGCATGTCCGGTAGCTAGACTGCGGGGCATAACAAGAACCCGAGGGCTTCGCCGTGCAGGACATCATCCAGTGGATCAACCAGGTCATGGGGCCGCACGTGGACTGGAAACAGGTCATCGTCGTGTCCATGACGCCGCTGTTCATCCTGGGCTTCGTGGCCGAATTCCTGGCCATGCGCCGCCGCACCGGCCGCTGGGACGTGGCCGCCGCCGGGCAGCGCTTCTACTGGCGCGAGATGCTGGCCTCGACCTCGCTGGGCCTGGGCTATTACGCCTCGGAAGCGGTGATGCACCTGCTGGTGGTGGGCGCCGCCCTCGCCTGGATCTGGGAGCACCGCCTGTTCGAGCTGCCCATCAACGCCTGGACCGTGGTCGCCGCCTTCTTCGTCGAGGAGTTCTGCTACTACTGGTACCACCGCGCCGCGCACCGCATCCGCTGGTTCTGGACGCAGCACGTCTCGCACCACAGCGGCGAGACCATGAACATGACCACGGCGGCGCGCCAGAGCATCCTCAACGGCATCATCGGCGTGTGGTGGTTCTTCGTGCCGCCCATCCTGCTCGGCTTCCACCCCGGCCTGATCCTGGCCATGCTGGGCCTGAACCTGGCCTACCAGTGGTTCATCCACACCCAGGCGGTGGGCCGCCTGCACCCGGTGCTGGAGTGGATCTTCGACACCCCCAGCAACCACTGCGTGCACCATGGCCGCAACCCGCAGTACATCGACAAGAACTACGGCGGCGTGCTCATGATCTGGGACCACCTCTTCGGCACCTACGAGCCGGAAGTGGAAAAGATCGAGTTCGGCATCACCCAGCAGATCAAGAGCTACAACTGGTTCGTGCTGAACTTCCACGAGTTCGTGGACATGTGGCGCGACGTGCTCGCCCCGGGCCCGCTGTGGCAGCGCCTGCAGCACCTGTGGCAGCCGCCCGAGTGGCAGCGCCCGGGCCATGCGCCGGTGCATACCTGGACCGTGCGCCGCGAGGACGGCGCCGCGGATACCGCGCCCGCCACCGGCCCAGCCACCCCCGCCGTGCCCGGCAAAGCCTGACGGCCGCGCCCGCCCCTCTCCAGCCCCGCCCCGGCGGGGCTCTCTCTTCCGGGAGGGCGGCCGTGCGTCGGCCCCTGCCGCGCGTCCGTCCGCCAGGGCGGCCGGACCGTCCCGCCTTGACCTGCAGCCCTTCAAAACCCGCCGGCGATGCGGTATTAACCATTGTAAATATTCTGTAAATCCGACCGGTCCTGCGGACCGGGTCACGGCTTCGATAACAATACGGTTGTACCGCCGGCCAGGCGCCCTCCGGGGCGGGACCGGCGTTGCGGGGGGAAAGGGACACATGCTCCAGCAGATCGGCAAGTACCGGATCGAGGGCACGCTTGGCCACGGCGCGATGGGCGTCGTGTACCGCGGCATGGACGACACGCTGCAACGGCCAGTGGCCATCAAGACCATCCACGCCCACCTGCTGCAGGACGAGTTCGGCGAACAGCTCCTGCAGCGCTTCAAGACCGAGGCCCTCGCGGCCGCGCGCTGCCAGCACAGCAACATCGTCACCGTGTACGACTTCGGCCAGCACGAGGGCATGCCCTATATCGCGATGGAGTTCGTCAAGGGACGCGGGCTGGACGACGTGCTCAAGGAGTGCGACGGCGCCCTCCCCCTCAAGCGCATCAACACGCTGGTCATGGGCATCTGCCGCGGCCTGCACTACGCGCACCAGCAGGGCATCGTGCACCGCGACATGAAGCCGGCCAACGTCATGGTGCTGGACGGCGACGCGGTCAAGATCGCCGACTTCGGCATCGCGCGCCTGCCCACCTCCGACCTGACGCAGATCGGCTCCCAGCTCGGCACGCCCTCCTACATGCCGCCGGAACAGCGTGAGGGCACCGAGGTGGACCAGCGCGCCGACATCTTCGCGCTCGGCGTGATGATCTTCGAGCTGCTCGCCCGCTGCCCGGACATTCCCGAGGCGCTGTGCGTGCAGACCGTGGCGGCCATCAAGGAGCTGCCGCCCACCAAGAAGCTGGATCGCAACAAGCATTTCCCGCGCAGCATCGCCACCTTCCTGGAGAAGTGCATCCATCCCGAGGCCAGTCTGCGCTACGCCAACATCGCGCAGCTGGTGGAAGCCTACAAGCACGCCATGCTGTCCATGCGCGGCGGCAACGAGACGGTGCCGGCCCCGCGCGCCGACGATCCCGACGCCACCGTGGTCGGCCGCCATCCCGCCCAGGCGCCGGCGCCGGGCGCGACCGACCCCGGCTTCTACAAGACCATGTCGGTGCAGGACCAGACCCGGATCGCCGAGGCCCGCGACAACAAGGCCAAGGTCGCGGAGGACGAGCCCGAGGTCGTGCGTCGCGCCTTCCCGCTGCTGGACGCCATCCGCGCCCTCAAGGTGATCGACCCGGTGCTGAACCCGGACTGGGAAGCGCGCGTCGGCGCCATCATGGCGCCGCTGGACGAGAACGCGCGCCAGCGCGCCTTCCGCAACGTGATCAAGCCCAAGAACATCGAGTGGGACAAGGCCACGAACCGCTTCGTGTTCCAGGGCCGGCCCACCGTGCGCGAGCTCGCCACCAGCCTGACCACGCCGCAGCTCACCGCGCTCGCCGACAAGCTCAACAAGGTGCTGGCCACCCTCGGCGAGAGCCGCAACATCACCACCATCGCCGACGCCCTGGAAGGCGGCCTCAGCAACATCGACCGCTTCAATCCCGAAGAAAACCAGCAGCGCCAGAAGGAAAAGCTGAAGCTGCGCGAGGCCTTCCTCTACGACTTCGCCGGCGCCATCCGCGCGGTGGACTTCGACGTGCCGCAGACCCAGCGCGGGCTCACCGCCGAGGCCATCCGCACCTACATCATCGAGGTCTTCATCAAGCAGCAGATCATGGGCTACTGGTTCTCGACCACGCCCATCTACGAGCTGAAGAAGGACCCCAGCCCCTTCGTGCAGGGCACGGTGGTGAACGAGGCGCGCGTGCGCCGCTTCGACATCGTCACCACCGACCACTTCTACTTCCTGGTCGGCCCGGTGGTGCGCTTCGACCAGAATCAGTACTCGGTGCGGCGCTTCCTCTCCGAGGACACCGCCATGGGCGGTCGCCTCGTCTACTTCAACAGCGTGGCGGTGGACCGCCGCCAGCTCGGCAACGCGCAGGCCGAGCAGAAGACCGCGCACGACATCACGCGCATCATCACCATCCAGCGCCAGCTGAGCGCGCGCATCCTGGAGCTGGTGGACAGCTTCGAGACCAACCAGCACAAGTACCTGCTGCCGCTGCTGTTCAAGCCGCTCGCCGCCGACGGCACCGACCTCGAGACCGCCATCGAGCAGCGCCTGCAGGACTGGGAGAAGAGCTTCTCGCGCCTGGTCATCGGCAAGATCCCGCACGCGCTGCGCGAGCTGGCCAAAGGCCAGGACGACTTCGAGTACCTGTACTTCGGCCTCAGGACCTTCCTGCTGGAAGTGCTGGGCAACATCCAGGACTTCTCGGCGCAGTCGTCGGCGCAGTGGAGCACCAAGGGCCAGGAGCTCGAATACCGCATCGCCTCCTACCTGCGCCTGCTGGAAAAGCGCAAGCCCACCGTCTTCACCGGCGAGGCCGAGGCCGCCGCCGCGGCGGCGAGCGATGCCGCGCTGGACACCACGCTGCCCGGCGCCGAACTCAAGAAGATCCTGGACGAGGCCGAACCGCAGCTCGCGGAGCTGGCCGACACCCTCAAGGAGGCCATCCACGCCGCCACCGGCGACGACGGCAAGGGCAAGTTCCTGGGACGCCTGCTCGGGCGCAAGAAGAAGGTGGACCCGGACGAGGTGCGCGCCGAGATCGCCTCCGCCCGCCGCAACGCCTTCCTCGGCATCGTGCGCGTGCCCAAGCGCTATCCCAAGATCACCGTGTACCTGGAGTTCGAGGACCTGGTGGAGGTGGACGACAGGGTCCGCCACTACGCCTTCCCCAACGGCGACCACGGGCTGGCGCTGCTGCCCTACCTGATTGAGCTGCCCGAAGACAAGGAGCAGTTCGAGATCCGCAGCGTGCGCCGCGTGCTGGAGTTCGACCTGTTCAAGGCGGCGCAGCGCTGGGGCAAGGAAGCGGCGATCGCGCCGACCTGAGGCGATTCCGTCCCCCTGAACGAAAAGCCCCGCGTCGCGGGGCTTTTTTTCTTAGGCGGGCTCAGGCCGGCCCCAGGCCCATTTCCAGCACCTGGTCGGTGAGCTGCTCCAGCGTCACCGGACCCTTGGGGTTGTACCAGTTGCGGGTCCAGTTGACGGCGCCCGCCAGCAGGCGGCGGGTGATGAAGGGGTCGTGGCGCAGCAGGCCGCGGGCGCGCGCCTCCTTCAGCGCCAGCAGCCAGTAGGCCTCGTATTGCTCGCGCAGGGCCAGCAGCTCGCGCTGCTTGTCGGGGGACACCGCGCCCCACTCGTAGACCAGCACCGTCATGGCGTCGCCGGTCTCGCCCATGATGGACTCCAGCTCGGCCCGGATCAGGTTGCGCAGCTGCTGCCGCGGCTCCGCGCCCGCCTCGTAGGCCTCGCGCATGCGCTCCAGGTTGAAGCGGATGCCCTCCTCCATCACCGCCAGCAGGATGTCCTCCTTGCTCTTGAAGTGGTGGAAGAGCGAGCCGGACTGGATGCCCACCACGCGCGCCAGGTCGCGCACGGTGGTGCGCTCGTAGCCCTGGCTGCGGAACAGGTGGGCGGCGGCGCGCAGGACGCGGCCGCGGGGACTGTCGTCCAGTCCCCCCATGACGGGAATGCTGCTCAGCGGTGGCGAAACGGCGGACATGCTGGTGAACCCTCGGCGCCAGGGCGGCGGATTCTGCCCTTTCCCAGGCAAAACAGCCACTTATAAGTCGTTATAGGCAGGCGGGTGGCGGTCGGGAGGTTGTCCTCTTTTGACCAAACCAAGCGCTTGCTTTGTCGGCTGACGGGTCGTATCGTAGCCCTCGTTTTCGGATTACGCCAGACCCCCGCCATGACCCAATCCTCCGTTCGCATCGGCTGCGCCTCCGGTTTCTGGGGCGACACCAACACCGCCGCCTTCCAGCTCGTGAAGATGGCCAGTATCGACTACCTCGTCTTCGACTACCTGTCGGAAGTGACCATGTCCATCATGGCCAAGGCGCGCGAGAAGGATCCCGCCCTGGGCTATGCCCCGGACTTCGTCACCCGCGTCATGGGGCCGCTGCTGAAGGACATCGCCGGGAAGAAGATCAAGGTGGTCAGCAACGCCGGCGGCATCAATCCGCTGGGCTGCCGCGACGCGCTCAACAAGCTCATCGCCGACGCCGGGCTCAACCTCAAGGTGGCCGTGGTGCTGGGCGACGACCTGGCGCCGCGGCAGCAGGAATTCCGCGACGCCGGCGTCCGCGAGATGTTCAGCGACGAAGCCATGCCGGCCCAGCTGGCCAGCATGAACGCCTATCTCGGCGCCCTGCCCATCCGCGACGCCCTCGCCGCCGGCGCCGACATCGTCATCACCGGCCGCGTGGTGGACTCGGCGGTGGTCATCGGCCCGCTGATGCACGAGTTCGGCTGGGCGGACAGCGACTACGACAAGCTGGCCCAGGCGGCGCTGGCCGGCCACATCATCGAGTGCGGCGCGCAGTGCTGCGGCGGCAACTTCACCGACTGGGAGAGCGTGCCCGGCTACGAGAACATGGGCTTCCCCATCGCCGAGGTCAGCGCCGACAGCTCCTTCGTCATCACCAAGCCGGACAACACCGGCGGCCTGGTCACGCCGGCCACCATCAGCGAGCAGATCGTCTACGAGATCGGCGACCCGCAGAGCTACCTGCTGCCGGACGTCAGCGCCGATTTCTCGCAGGTGCGCCTGGAGCAGGTCGGCGAGAACCGGGTGCGCGTCACCGGCGCCCGCGGCCGCGCGCCCACCGACAGCTACAAGGTCAGCGCGACCTGGCCCGACGGCTACCGCACCATCGTCAGCTTCATGATCGCGGGCATGGACGCGCGCCGGAAGGCGGAGCGCGTCGCCAACGCCATCCTCACCAAGTGCGAGCGCGTGATGGCCCTGCGCGGCGCCCCGCCCTTCCCGCAGAAGAGCGTGGAGATCCTGGGCACCGAATCCACCTACGGCCCGCACGGCCGCCACGGCGACAGCCGCGAGGTGATGGTGAAGATCGCCGTCACCTACCCGGTCAAGGAAGCGCTGATGTTCTTTGCTTCCGAGATCGCCCAGGCCTCCACCGGCATGGCGCCGGGCCTGGCCGGCATCATGGGCGGCCGTCCCAAGCCCTCTCCCGTGGTGAAGCTGTTCTCCTGCCTGGTGAAGAAGGCCGACGTCCGCGTCGAGATCGACCTCAACGGCGAGCGCCGCCCGGTGGCGATTCCCGCCGGTTCCGCGGCGCCGCTGCCGGCCCCGCTGCCCGCGGGCGCGGCGGCCACGCTGTCCGGCCACGAGATCGAGGTGCCGCTGGTGAAGCTGGCCTGGGGCCGCAGCGGCGACAAGGGCAACAGCTCCAACATCGGCATCATCGCGCGCAAGCCCGAGTACCTGCCCTATATCCGCGCCGCGGTGAACGAACAGACCGCGCGCGCCTGGATGGCGCATGTGCTGGACGGCGACAACAGCGTGGTCACCCGCTACGAGCTGCCCGGCCTCAACGCCCTGAACTTCCTCATGACTAACGCGCTGGGCGGCGGCGGCATGGCCAGCCTGCGCATCGACCCGCAGGGCAAGGCCCTGGGCCAGCAGCTGCTGGAAATCCCGGTCAAGGTTCCCGCCGACCTGCTCAAGTAAGGATAGCGACATGAAGTACCAGTCCCAGTTCCACCCCGAGGCCTTCAAGGACAAGGTCGTCATCGTCACCGGCGGCGGCTCCGGCATCGGCCGCTGCACCGCGCACGAGCTCGCCTCCCTGGGCGCGCAGGTGGTCATCACAGGCCGCAAGCCGGAGAAGCTCGAGAAAGTCGTCGCCGAGATCACCGAGGATGGCGGCAAGGCCAAGGGCCTCGTCTGCGACATCCGCAACGAGGAGCAGGTGCGCGACACCATTGCCACCGTGCTGAAGGAGTTCGGCCGCATCGACGGCCTGGTCAACAACGCCGGCGGCCAGTTCCCGGCGCCCATGGAAATGATCTCGGCCAACGGCTTCGAGGCGGTGGTGCGCAACAACCTGCAGGGCACCTTCCTCATGATGCGCGAGGCCTACAACCAGTGGATGCGCGACCATGGCGGCGCCATCGTCAACATGACCGCCGACATGTGGGGCGGCATGCCCGGCATGGCGCACTCGGGCGCCGCCCGCGCCGGCGTCGACAACCTGACCAAGACCGCGTCCGTGGAATGGGCCAAGTCCGGCGTGCGCGTGAACGCGGTGGCGCCGGGCTGGATCATGTCCTCGGGCATGGACACCTACCAGGGCGACTTCCGCAAGCACGTGATCCCCATGCTGGGCTCCAAGGTGCCGCTGAAGCGCATGGGCACGGAATCCGAGGTGTCGTCGGTGATCTGCTTCCTGCTGTCGCAGGGCGCCGCCTTCGTGTCGGGCGTCACCGTGCGCATCGACGGCGCCGCCTCGCTGGGCACCCCCATCTTTCCCCTGGTGGACCACCAGAACTCGCAGCCCTACAACGGCTTCCACCGCGCCTACCTTCCGGACGTGTTCAAGGAAAACGAGTAATGGCCGTCATCGAATCCGCGATCGACCGCAACAGCGCGGACTTCCGCGCCAACGCCGAGGCCCTGGAAAGGACCATCGCCGAGCTGCGCGCCATCCAGCAGAAGGTGGTGGACAAGTCCTACGAGGCCAAGCCCAAGTTCGACAAGCGCGGCCAGGTGCTGCCGCACGAGCGCGTGCAGCTGCTGCTGGATCCCGGTTCACCGTTTGTGGAGTTGTGCGGGCTCGCCGGCTACCTGCAGCATGACGACAAGGACGGCTCCGAGGCGGGCGGCGGCATCCTCGCCGGCATCGGCTACGTCAGCGGCGTGCGCTGCCTGGTCAGCGCCAGCAACAGCGCCATCAAGGGCGGCACCATCTCCCCGGCGGGCCTGCAGAAGACGCTGCGCCTGCAGGAGATCGCCCTCGAGAACAAGCTGCCGGTGATCGCCCTCTCCGAGAGCGGCGGCGCCAACCTGAACTATGCCGGGGAGATCTTCGTGCACGGCGCGCGCGGCTTCGCCAACCAGGCCCGCCTGTCCGCCGCGGGCATCCCGCAGGTGACCGTGGTGCATGGCAACGCCACCGCGGGCGGCGCCTACCAGCCCGG
>DASUDN010000004.1:0-3563 GCA_036275595.1 Moraxellaceae bacterium
CCTACCTCTATTTCTACCTGGAGCGCTGGGACAACTCGAACAACGTCACCGACTGGTGGTTCTACATGGACACCAACGGCGACCAGAAGATGAACACCGGCGAGAAGGTCCTGCACGTGAAATGGACCGGCAGCAACCGCAACACGTCCGTGGGCATCGTCAACTACACCGCCGCCACGGCCGGCGGCGACGCCATGGTCAACGGCAGCGGTTTCGCCGACGGCTACCGGATGCCGGGCTCGGTGGGCGCGGAAACGGCGCTCTACAGCGGCACCTACGGCGGCAGCACCGGCCTGCAGATGGAGGCACGCCTGGCGTGGACGTCGCTGGGCCTCAGCGGCCCCTCCAACATGGGCTTCCACATCAGCTCGTCGAACGGCTCCAACCTGCCGGGCTCCATCATCGACAACATGGAAGGCCCCGGCGGCAACCAGCTCTTCCCCGGCGACCTGCAGGTGGAGAAGACCGCGAGCGCCAGCACGGTGATGGCGGGCGACACCTTCACCTACACCGTCACCGCGCGCAACCTGGGCTACAACACCGCCACCAGCCTGGTCATCAACGACGTGCTGCCCCCCAACGGCACCTATCTCAGCCACAGCGCGAGCAGCGGCACCTTCACCGATACCGATGCCAACGGCATCCCCGACCGCTGGAGCATTCCCAGCCTGGCGGGCCAGGCCTTCGCCACGCTCACCATCACGGTGCGCGCCGCCAGCGTCACCGCCACGGTCACCGACACCAACACCGCCACCCTGGCCTCCTGGGTCGGCCTCAACCAGAGCGCGGGCAACGACAGCGCCAGCGTGAGCGTCAGCATCGTGCCCACGCCGCAGCTCAACACCATCAAGACCGCCAACCGCGGCAACGCCAGTCCCGGGGACGTCATTCGCTACCGCGTCTACGTGTCCAACGTGGGCTACGGGGTGGCGACCACGGTGGTGGCCATCGACCGCCTCAGCCCCTTCACCGCCTTCCGCCTCGACACCTTCGGCGCCGGCCAGAGCGTGCAGTTCACGCCCGGCACCCCCGCCCCCGGCGTCACGCTGGGCACGGTGCAGTACTCCGTGGACGGCAGCGACTACAGCTATGTGCCGGCCTCGGGCGGCGGCGGCGCGCCCGCCGGCTACGACGGCAACATCAGCTACGTGCGCATTCCCCTCAGCGGCAACATGGCCGGCCTCGGCGCCAACTTCTGGCTGGAATACGACGCGATCGTGCGCTGATGCGACAGCCCGACGACGGGCAAGGGAGGCCGCAGGGACCTCGGGCGCCCCGCCGGGAAGTAATAAAAAAAGGACCGCAAGCGGTCCTTTTTCATGGGCGGCGCGCAGGCCGCGGGGATCGAGGAACGGATCAGAAGCCGAAGGTGAAGCCGGCGCTGACCTGGTCCACGTCGGAGTCGCCCGCACCCTGGATGGCGTCGCGGATCTGGATACGTTCCAGCGCCACGCGCACGCCCACGTTGTCGACCACCTGGTAGTGCAGGCCGATGCCGTAGCCGAGCTGGAACTTGCTGTCGTCCACGGTGTAGTTGTTCACCGGCACCAGGTTGTCCTGGTACTGCCATTCCACGTTCATGTAGTTGGCGGAGATCTTGCCGAACACGTTCAGCTGCGGCGTCAGGGGCGCCTTGCCGAGCAGGGCGAACTGCACGCCGGAATTGGTCAGGGTGTCCGTCTGGGTGCCGTCGCTGACCGTGACCTCGCCCTCGGTGAGGTAGGAGGCCTCGACCGCGAGATTGGGGTTGAGGTCGGCGCCGATGCCGATGATGCCGCGGGTGAAGCTGTCATCGGTGTCGTGGCCGGGGCCGTAGTAGGACTCGATGTCCGACAGGTCGGCCGTGCCGCTGGCGGCGCCGGCGATGATGTAGGGATTGGCCAGGGCCAGGGAGGGCAGCGCCAGGGCGGCGAGCAGGGCGAGTTTCTTGTGCATGATGCGGTCCTT
Organism: Moraxellaceae bacterium; assembly: GCA_036275595.1. Classification (GTDB taxonomy): domain Bacteria; phylum Pseudomonadota; class Gammaproteobacteria; order Pseudomonadales; family Moraxellaceae; genus UBA2031. The sequence goes on from DASUDN010000004.1 coordinate 1,948, forward strand.
GTCGTGAGATCTGCGCGCTTTTTTCACGGAAAAAGCACAGGTACATCAATTGTCGCTACCTCAGGCAGCAGTACTGCGGCAGAAATGTAACCATGCTGAGCAGTTCGCATCCGGCCGCGCCCGTGTCCCGCTGGCAGGCGCCCCGGCTGCCGGGGCCTCCCGCCACGGGAGACACTTCCCCCACTAACGCCGGCCGCCGGGTTCCGTTGACGGCCGGTAACACCAGGTTGCCTGTCTGTACCGCAGTGGCCCCGTCATCCCCGGGACGCGCCGCCGCGCCTTATTCGGCGAAGAGGTCGTACTCGGTGGCCTCGGTGACCTTCACGCGCAGGATGTCGCCCGGCTTGACGGTGGCGAGGTCGCGGCCTTCCACGAAGACGTTGCCATCGATCTCGGGGGCGTCGGCCTTGGAGCGCGCCACCACGATGCCTTCCTCAAAGTCCAGCTCGTCGACGATGACGTCGATCTCGCGCCCCACCTTCTGCGCCAGGCGCTGCGCGGAGATGTCGGCGGCCAGCTGCATGAAGCGGTCCAGGCGCTCCTGCTTCACCTCCTCGGGCACCGGCTCGGCAATCTCGTTGGCCTTCGCGCCTTCCACGGGGGAATAAGGGAAGCAGCCCACGCGGTCGAGCTGGGCTTCCTTCAGCCAGTCCAGCAGTTCCTGGAACTCCTCCTCCGTCTCGCCGGGGAAGCCGACGATGAAGGTGGAGCGGATGGTCAGCTCCGGGCAGATCTCGCGCCAGCGCTTGATGCGCGCCAGCGTGTTCTCGGCATGCGCCGGGCGCTTCATGCGCGCGAGCACGCTCGGGCTGCCGTGCTGGAAGGGGATGTCCAGGTAGGGAAGGATCTTGCCTTCGGCCATCAGCGGGATGATGTCGTCCACGTGCGGGTAGGGGTACACATAATGCAGGCGCACCCACACGCCGAGCTCGCCCAGCGCCTCGCACATTTCCTTCATGCGCGTCTTGAGCGGACGGCCGCCCCAGAAGTCCAGCTTGTACTTGAGGTCGACGCCGTAGGCGCTGGTGTCCTGGGACACGATCAGCAGCTCCTTCACGCCGGCCTTGGCCAGGTTCTCGGCCTCGGCCATGACCGAGCCGATGGGACGGGAGGCCAGGTCGCCGCGCAGGGAGGGAATGATGCAGAAGGTGCAGCGGTGGTTGCAGCCTTCGGAAATCTTGACGTAGGCGTAGTGCTTGGGCGTCAGGCGCACGCCCTGCGGCGGCACCAGGTCCAGGAAGGGGTCGTGCTTGGGCGGCAGGTACTGGTGCACCGCGCCCATCACCTCTTCATAGGCATGGGGACCGGTGACCTTGAGCACGGAGGGGTGCACCTCGCGGATGGTCTCTTCCTTCTTGCCCAGGCAGCCGGTGACGATGACCTTGCCGTTCTCGGCCAGGGCCTCGCCGATGGCGTCCAGGGACTCCTGCTTGGCCGAATCGATGAAGCCGCAGGTGTTGACCACCACCAGGTCGGCGCCCTCGTAGCTGGCGGAGATCTCGTAGCCCTCGGAGCGGAGCTGGGTGAGGATGCGCTCGGAATCCACCAGGGCCTTGGGGCAGCCGAGGCTGACGAAACCGACCTTGGGCGCGGACTTGGACATGGGGCAGGACTCC
>DASUDN010000005.1:0-4178 GCA_036275595.1 Moraxellaceae bacterium
TGCTGGAGATCGTGTCCGAGCCCGACATGCGCTCGGCCAGGGAAGCCGTGGCCTATGCCAAGGCCATCCACGCGCTGATCCGCTACCTCGGCATCTCCGACGGCAACATGGCCGAAGGCTCCATGCGCTGCGACTGCAACGTCTCGGTGCGCCAGAAGGGCGAGCCGAAGTTCGGCACCCGCCGCGAGATCAAGAACGTCAACTCCTTCAAGTTCATCGAGAAGGCGATCAATGCCGAGATCGAGTGGCAGATCGACGAGATCGAGTCCGGCCGCGCCATCCAGCAGGCCACGGTGCTCTACAACCCGGACACCAACAAGACCCGCGCCATGCGCAGCAAGGAAGAAGCCAACGACTACCGCTACTTCCCCGACCCGGACCTGCTGCCGGTGGTGCTGGACGACGCCCTCATCGAGGACATCCGCGCCGCGCTGCCGGAGCTGCCCGCGGCCAAGCGCGAACGCTTCACCAGCCAGTACGGCCTGCCCGAGTACGACGCCGGCATCCTGGTGGCCGACCGCGAGATCGCCGACTACTTCGAGGCCACGGTGACCGCCGCCAACGGCGCCGCCAAGCAGGCGTCCAACTGGATCATGGTGGACATCCTGGGCGGCCTGAACCGCAGCGAGAAGGAGATTGGCGAGTGCCCGGTGAGCCCGGCCCAGCTCGGCGGCCTCATCAACCGCATCAACGACAACACCATCTCCGGCAAGATCGCCAAGCAGGTGTTCCAGGCGCTGTGGGACGGCGAGGGCGCGACGGCGGACGAGGTCATCGAGAAGAAGGGCCTGAAGCAGGAATCCGACTCCGGCGCCATCGAGGCACTGATCGATGGCGTGCTGGCCGCCAACCCGCAGCAGGTGGAGCAGTACCGCGCCGCCGAGGAGGCCAAGCGCGGCAAGATGTTCGGCTTCTTCGTCGGCCAGGTGATGAAGGTGTCGCAGGGCAAGGCCAACCCGGCCCAGGTCAACGAGCTGCTCAAGAAGAAGCTCGGCTGATCGCGCCGCGCGCCACCCCGGAAAGCCCCGCTGATGCGGGGCTTTTCATTGGCGCCAGCGACCGGCCCGGGGCGACTGCCCGCTACGGGGCCGCGACCCGGGCCGCCTCAGTCGCTCAGGTCGGGACGATAGAGGCGAACATCTCCTCCATGCGCTGGCGCAGCTGTTCCGCGGTGACGTTCTCGACGCGGCTGGCCAGCGTCCAGGTATGGCCGAAGGGATCCTGCACCTGTCCCGCGCGGTCGCCGTAGAAGCGGTTTTCCAGCGGTCGCAGCGGCTTGGCGCCGGCCGTCAGGGCGCGGCTCCAGATGCCGTCCACGTCCTCCACGTAGATCAGCAGGCTGACCGGCGTGCCGCCGAGCGCGTGCGGGCAGCGCGCGTCCATGCCGGGAAACTCGTCGGCGAGCATGATCACGCTGTTGCCGATGACGAGCTCGGCATGGCCGATGCCGCCGCCCGGCGCGGGCAGGCGCAGGCGCGGCACGGCGCCGAAGGCGCGCTCGTAGAACTCGATGGCGCGGGCGGCGCCCTTGACGATGAGGTAGGGGGTGACGCTGTGGCAGCCGTCGGGAACGGCGGTGGTCGATGCACTCATGATTGACGCTCCTTGCGTTGGTCTGGCGTTCGGCTTCCGTGCCGGTGGGTTCCTGTCCCCGGGAGAAACGGCGCGAGCCGGCTCCCTGCCAATGTGGTGCAAAACGCTGCTAGTGCAGCAACGGCGACTGGCGGCCCTCCCCCAGCAGCTCGATGCGGTCGTCGGCGAACACATTCAGGTCCGGCGCCAGGATCTTCACGTAGCGGTCGAAATACAGGATCTGCTTGAGCAGCAGCGCGAAGGCGCGCGGGAAGCGGATGCCGTGGCGCTCGCCCGCCGCCACGATGTCCAGCATGATGCGGTTGATCTCGTTGTCGTTCACGGCGCCGTTCAGCACGTGCTCGGGATTGACGTTGATGAAGGTGCCGTAGAGCTGCTCGAGGTCGCGCTCCAGCGCCTTCACGTCCACGGTCCGCCGCGTCATGCCGATCCGGGTCATGCTCTCGGCCATGAGGCGGAAGTCGCCGCTGGTGAGGGACTCCACGAAGCCGTGCGTGGCCTCCCAGGTGTCCGGGTCGATGCGCCCGACGATGCCGAAGTCGATGAAGCCGAGGCGGCCGTCGGTCAGCACCATGAGGTTGCCGGCGTGCAGGTCGGCATGGAAGCTCTCGCAGAACATCAGGCTGGAGAACCAGGTGTTCATGGCGGTGATGAGGGTGCCCGCCGGGTCGCGCGTGTACTTGCGGATGGTCTCGAGGTCGGTCAGCGGCACCCCGTAGAAACGCTCCATGGTCAGCACGCGCAGGCCGGAGGCATGCTCGTACACGCGCGGCGCCACCGCGGTGGTGTTGCCGGTGCGCTTGAGGAACTCGGTGAAGTCACGGATGTTGCGCGCTTCCTTGTAGAAATCGGTCTCTTCCATCATGCAGGCCTGGATCTCGGCCACGATGGCGGACAGCGAGGCGAACTTGAGCTTGGGGAAGGCGATCTCGAACACGCGCGCCGCGAAGTACAGGAAGTTGAGGTCGGTGAGCAGGATGTTCTCGACCCCGGGCTTCTGGATCTTGATGACCACCTGCTCGCCGGTCAGCAGGCGCGCGGCATGGACCTGGGCGATGGAGGCGGAGGCCAGGGGCTTCTCGTCGATTTCGGCGAAGACCTGCTCGATGGGCTGGCGCAGCTCGCGCTCCAGCACGCGCCGCATGACCTCGAAGGGCAGCGGGGTGGTTTTGTCCAGGCAGTGCTGGAACTCGGTCACGTAGGCTTCGGGGAAGAGCGAGGGCGAGCTCGCGATGAACTGGCCGAGCTTGATGTAGGTGGCGCCCAGCTTCTCGAAGGTCTGGCGCACCAGGCGCGGCGTCGGCGGCCGGTCGCCCAGCAGCCAGCTCGCGCCGGCGCCGGCCAGCACCGCGCCGGTCTGGGTCAGGCGGAACAGCCCCTTCAGGGCATTGCCGAAATTCGCATACCGATTCATGTCGTTTCCTCAACCCCGCGGCCTTGGGGCCCCGGTGACTCCTTTCCGTTGAACTGTACGTCTCACCTAAAACAAGAAACGTGCCGGCGGGCCCCCTGCCCGCCGTGGCGACCCCGGCCGCCTCAGGCCCCGGCGCGCCCGGCACAGACCGGGCAGGCCGGGTCGCGGGGCACGCCGAGGGTGCGCATGGTCGACCCGAGCGCGTCCCAGAGCCAGAGCCTGCCGACCAGCGGCTGGCCGGCGCCCGACAGCAGCTTGAGGGCCTCGGTGGCCGCCAGCGCCCCCGCCACCCCGACCACGGGCGCCAGCACGCCGGACTCGGCACAGCTGGCGGCCGCCTCGTCGAGGTCGGGGTAGAGGCAGCGGTAGCAGGGCGAGGTCGCCTGGCGCGAATCGAAGACCGCCAGCTGCGCGCCCAGGCCGATGGCCGCGGCGCTCACCAGCGGCTTGCCGGCGGCGAAGCAGGCGGCGTTCACCACGTCGCGCGTCAGAAAATTGTCGCAGCCGTCGATCACGAGATCGACGCCGGCCACCAGCGCCCCTGCGTTACCGGCATCCAGTAGTACCGTAAATTCCTCGATACCGACATGCGGATTCTGTAAGCGCAGTTTTTCCGCCGCCACCGCCGTCTTGGCGCGGCCGATGTCGGCCTGGCTGAACAGTATCTGGCGCTGCAGGTTGGTGGCGTCCACGGTATCGAAGTCGGCCAGCACCAGCGTGCCCACGCCGGCCGCCGCCAGGTACAGCGCCACCGGGCAGCCGATGCCGCCCATGCCCACCACCAGCACGCGCGCCGCCTTCAGCGCCTCCTGCCCGGCCACGTCCACCTGCGGCAGCATGATCTGGCGCGAATAGCGCAGCAGTTCCTCGTCGCTCAGCATGGCCACTGGCCTCCGGTGATGCGTTCCTGTCCGCCCAGGTCGCGGCGCGTGGCGACCCCGGCAAAGCCCTCCGCGGCCAGGAGCGCGCGTACCGCCTCGCCCTGGGCATGGCCGTGTTCGAGCAGCAGCCAGCCGCCCGGCGCCAGGTGCGCCGGCGCGCCCGCGACGATGCGGCGCAGGTCGCGCAGGCCCTGCTCGGCCGCCACCAGCGCGCTGGCAGGCTCGAAGCGCAGGTCGCCCTGGACCAGGTGCGGGTCGCCCTCGGCGATATAGGGCGGATTGGCGACGAT
>DASUDN010000006.1:0-15263 GCA_036275595.1 Moraxellaceae bacterium
GGTGCAGTACGCCAACGAGCGCATCGCCTTCGGCGAGCCGATCTCGCACCGCCAGAGCGTGGCCTTCATGATCGCGGACATGGCCATCGAGATCGACGCCATGCGCCTCATGGTGTGGAACGCCGCCTCCCTGGCCGAGGCCGGCAAGCCCTTCCACCGCGAGGCCTACCTCGCGCGCCTGCTGTGCAGCGAGAAGTGCATGAAGGTCGGCAACGACGGCGTGCAGATCGTCGGCGGCCACGGCTTCACCAAGGAACACCCGGTGGAGCGCTGGTACCGCGACCTGCGCTCCGTGGCCATCCTCCACTCCGGCCTGCACGCCTGATCCCGCCCCGCATTGAGGAATAAACTGAAATGAATCTCGAGAATCCGAGGAAGTTCAAGATGATGGTGGACCAGGCCCATGAAGTGGCCGTCAATTTCTTCCGCCCCATCTCGCGCAAGTATGACAAGGCCGAGCACGCCTACCCCAAGGAGCTGGACATGCTCGCGGCCCTGCTCGACGGCTTCAACGATGGCGCGGCCGAGGCGGCCGGCGCCGCCACCGCGAGCAAGCGCGGCAAGGCCGACGACGGTTCCGTCAAGAACGGCGCCAACATGTCCACCGCGCTCGGCGTCATCGAGCTCTGCTACGGCGACACCGGCCTGCTTCTGACCATGCCGCGCCAGGGCCTCGGCAACGCCGCCATCGCCGCCGTCGCCAACGACGAGCAGCTCGAGCGCTTCAAGGGCAAGTGGGCCGCCATGGCCATCACCGAGCCCGGCTGCGGCTCCGACTCCGCCGCCATCCGCACCACGGCCACGAAGGACGGCGACCACTACGTGCTGAATGGCGAGAAGATCTTCGTCACCTCCGGCGAGCGCGCCGACTGCGTGGTGGTATGGGCGACCCTGGACAAGAACCTGGGCCGCGCCGCCATCAAGTCCTTCGTGGTGGAGCGCGGCACGCCCGGCATGGAGATTGCCCGGCTCGAGCACAAGCTCGGCATCAAGGCCTCCGACACCGCCGCCATCAACTTCACCGATTGCCGCGTGCCCGCCGCCAACCTGCTCGGCAATCCCGAGATCGACGTGGCCAAGGGTTTTGCCGGCGTCATGGAAACCTTCGACAACACCCGCCCGCTGGTGGCCGCCATGGCCGTGGGCTGCGCCAAGGCCTCGCTGGAGCGCATCAAGGAGCTGTTCGCCGACCAGCTCGACAGCGGTTATCGCACGCCGCCGCTCAACGCCTCGCACATCGAGGCCACCATCCGCCGCCTGGAAGCGGAATGGGAAGCGGCACGCCTGCTGACGCTGAAGGCCGCGTGGATGGCCGACAACAAGAAGCCCAACTCCAAGGAGGCCTCCATCGCCAAGGCCAAGGCGGGCCGCATCGGCTCCGAGATCACGCTCAAGTGCGTGGAGCTCGCCGGCAGCCTGGGCTACTCCGAGGACGAGCTGCTCGAGAAGTGGGCGCGCGACTCCAAGATCCTGGACATCTTCGAGGGCACCCAGCAGATCCAGCAGCTCATCATCGCCCGACGCGTGCTCGGCAAGAGTTCAGCCGAACTCAAGTAACCGCACGAACCGGAAGGGCATTCGCGAACGCGCGGCAGGCTCGCCCCTGTCGCGCGTTTTCGTTCCGGCGGCGGCAGATGCGGCCAGGGTCGGCCGTATGGTACTTTCTCGTGAGCCCCGCGGTGCGGGGCAGCTGTTTCGCCCTCTCCCTGGTGTGCCATGGCTCGAGACGACCTCCACGACTGCCTGCAGGCGCTGGCGCCCGGCGCACTGCGCAAGCTTTCCGACGCCGATCGCCAGGCCCTGCACGCCCTGGTGGACCGCGCCCGCCGCCAGCGCGCCGCCGACCACGCCGCCGCCATCGACTCGGCCGTGGCCCAGGTGCCCGCCATGCTGCGGTCGACCGTGCGCCGGATGCTGGCCGAATGAGGAGCACGCTGGAGCGGTTCCGGCGCGAGGCCGAGTGCCAGCGCCTCGCGCGCCTGCTGGCCTGCGACACGGCCGAGCTGGACTTCCTCGCGCACCTGGACATCGGCGAGCTGCGCCTGCTGCGCCTCGCCGCCCGCGACTGCCTGGCGCAGTCGCAACGGCCGCTGCTGCAGCGAGCAGTGCAGGCCAGCCGGCTGCTGCCGGCCGCCCTCATCGCCCGCATCGGCGAGAACACCCTGGGGCCGCTGCTGTGCGCGCGCTTCAGCGACTTCATGAGCCAGCCGCACCTGACCAGCATCTGCCGCCACCTGTCGCCCGCCTTCATGGCCGAGGTCGGCCTGCACCTCGACGTCGACAAGCTCTGCGAGATGGCACTGTCCCTGCCTCCCGCCACCATCCGCGCCCTTACGCGAGAAGTGCTGCAGCGGCGGGAGTACATCCTGCTCGGCGAGGTGCTGGAGCGCCTGCCGCCGGCGCTGCTGCGCCATGTCGCGCGCGAATTCACCGAGGGCGAGCCCTACCTGCGCACCATGTTCTTCGTGGAAAGCCCGGCGCGCCGCCAGGAAATCGTGGAGCTGCTGCCGGAGGGCGTGCTGCTCGACAGCATGCGCGCGGTGGCGCGCTCGCCCGAGGCGCTGCTGCCGCAGGCCCTGTCGCTGACCCTGGAGGTGTCGCCGGCCTGGCAGCGGCGCATGATGCTCTACACCCTGGAAAGCGGCGACTCGTTGCTCGCCGACATGGTCGCCGGCATCGTGCGCCTGGAGCTGTGGGGCATCGCCCTGCCGCTGGTGCAGCGCTTCACGCCGGAGGAGATCGCGCGCCTGATGCGGCTCCCCGCCTGGCACGACCCGGACGTGCTGGAGACGTTGCTGAAAGGCGGCGCGCGGCAGGCGCTGCGCCCCTGGGTGGAGGTCATGCTGGCGCAGCTGCCACCGGAGCTGGCGGCCCCGGCGCGTGCGCGGCTGGCGGCGATGGACCAGGCCGCGTCACCGCCCGGTGCCGGGCCCGGCGCCTAGGCGGCTCAGGCCTGCTGCTTGCGCTTGCGGTACTCGACCGGAGTCTCGTTGGTCCAGCGCTTGAAGGCGCGGTAGAAGGTGCTGGGCTCGGAGAAGCCCGTCAGGTAGACGATCTGCTCGATGGGCTCGCTGGTGCGTGCCAGCAGGCGCCGCGCCAGGCGCGAGCGGTAGTCGGCCAGGATCTGGTTGAAGCTGGTGTTGGCCTCGGCCAGCTGGCTGCGCAGGCGCCGCGGCGGAATGTCGAGGCGCTTCGCCACCGACTCCAGGCTGGTGTCGCCGCTTTCCAGGGTCTCGCCGATGGCCCGCTTCACTTCCGACACGAGATCGAAACGCTGCAGCTCCGCCAGCTGCTCCTGCGCGATCTGTTCGTGCAGGCGCAGCAGGCGCGGCTCCGCGTGCCAGATGCGGTAGTCCAGCACGTCGCGGTTGAAGTACATGCGGTATTCGCCGCAGCCCAGGGTCACGTCGCAACCATAGATGCGGCGGTACTCCTCGGGCGGCGCGCCTTCCGAATGCTCGGTGTGGATGGCCAGGGCCCTGAAGTGGCCGTCGGTGACGAACTTGAAGAACTTGATCATGCCCGCCGCCAGGCACTCGGTGAAATGGCGCGAGGCGCGGCGGTCGGTGATGGTCTTGAGGTAGCAGCTGTCGCCCTCGATCACGAGCTCGCCGGTGAGCGCGTCCGAGAGCAGGCGGTGGAAGGCCATGGCGCGCTTCAGGCCCTCGCCGAAGGTCGGGCTGGAGGTGAGCAGGTACTCCAGCACCTGGCCGCGGTAGAGCGGCATGTGCTCGCCGAGGTGCAGGCCGATATGCGGATCGCCCGAGACATCCTCGGCCGCCTGCCAGAACACCAGCTGGGCGTTGCTCGGGGTGCGGGCAAAGCTGGATTCCTCGAGGCGGCTGAGGGCGATCCCCGCCTTCAGCAGGATCTGGTCCGCCGGCAGGCCGGCATTCACGAGACCCTGGTAGGCCAGGCGCAGGAAAATATGTGCGTCGGTGCGTTCAGCCATGCTGGAAAACGAACTCCACCCTCGGTATGGGAGGCCGGCTGGCGGCTATTGGCCAGCCTGGCGGCCGCCGCCGTCCCGGCGGCCAATGGGCGAGACAATACCTGAATGCAACGCGGCTGTCACAAGACCTCGAGCCGGACCAGGTCGAAGGCGGGGGTCTCATAAGGATGGCTGGCGCGCAGCGCCGCCACCGCGGCCTGCAGCTGCGCATCGGGGCAGATCATCTCGACACGGAACTCGTCGACCACTTCCACCTCGCCCTGCCGCCCCAGGTAGGGATCGCTGCCCGGGAGCGGCCGGAACTGGCCCTGCCCCTTCACCTGCCAGGCACAGCGGTCGTAGTCGCCGAGGCGGCCGGCGCCCGCCTCGAACAGCGCCGCCTTCACCGCCTCCAGGTGCGACTCCGGCACGTAGAACGTGATCTTGTACATGGCATGGCCTCCAGTCGACGGGCCCGCGCCGGGCGCGCGCCCGGCCCTGGCGCGCCTGCCCGCCTCAGCCCGCGAACACGCGGGCGTTGCGGAACAGGCGCATCCAGGAGCCGTCCTCGGTCCACTCGTCCGGGCGCCAGCTGTGCTGCACGGCGCGGACCACGCGCTCGGGGTGCGGCATCAGGATGGTGGCGCGGCCGTCACGGCTGGTGACGCCGGTGATGCCGCCCGGGGAGCCGTTGGGGTTCAGCGGATAGGTCTCGGTCGCCTGGCCGGCATGGTTGACGTAGCCCACCGCCACCAGGCCGCTGGCCGCCAGCGCCGCCAGGCGCTCCGGCGTGTCGCTGACGCGGCCCTCGCCGTGCGCCACCGCGATCGGCATGCGCGAGCCGGCCATGCCCGCCAGCAGCACCGAGGGCGACTCCCTCACCTCGACCATCACCGTGCGCGCCTCGAACTGCTCGCTCACGTTGCGCAGGAAGCGCGGCCAGTGGTCGGCGCCGGGGATCAGGTCCTTGAGCTGCGACATCATCTGGCAGCCGTTGCACACGCCCAGGGTGAAGGTGGCGTTGCGCGCGAAGAAGGCCGCGAACTCGTCGCGGGCGCGGGGATTGAACAGCACCGACTTGGCCCAGCCACCGCCGGCGCCCAGAACGTCGCCGTAGGAGAAGCCGCCGCAGGCCACGAGGCCCTGGAAATCCCTGAGCGAAACACGGCCGGCGATGATGTCGCTCATGTGCACGTCCACCGCGCGGAAGCCGGCGCGGTCGAAGGCGGCGGCCATCTCGATCTGGCCGTTCACGCCCTGCTCGCGCAGGATGGCCACGGCGGGGCGCTGGCCCTTCGCGATGTAGGGCGCGGCCACGTCCTCGTTCACATCGTAGGTCAGCGCCACGGACAGGCCGTGGTCGTCGGCGTCCTCGATGCGCGCGAACTCCTGGTCGGCGCAGTCGGCGTTGTCGCGCAGCGCCTGGAGGCGGTAGCTGGTCTCGGCCCAGGTCTTCTGCAGCATGGCGCGGCTGGCGCCGAAGACCTCGTGGCCGCCGGCGCGGATGGCGACATGGTCGTTGCCGGCCAGCGTGCCGATGACACTCACGCCGGCGGCGAGCGCGGGACCGAAGGCGGCCTTCACGGCGTCGACATCGCTGCGGCGCACCTGCAGCACGGCGCCCAGCTCCTCATTGAAGAGCGCGGGCAGCAGCTTGCCGGCGTCCAGCTCCAGGGTCACGCCGGTGTGGCCGGCGAAGGCCATCTCGCACACGGCGGCGAAGAGGCCGCCGTCGGAACGGTCGTGGTAGGCGATGACGCGGCCCTCGACGTTCAGGCACTGCATGCCGTTGAAAAAGTCGCGCAGCAGCGCGGCATCGTCCAGGTCCGGCGCCTCGTGGCCGATGGCGCCGTACACCTGCGCCAGCGCGGAGCCGCCCAGGCGGCACTTGCCGAGGCCGAGGTCGACCAGCACCAGCACGGTGTCGCCCTTGTCGGTGCGCAGCTGCGGCGTGAGGGTGGCGCGGATGTCGGTGACGGGCGCGAAGGCGGACACGATCAGCGACAGCGGCGCGGTCACCGCCTTCTTCTCGCCATTGTCGTCCCACACCGTGCGCATGGAGAGCGAATCCTTGCCCACGGGGATGGCGATGCCCAGCGCCGGACACAGCTCCATGCCCACCGTGCGCACCGCGTCGAAGAGGTTCTCGTCTTCCTTGCCGTAGCCGGCGGCGGCCATCCAGTTGGCGGACAGCTTGATGTCGCCCAGCGCGCCAATGCGGCTGGCGGCGATGTTGGTGAGGGCCTCGCCCACCGCCATGCGCGCGGAGGCGGCGGCGTCGATCAGCGCCAGCGGCGTGCGCTCGCCCATGGCCATGGCCTCGCCGGTATGGCTCCGGAAGCCGGTCGCGGTCACGGCGCAGTCGGCCACCGGCACCTGCCAGGGGCCGACCATCTGCTCGCGCGCGACCAGGCCGGTGATGGAGCGGTCGCCGATGGTGATGAGGAAGCTCTTGCTGGCCACGGTGGGCAGGCACAGCACGCGCAGGGCGGCCTCGCCCAGGGTCACGGCGGACAGGTCGAAGGACTTCTGCGGCAGCGCCCGGCGGGTGACCTTGCGCGTCATGCGCGGGGTCTTGCCGAGCAGCACCTGCATGGGCATGTCCACGGGGGCGTTGCCGAAGTGCGGGTCCGCCACGGTCAGCTGCTGCACCGCGGTGGCCTCGCCCAGCACGGCATAGAGGCAGCGCTCGCGCGCGCAGATGGCCTCGAATTCCGCCAGGCGTTCCGGCGACACCGCCAGAACGTAGCGTTCCTGCGCCTCGTTGCACCACACCTCGACCGGGCGCATGCCGGGCTCGAGGTTGGGAATCGCACGCAGGTTCAGCGTCGCGCCGAGGTCGTGCTCGTGCACCAGCTCCGGCATGGCGTTGGAGAGGCCGCCGGCGCCGACGTCGTGGATGGAGACGATGGGATTGTCGTCGCCCATGGCCCAGCACACGTCGATGACTTCCTGGCAGCGGCGCTCCATCTCGGGGTTGTCGCGCTGCACCGAGGCGAAGTCCAGGTTCTCCGAGCTCTGGCCGGAGGCGACCGAGGAGGCGGCGCCGCCGCCGAGGCCGATCAGCAGCGCGGGGCCGCCGAGCACGATGAGCTTGTCGCCCGGGCGGATGGCGTTCTTCTTGACGTGGCCGCCGCGGATGTTGCCGTAGCCGCCGGCGATCATGATGGGCTTGTGGTAGCCGCGGACTTCCTCGCCGTCGAGGCCGTTCACGGTCATCTCGAAGGAGCGGAAGTAGCCGCAGAGCGCAGGGCGGCCGAACTCGTTGTTGAAGGCGGCGCCACCGAGCGGGCCCTCGATCATGATGTCGAGCGCGGAGACGATGCGGCCGGGCTTGCCGTAGTCGCGCTCCCAGGGCTGCACGAAGCCGGGAATGCGCAGGTTGGACACGGTGAAGCCGGTGAGGCCGGCCTTGGGCTTGCCGCCGCGCCCGGTCGCGCCCTCGTCGCGGATCTCGCCGCCGGAGCCGGTGGAGGCGCCGGGGAAGGGCGAGATGGCGGTCGGGTGGTTGTGCGTCTCCACCTTCATCAGGATGTGCACGTCTTCCTGGCTGAAGCCGTACTCGTGGCTGGACGGGTTCGGGAAGAAGCGCGGCGCGCTGTGGCCGGTGATGACGGCGGCGTTGTCCTTGTAGGCGGACAGGATGTTGTCCGGCGCCTGCGCATAGGTGTTCTTGATCATCTGGAACAGGGAGCGGTCCTGGTCCTGGCCGTCGATGACCCAGCTGGCATTGAAGATCTTGTGGCGGCAGTGCTCGGAGTTGGCCTGGGCGAACATCATGAGCTCCACGTCGGTCGGGTTGCGGCCGAGGGAACGGAAGTTCTCCACCAGGTAGTCGATCTCGTCGTCGGAGAGGGCGAAGCCCTGCTCGCGGTTGGCGGTCTCCAGCGCGGCGCGGCCGCCGCCCAGGATGTCCACGGTGGCCAGCGGGCGCGGTGCCTCGGCCCGGAACAGGATGGCGGCGTCCCCGACCTGGCCCAGCACGGCCTGGGTCATGCGGTCGTGCAGGCGGCCGGCGATGAGGCGGCGCTGCTCGGCGCTGAAGGGGCCGCCCTCTATATAGAAGGCGGTGGCGCGCTCGATGCGGCGGATGCCGGCCAGGCCGCAGTTGCGGGCAATGTCGGTGGCCTTGGACGACCACGGCGAGATGGTGCCGGGACGCGGCACCACCAGGAACAGCTCCCCGCGGTCGCTGCCGGTGAAGGCCTCGCCGTACTCCAGCAGCGCCTCCAGCCGCGCCCGCTGCTCGTCCGGCCCCGCCTCGCCGTCGACCAGGTGGAGGAAGCGCGCCTCCACCGACCGCACCGCCGGCAGCAGCGCCTGCAGGCTGCGCAGCAGACGGTTCTGCCGGAAGGAGGAAAGCGCCAGGGAGCCAGGCAGGATCAGCATGTCGGGTCTCTCGAATGAGGGGGAATGGAGGGCCTTCCGGGGAAGCTCATCCGCTGACCGGCGGTTCACGCGACAACCGGTCAGAGGGGTCCGGAAAAGGCCGCAATCATACTGGAATCGGGGGTTCCGGGACACCGCCGGGGGGTAACGGACCGTCGCCCGGGGTCGGGATTGTCAGACAATCACTGGCGAAATGGAGACTTTGGCTATAGACAGAATGTGAAGTGGTCGATAAATTTCGCTCAACCTAGCGACGAACGCCTGTACAAACGGGCAGTAAAAACGCGTTGGTGAGCCCACTGGCTACCGAAACACCCCCAAGGGTAAACGCTAAAACGGTCGAGCGTGTCAGCACGAACCTCGATTGATAAACGGTAAACCGAAAGAGGTACTAAGGCATGTCCAGCGTCATCAAGGCGTTGCACGCGAAGCCCCTGCGCAGTCGATTCCAGCCCCGCCACATGCTGCGCGCGGGTCTCCTGGGCATCCTCCTCTTCGCCCTCTTCCAGCTCCAGCCCACCACCACCGCCCTGCAGCAGGTCCAGCAGCGCGGGGAGCTCGTGGTCACCGGCATCAGCGGCCCCACCACCTTCCACAGCACCTCCGCCGGCACCCGCGGCCTGCAGTACGAGCTGGCCCGCCTGTTCGCGGAAGAACTGGGCGTGCGCCTGGTCCTCGAGGACGCCGGCAACACCCAGGGGGTGCTGGATGCCATCCGCCGCAACCGCACCGACCTCGCCATCACCGGCCTGGCCTCCGACGATCCCCGCCTGACCCGCCTGCGTACCGCCACGCCCTACATGGCCGTCAGCGAGCAGCTGGTGCAGCGCCTGGACCGTCCCCTGCCGGCCAGCTTCGACGCCCTGGGCGCGGCCCGCATCGGCGTGCTGGCGGGCTCCTCCGAGGCCGAGCGCCTCAAGGCCCTGACCCAGTGGCGCTCCGACATCCAGCTCATCGAGTTCGAGGACACCGACCCGCTCGTGCTGATCGAGCGCGTGGACAACGGCGACCTCGACTACGTCGCCCTCAACTCCAGCGAATTCGACGCCCGCCGCGCCCTCTTCCCCAACGTGGGCGTGGCCCTCAACCTGCAGGACTACAGCGAGCTGGCGTGGGCCTTCCTCAAGACCCGAGACCAGAGCCTGTACAATGCCGCCCAGGCCTTCCTGGAGCGCAAGCAGGCCGACGGTACCCTGGGCCGCCTGGTGACCTTCTACAGCCAGGGCGACACCTTCGACCCCTACTCCCTGCGCACCTTCCAGCGCGACATCGCCCAGCGCCTGCCGCGCTACCGCCTGATGTTCAAGCACAACGCCCAGAAGCACGGGATGGACTGGCAACTGCTGGCCGCCATCGCCTACCAGGAGTCGCACTGGGAGCCCAGCGCCGTGTCCCCCACCGGGGTGCAGGGCATCATGATGCTCACCAATGACACCGCCAGCTTCATGGGCGTGGAAGACCGCACCAGCCCGCGCCAGAGCATCAGTGGCGGCGCCGCCTACTACAAGATGATCATGGACAACCTGGCGTCCGTGCCCGAGCCCGACCGGACCTGGATGGCGCTGGCCGGCTACAACATGGGCCCGGCCTACATCGACCGCGCCCGCGAGCGCGCCCGCCGCGCCGGCGAGGATGCCGGCAAATGGCTGGTGGTCAGCCACCAGCTCCGCTCCATGGCGGACGAGGCACGCCGCCAGGGCCGCTTCATCCCGGTGGGCCAGGCCCTGCACTATGTGCAGCAGGTGCGCCGCTACTACGACGCCCTGGTGCTGGCCACCAACGCCGGCATCGACAACCGCGTGGCCATGAACGCCAGCCCGCGCGCGGTGCAGTAAGCCGGACAGCTTGCCGCCATGCAAAAAAAGCCCCGCTACAAGCGGGGCTTTTTGCTATATAAGCCAGCGCGACTACCGGACTGTTTTGCAGACGCCATGACCGACTCCCCCTCCCCGCTCCTCGAGCTCCCCCCCGCGCCTCCCTCGCCGGAGGGCCTGGCACGGCGCTGGTTCTCCTCCGCCGAGATGGACCTGATCGTCTGGAGCCGGAATGGTGCTGTCGTCGCCTTCCAGCTCTGCCACGGCAAGCCGCTGGCGGAGCAGTCCCTGACCTGGCGCCAGGGCCAGGGCTTCAGTTCGCAGGCGGTGGACGCGGGCGAAGCGATGGAGCTCGGTCACAAGGCGACGCCGCTGCTGACCGCGGCCATGCCCGTGGACCCCGCCCCGCTCCGGCTCGCGCTGGGCCGGGCCGGCGGCGCGCTGCCCGCCGACCTGCTGGCCTTCGTGGATCGCCATCTTGCCGGGGAAGCGGCATGAGCGAGGCGCGCCGACTGCAACTCTGGGTGGACGCCGACGCCTGCCCCAACCCGATCAAGGACATCCTGTTCCGCGCCGCGGAGCGGCGGCAGGTCACCTGCACCCTGGTGGCCAACCGCCACATCCCCGTGCCTCAGGTGCCGTGGCTGAAGTCGCTGCAGGTGCCGGCGGGCTTCGACGTGGCCGACGACCGCATCGTGGAGCTGATCCTCCCCGGTGACCTCGTCATCACCGCCGACATCCCGCTGGCGGCCAAGGTGGTGGAGAAGAAGGCCTTCGCCCTCAACCCGCGCGGCACCTTCTATTCCGAGGAAAACATCCGCCAGCGCCTGACCATGCGCAACTTCATGGAGGAGCTGCGCTCCAGCGGCGTGCAGGTGGGCGGCCCCGCCGCCTTCAGCCAGCAGGACCGGACGGCCTTTGCCAATGCGCTCGACCGCTTCCTGACGCAGCATCTCTCCCGCCCCGCCTGATCCCGTCAGCTCCCGCCCCGCCTTCCGCGAAGACTGGGCGCTGGGGCAGGGGTGCCCTGCCCTGCGGCAGGGACACCCCTACCCCATCACCCTAATCTTTTCGTGTGCCCGGGAAACGGCATCCGCCAGTGGCCGGCGGCGTCGGCTGCGCCTCGCCTCAGGAGGGACAAACGAACAGCAGCTCCAGGTGATTGCTGATGCCTGAGCGAACTCAGTGGCAGTGGCAGTGCAAGGCTGGCTGCAGATGCAGATGCAGATGCAGATGCAGATGCAGTCGAGGCTAAGGGACCGCGAAATGGAGCAACTCCAATTGCGAGAATCTCCTGGAGGAGTGCAACCGCGGAGCTGTGGTTAGGGGGGGCTTGAGGCGAGGCGCCGCCGACGCTGTCGGCCATGGACCCTGGCACTTGCCGAGGGCACAACGGGAAGTGTGGGGGTGATGGGGTGAGGGTGGTCCTGCCGAAGGGCGGGGCCGCCCTCGCCCCAGCGCCCGAAAAGCACCGGCGGTGCAATGGCAAAGAAAGCGCCCGAGCACCCGCACGACACCGGCAGCGCAAAGGCAAAGAGCGAGCCGGCGCCAGACCAGCACCGGCGGCACGACAACCCTCAGCGGCGCGGCTCGAACACCGGTTTTTCCTTCTTGAAGTTGGCCTGCGTCGCGATCTTCTGGTTCTTGCCCAGCAGCAGTCCCAGCTGGATCCACGACTCGCGCGAGAAGGCGCGGCGCACGCCCGCCACCCATGTCTCCTGGAAGAGCTGCTTGGTGGCGGCGACGGCGTCCGGGGAGCGCGTGCGGATCTCGGCCACCAGGGCCTCCGCCGTGGCCAGGGGATCGGCGCTGACGTCGGTGACCAGGTGCAGGCGCAGCGCCTCCTCGCCGGTCAGCATGCGGCCGGTCATGGTCAGGAGCTTGGCCTGGTCCATGGGCAACAGCTCGCGCAGCGTCACGGTGCCGGTCATGTCCGGCACCAGGCCCCACTTGGCCTCCAGGATGGAAAACTCGCAGTCGGCGGTGGTGAAGCGGAAATCCGCGGCCAGCGCGATCTGCAGGCCGCCGCCATAGCAGTAGCCGTGGATGACGGCGATCACGGGCACCGGCAGGCGGCGCCAGCACCAGGCCACCTCCTGGAACAGGTTGGTGGTCTTGACGCCGTACTTGAGGAAGCCGCGCACCATGCGCATGGGCTGCTTGGTGAAGCTCGGAAAATCCAGGCCGCTGCAGAAGGCCTTGCCCTCGCCGCGCAGGATCACGGCGCGGACCGTCTTGTCGGCCGCGATGCGGTCGGCGGCATCGACCAGGGCGCAGAGCATTTCCCAGTCCAGCGCGTTGTACTTGTCGCTACGCACCATGGTGACGTAGGCGACTTCATCGCGGACCTCGAGGCGGACGCGCTCGCTCATCATTCAGACTCCGTGGGTGAAAGGGGGCCGCCCTTCTGCGCCGCGCGGCGGCGGCGGAAGAAGGCGGAGAGCAGGGCGCCGGCCTCGTCGGCCAGCAATCCGCCCTGCCAGGCGAAGACATGGTTGTAGTAGCCGCTTTCCAGCTGCCGCCGCGCGCTCGTCAGCGAGCCGGCCTTGGGCTCGGTCGCCGCGAACACGACGCGCGCCACGCGCGCATGCACCAGCGCCCCCACGCACATGGTGCAGGGCTCCAGGGTGACATAGAGGGTGGCGCCCTCCAGGCGGTAGTTGCCCAGGCGCGCCGCGGCCTCGCGCAGCGCCACCACCTCGGCATGGGCCGTGGGGTCGTGGCGGCTGATGGGGGCATTGAACCCTTCCCCGACGACGACGCCATTGGCCACCACGACCGCGCCCACCGGCACCTCGCCCAGCGCCTCGCCGGCGCGGGCCAGTTCCAGGGCGCGGCGCATGCCGGCCTCGTCGGCGGCGCTGAAGGGCTCGGTCATCGCACGGGAGGGCTCGGTCATAGCGGGCGGTCGGGGTGGATGTCGAGCAGGGGGCGGTCCACGCCCGACTTGAGGTACAGGCGCAGGTTGTTCACCGTGTCCAGCGCCTGCTGCAGGAGGCGTTCGAAGTGGCGCTGCTCGGCGTCCATGTCGGCGGCACGGTAGCCGGCGTCATGGGTCAGGCGCAGCTGCATGAGGCCATGCTCGCCCATGAGCGGCAGGCGCGACCAGGCGTCGAGGGCGCGCGCGGCCTCGCCGGCGCGCAGCGCCTCCAGCACGGGCGCGAGCTGCGCCGGCCAGTAGGGCAGCGAATGGCGGATGAAGAACAGCGTCAGCTCGAGGACGGCGGCCTCGGTGTTTTCCAGCTTGGCTTGCGTGCTCATGTCCAGGCCTTGCGCATGCTCCCGGGCGGTCGCGGACCGGCCGGGCGATGCGGGGCGAGCCTGCCGGCACGCCCCGCCTGCCGCCGCGGGCGGCTTATTCCCACTCGATGGTCGCGGGCGGCTTGCCCGAGACGTCGTAGACCACGCGCGACACGCCCGCGATCTCGTTGATGATGCGGTTGCTGACCTTGCCGAGCAGCTCGTAGGGCAGGTGCGCCCAGTGCGCCGTCATGAAGTCGATGGTCTGCACGGCCCGGATGGCGATCACCCACTCGTAGCGACGGCCGTCGCCGACCACGCCCACGCTCTTCACCGGCACGAACACCGCGAAGGCCTGCGAGGTCTTGTGGTACCAGTCGGCCTTGTGCAGCTCTTCGATGAAGATGGCGTCGGCCTCGCGCAGGATATCGGCGTACTCCTTCTTCACCTCGCCGAGGATGCGCACACCGAGGCCCGGGCCCGGGAAGGGATGGCGGTAGACCATGTCGTAAGGCAGGCCGAGCTCGAGGCCGATCTTGCGCACCTCGTCCTTGAACAGCTCGCGCAGCGGTTCCACGAGCTTCATCTTCATGTTCTCGGGCAGGCCGCCCACATTGTGGTGGGACTTGATGACATGGGCCTTGCCGGTCTTGCTGGCGGCGGACTCGATGACGTCGGGATAGATGGTGCCCTGGGCCAGCCAGTTCACGCCGCCGGCGGCGAGCTTGCCGGACTCGCGGTCGAACACGTCGATGAAGGTGTTGCCGATGATCTTGCGCTTGGCCTCGGGGTCGCTGACGCCGGCGAGCTTGCCCAGGAACTCGTCCTCGGCGTCGACGCGGATGACGCGCACGCCCATGTTCTGCGCGAACATGGCCATGACCTGGTCGCCCTCGCCCTTGCGCAGCAGGCCGTTGTCCACGAACACGCAGGTGAGCTTGTCGCCGATGGCGCGGTGCAGGAGCGCGGCCACCACGGAGGAATCGACGCCGCCGGAGAGGCCGAGCAGGACCTGGTCGTCGCCGACCTGGCGACGCACGGTGCGGATCGCGTCCTCGATGATGTTGGCCGGGGTCCACAGCGCCTCGCAGCCGCAGATCTGGCGCACGAAGCGCTCGAGGATGCGACCGCCCTGGTGGGTATGGGTCACTTCCGGATGGAACTGCACGCCGTAGAAGTGCTTGTCCTCGTGGGCCATGGCGGCGATGGGACAGCTGGGGGTGCCGGCCACGACGCGGAAGCCCGCGGGAAGCGCGGTGACCTTGTCGCCGTGGCTCATCCACACGTCGAGCAGCGGGCGGCCAAGGGTGTCGATGCGGTCCTCGATGCCGTCGAAGAGCGCGGAGCGGCCGGAGACCTTGATCTGCTCGTCGCTGTTGTTCTCGGAGAAGGAAACCTCGGCGTAGCCGAACTCGCGCAGGTCGGAGGATTCCACGCGGCCGCCGAGCTGCTGCGCCATGGTCTGCATGCCGTAGCAGATGCCGAGCACGGGCACGCCGAGCTCGAACACGGCCTGCGGCGCGCGCGGGGTGTCGTCCAGGGTCACCGTCTCGGGGCCGCCGGAGAGGATGACGCCCTTCGGGTTGAAGGCGCGGATCTCCTCGTCGCTCATGTCGAAGGCGCGCAGCTCGCAGTACACGCCGATCTCGCGCACGCGGCGGGCGATGAGCTGCGTGTACTGCGACCCGAAGTCGAGGATCAGGATGCGGTGGGCGTGGATGTCATGCTGGGTCATTGCGGTCTTCCGGAAAAAGCGAACGGGGCCTCTGCCCCGTCGCGTGTCTCAGTCCTGTTTCGGCGCCTGCGCCGGCTTCTTTTCGAGGTGGGCGATCAGCTTCACCAGCCCGGCATGCGTCACCACCACGATGACGGCGGCGGCGGCCAGCGCC
>DASUDN010000007.1:0-14831 GCA_036275595.1 Moraxellaceae bacterium
AGCGGGGACCGGGGCAGGAGCGGGAGCAGACGCCTCGCGCAGTGGTGCCGGCGATACCGCCTGAACGCGCGCGGCCGGTACATCATCCCGGTCGCGTGGCGACACCAGGATGACCGGCCCCGGCAGGGGCTCGTCATCATCCGCCACGTCACCGCCCTCGAACCGGGGCCGCACCCGCACCTTGCCCAGCTCGGGGAAGGTATCGACGCTGTCCGGACCCGGCGGTACCGGCTCCAGCCGCACCCGGATCCGGCGCTGGTAGTCGCGCAGCCAGGCAACGCCCCGCCACAGGAAGGCAAGGAGGATCAGGCCGCCGACGATGTACAGAAGTTCCATGGCCCTGCCCGCTTAGACGGCCGCCAGCGCGGCGGCCTCCTCCACGTTCACGGACACGAGGCGGGATACGCCCGGCTCGTGCATGGTCACACCCATCAACTGATGCGCCATTTCCATCGCGATCTTGTTATGGGTGATATAGATGAACTGCACCTTTTCCGACATTTCCTCCACCAGTCGCGCATAGCGGCCGACATTGGCGTCATCCAGCGGCGCGTCCACTTCGTCCAGCATGCAGAACGGCGCCGGGTTGAGCGCGAAGATGGAGAACACGAGCGCCAGCGCGGTCAGCGCCTTCTCGCCGCCCGACAGCAGGTGGATGGTGGAGTTACGCTTGCCGGGCGGGCGCGCCATGATGGCGACGCCGGCCTCCAGCAGGTCCTCGCCGGTCAGCTCCAGGTAGGCATGGCCGCCGCCGAAGACCTTGGGGAAAAGCTCCTGCAGGCCCTTGTTGACGCGGTCGAAGGTGTCCTTGAACAGCGTGCGGGTTTCGCGGTCGATCTTGCGGATGGCGTTTTCGAGGGTTTCAAGGGCTTCGCGCAGGTCGGCGTCCTGCGCATCCAGGTAGGTCTTGCGCTCGGACTGCGCCTGGTATTCGTCGATGGCGGCCAGGTTGATGGGCCCGAGGCGGGAAATGCGCGCGGAGACCCGTTCCAGGTCCTCCTGCCACTGCTGCTCGGCGGCGTCTTCCGGGAGGTTGGCGAGCACGGTCTCGAGGTCGAACTGCGCCTCGACCAGCTGCTCCTGCAAGGATTCCCGGCGGGAGATCGCGTTCTGCCATTCCAGGCGCTGGGTACCCAGCATGTCGCGCACCTGCTGCGCCTGCTGCTCGGCCTGCTGGCGCTTGCGCTCGTGCTCTCGGAACTCGTGCTGCACCGCCTCCAGGTCGCGACGCACATCGGCCAGCTCCTGCTCCACCGCCAGGCGCTGTTCCAGGAATTCCTCCAGCTGCTGCTGGTACTCGCCGCCGGGATTCTCCAGCTCGAGCAGTGACTCCTGAAGCTGCTCGCGACGCTCGGTGAACTGCGCCACCTGCTCCTGCAGGCGGCTGATGCTCTGCGCCAGCGCCGCCTCACGGGTCCGCAGCGTCTGCATGGTGAGCTGGGCCTGGTGCGCCGCGTCGCGGTCGGCACGGGTCTTCTGGCGCGCCAGCTCCAGTGCCTCGCGGGCGAGATCGCGCTCGCGCAGCAGCTCGTCGCGGCGGGCGGCATCACGCGCCATCACCTCCAGCGCCTCCTCCAGCACCATGCGCGACTCGGACACCTGCTCCTGGTCCAGGCGCTGCTGCGCCAGGACATCCTCCATTTCCTTTTCGATGCGACTGGA
Organism: Moraxellaceae bacterium; assembly: GCA_036275595.1. GTDB lineage: Bacteria > Pseudomonadota > Gammaproteobacteria > Pseudomonadales > Moraxellaceae > UBA2031. The sequence continues at coordinate 1,663 of DASUDN010000007.1, forward strand.
GCGAGCCGTGAACTGCTCCAGGCGCACCTGCTTGGCCCCCAGCTGGGCCTGGACGTCGCCGCGGCGGCGGGTGAGCTGGGACAGCTCGCGCTGGCCCTCCTCGCGTCCCAGCTCGAGGGCGCGCAGCGCCTCGCGTCCGGCCTCCAGATCGGCCATGCGGTCGGACAGGGCGGCCTCGACTTCCTCGAGCTCTGCCTGCACCGCCGCCAGCTCCTGCTTGCGCGCCAGCACGCCGGACTCGGCATCACTGTCGCGGATCACGCGCAGCCAGTTCGGGCCCATCCAGATGCCGTCGCGGGTGACCACGGACTCGTGCGCGCGCAGGTGCTCGCGCAGCTCCATGGCGTCGGCGAGATCGGCGCAGGCATAGATGCCGGAGAGCAGGCTGGACGCCTCGAGGCTGTTCACATACGTGGACAGGGGGGTGCCGGCAAGGTCGCCGCCCTCCTCCACCGCACGGGGTTCCAGCAGCGTCAGGCTGCCCTTGGCGAGGTCTCCCATCTTGCTGGAGAGCGCCTCCAGGGACTCCACGCACACCGCCTGCAGGTGCGGGCCGAGGACGGTCTCCACGGCGCGCTCCCAGCCCTGCTGCACCTGCAGCCGGTCGGCAAGGCGGGCATTGCCGGCGAGGCCATGGCCCTGCAGCCAGGTGGCCACGCCGCCGGACTGCCCCAGCGCGGCCTGCTGCAGCGCGTCCAGCGAGGCCTCGCGCCCCTTGAGGGCCTGCAGGCGCGCCTTGAGGTTGTCGCATTCATTGTGCAGCTGGTTGTTGCGGTCACGCTGGCTCGCGATGCCGCTGCCGGCCTGGTCAGCCTTCTCCTGGGCCGCCTCGATCTCCATCTCGACCTCGGCGACCTGCTCGTTCAGCACCGCCACCTCATCGGCCAGCGGACCGGCGGACAGCGTCTTGCGCTCGGTCTCCAGGCGCTCGATGCGCTCGCGCGAGCGCTGCACGGCCTGCTCCAGGTGCTGGATCTTGCTCTGCTCGACCTCGGCCTGCTGGCGCGCCCCGGCGGCGCCCTGGTTGAACTGTTCCCAATCTTGCTGCCAGCGCTGCATGCGTTCCTCGGCAGTGGTCAGACCACCCGCCAGCTCCTCGGACTGCGCCTGCAGCACTTCCAGCTCAGGCTCCAGTGCCAGCATCTGGGCACGAACATCCTCGAGCTGGGCCTCGTCCAGCTGCAGGTGCTCGCCGGCCTGCTGCTGGTTGCGCTCGGCCTGGGCGATGTCGTTCCTGAGCTGGGCCAGGCGCTCGCGCTGGTGCCCCATGGACTGCTCGATGCGGGAGATCTCGTTGCCGATGCGGTAGAAGCGGCTCTGCACCTCGGAGAACTTGTCGGAAAGCTCGATCTGGCCCTCGCGCTGCTTCTCCAGCGCGGCGTCGGCCGCGCGCTGCTCCGCGATGACGGCCTCCAGACGGATCTCCAGCTCGCGGATCAGGGTCTCGCGCTGGCTCACCTGGGTATTGAGGGCTTGCCAGCGGATGGCATGCAGCTGCGCCTTCAGCAGGCGCTCCTCTTCCTTGTATTCCTTGTACTTCTCGGCCGCCTGGGCCTGGCGCTGCAGGTGCGCCAGCTGCTTGTCCAGCTCCTCGCGTATATCGTTCAGGCGCTCCAGGTTCTCGCGCGTGTGGCGCATGCGGTTCTCGGTCTCGCGGCGGCGCTCCTTGTACTTGGAGATGCCGGCGGCTTCCTCGATGTAGACGCGCAGCTCCTCGGGCTTGGCCTCGATCAGGCGCGAGATCATGCCCTGCTCGATGATGGCGTAGGAGCGCGGGCCCAGGCCGGTGCCGAGGAAGATGTCGGTGATGTCCTTGCGGCGGCAGCGCACGCCGTTCAGGAAGTAGTCGGACTTGGCGTCGCGGGTGACCAGGCGCTTGATGGAGATCTCGGCGAACTGGGCGTACTCCCCGCCCAGGGAGGCGTCGGAGTTGTCGAAGACCAGCTCGATGGAGGCCTGGCCCACCGGCTTGCGCGCCGTGGAGCCGTTGAAGATCACGTCCGTCATGTTCTCGCCGCGCAGGTTCTTGGCGGACGATTCGCCCATCACCCAGCGCACGGCGTCGATGATGTTGGACTTGCCGCAGCCATTGGGACCGACCACGGCGGACAGGTTGGTGGGAAACTGGGCTACCGTGGGATCCACGAAGGATTTGAAACCCACGAGCTTGATGCTCTTCAGTCGCATGACAGTCCTGTGGCAGCCACGGCAGGGCCGGTGGTCATACCAATTGTAAAATTATTTAAAACAATTGTTTACGCATCATTTCTTATGTTCTTTATGATGCGCGGGCGCCCGGCAAAAACATCGGCCGAGTGTATCCAAAACCCCGCCCCGCCTCCACGGTTTCCACCCGCTTCCGCCTAGAACGCGAACAGGTCCCCGTTGTTGACGGCCTGCCGCTGCTGGTGGCTGGCGGCCATCTTGTCGATCTGGTTGGTCGCCACCTGCACCAGTTGGCGGGCGTGCTTGGCCGCGAGCTCGGGGTCCCGGCGCTGGCAGGCCTTGACGATGGCGGCATACTCGCCGCCCGCCCGGAGCTCGTCCGAGAGCAGGTGCCGCAGGTGGGCGCCGTAGCGCTGCCAGCACAGGTCCAGGGAGTTGAAGGCCATGACGTAGACCTGGTTGGCGGCGGCGCGCACCAGCAGCGCCCAGAAACGCTGCACCTCGCCTTGCAGGTACTCGGTGTCGTTGCTGCGCCGGCGCATGGCCTGCACGATGCCGTCCAGCTCCTGCACCTGCTCCGGCGTGGCGCGCAGGGCCGCCAGGCGGGCCGCGTCGACGGCCAGGCTGGCGCGCATCTCGAGCAGGCCGCGCAGCATGGCGAAATCCGGCAGGCCGGTGTCGCCCACCAGCAGCTCGGGCAGCAGCTCCAGCCCGGCCACCTCGCGCCAGTCCTCGACCTTGTTGCCCCCGCCATGCACGGTGCGGATGAGCCGCATCTGCGCCAGCCGCTTCATGGCCTCGCGCACCGCGCCACGGTTGAGGCCGCGGCTCTCGGCCAGCTTGCGCTCGGCCAGCAGGTTGTTGCCCGGGGCAATGCGGCCCTGGATGATGTCCCGGCAGAGTTCGTCGTACAGCCCCTCGCCCAGCGTCTTCTGTTTGCGCTTCATGTCAGGACGGTGACTCCGGTTAGTGGTCATACCACTAGCTTACCTCAAGCGATGGCTCAGCGGCGATGACGCTGGGCCCAGGCAGCCTCGATCTGCTTGACGCGCATGAGGGAGTCCAGCACCAGGTGGCACTGGTGCTGGCAGAATTCGTCGACGAGGGAGGCCGCCTGGTCGCCCTTGCGCAGCAGGATGCTGTCGGTCATCCCCTTCAGGAAGGAGAACGACTCCTCCATTTCGCGGCGGCTGGTGTGCAGGGCCAGGTAGTAGCTGCGGCGCACGGCCGGCTGCAGGTCCTCCAGGATCTCCTCCATGTAGGGGTTGCCGGCGAAGCGCTGGACCTGGCGGAAGAGGTCGAAGGTGGCCTCGAAGAAGGCCTCGAGGTCATGGGCGGTGACATGGGCCTGCAGGCGCGACACGTGCGCCACCAGGTGCTCCATGTCCGGCTGGCGCCAGCCCTGGGCGGCCTTGCGCACCACCTGCTGGAGCAGCATCCCCACCACCTCGTAAAGGCCGCGGACCTGGTTCACCGACATCTCGGCGACGACGGCCCCGCGGCGGGGATAGATCTCGATCAGGCGGCGGCGGGCCAGGATGAGCAGGGCCTCGCGCACGGAGCCGCGGCTGACGTTCAGCTCCTTGGCGATACGCAATTCCTGGATGCGCTCCCCCTCCACCAGGTCGCCCGTGATGATCTGCTGGGCGAGGTGCTGGGCGATCTGCTCGGATAGGCTTTCGGAGGCACGAAAACTCATGGACAGACTACATTCCTTTGCCTGATCAAAACGAAAAGCTGCCAACCGGGCAGCAAAGCGGGCATGCTAGCAACACCCCCTCCCTCCTGCCAGCACTTTGTCATTTGTTCGACAATCTGCGCCCGCAACGGGGGACACCCGGGAGTCGCGGACGCATCCGGGGGACGGCCTTTTTATAAGAATCCCTGAATAATGCAATTCAAAAAAAGTATTTAGGCTTATTAAGAAGCGGCGCTATCCTCTGCACCCTCAAAAAACCGCGTCCCAGGATAGCCCCCCATGTACCGCTACGACGCCTACGACCAGCGCATCGTCGACGAACGCGTCGCCCAGTTCCGCGACCAGACCCGCCGCTACCTGGCCGGCCAGCTCAGCGACGACGAGTTCCGCCCCCTGCGCCTGCAGAACGGCCTCTACATCCAGCGTTTTGCCCCCATGCTGCGCGTGGCGGTCCCCTACGGCATGCTGGAATCGCGCCAGCTGCGCATGCTGGCCCGCATCGCCCGCACCTACGACCGCGGCTACGGCCACGTCTCCACCCGCCAGAACGTGCAGTTCAACTGGCCGGAACTGAAGGACGTGCCCGACATCCTGGCCGACCTCGCCTCGGTGCAGATGCACGCCATCCAGACCTCGGGCAACTGCATCCGCAATACCACCACGGACCAGTTCGCCGGCGTGGTCGCGGGCGAGATCGAGGATCCGCGCCCCACCTGCGAGCTGATCCGCCAGTGGTCCACCTTCCACCCCGAGTTCGCCTTCCTGCCGCGCAAGTTCAAGATCGCCGTGAGCGCCCTGCCGGACGTCGACCGCGCCGCCACCGCCTTCCACGACATCGGCGTCTACATCGTGCGCAACGCGGCGGGCGAGACCGGCTATCGCGTCCTCGTGGGCGGCGGCCTCGGCCGCACCCCCATGGTCGGCGTGGTCATCAAGGATTTCGTGGCGCGCGAGCACCTGATCTCCTACCTCGAGGCGGTGCTGCGCGTGTACAACCTGCATGGCCGCCGCGACAACAAGTACAAGGCCCGCATCAAGATCCTGGTGAAGGCGCTGACCCCGGCGGTCTTCGCCGCGCAGGTCGAGGCCGAGTGGGCCCACCTCCGGGACGGCCCCCTGACCGTGCCCGCCGCCGAATGGCAGCGCCTGGCCGGCTTCTTCACCGCCCCCGCCTATGAGGCCCTCGCGGACAACCCGGAGTCCCTGCAGAAGGCGCAGGCGGAGCATCCCGCCTTCGCCAACTGGCTGCACCGCAACACGCACGCGCACAAGGTGCCGGGCTACCGCATCGTCACGCTGTCGCTCAAGAAGACCGGCATCGCCCCGGGCGACGTCACCGACGCCCAGATGGAGGCCATCGCCGACCTCGCCGACCACTACAGCTTCGGCGAGCTGCGCACCACCCACGAGCAGAACATCGTGCTGGCCGACGTGAAGCAGTCCGACCTGTTCGCACTCTGGGGCGAACTCCGTGAACTCGGTTTCGACACCGCCAACATCGGCTTCCTGACCAACATCATCGCCTGCCCCGGCGGCGACTTCTGCTCGCTGGCCAACGCCAAGTCGATTCCCATCGCCGAGGCCATCCAGCGCCGCTTCGACGACCTCGACCGCGTCTACGACATCGGCGAGCTGGACCTCAACATCTCCGGCTGCATGAATGCCTGCGGCCACCACCACGTGGGCCACATCGGCATCCTGGGCGTGGACAAGCGTGGCGAGGAGTTCTACCAGGTCACCTTGGGCGGCTCCTCCGGCCACGACGCCGCCATCGGCGACATCCTGGGCCCGTCCTTCGCGGCCGAGGAGATGGCCGATGTCATCGAGGAAATCATCAATACCTACCTGGACCTGCGCCAGGCCGGCGAGACCTTCCTCGCCACCTACCGCCGGGTCGGGATCGACGTGTTCAAGGAGCGTGTCTATGCCGAAGCTCATTAAGGACGGCATCATCGTCGAGGACCGTTACGTCACCGTGACCGAGGACGAGTCCGGCGCGCTCGCGCTGCCCGCCGCCCCGGTGCTGGTGCGCCTGCCAGTGTGGCAGAGGCACCGCGACGCCCTCCTCGCCCATCCCCATGGCCGCGGCGTCATTCTGGCGCCCGACCAGTTCGCGGAGTCGGTGGCGGACGACCTGGCGCACCTGGATGTCATCGCCATCGAGTTTCCCGCCTTCGCCGACGGCCGCGGCTACTCCACCGCCGCGCTGCTGCGCGGCCGCCACGGCTACAAGGGCGAGCTGCGCGCCGTGGGCGACGTGTTCAAGGACACGCTGTTCTACCAGCAGCGCGTGGGCTTCAACGCCTTCGCCGTGCGCGCCGACAAGGACCTCGAGGACGCCCTCGGCGGTCTCTCCACCTTCAGCGTGCGCTACCAGGGCGCGGAAGACCAGCCGCCGCTCTATCGCCTGCGCTGAGCGCGGTGATCCCCCATGAAAAAACCGGCGCCTGGCGCCGGTTTTTTTATGTCCGCCGGAGTGGCCTCAGGGGCAGGACGGGGTGCGCTGCGCCTCCATGGTGCCGCCGCTGTTGTTGATCAGGGCCGCCGTGGCCGCGGCGGTCGGGGCCTCCTTGTTGGCCTTGATGGCGCGCATGAAGGTGTAGCCGTTCACCCAGCTCGCCACCTTGGGCTGGAATGTGTCCGGCGTACCGCACAGGCCCTGGGCCCACAGCGCCGTCGAGCAGTAGCCGTACATCTGGTACTTGTTGGCCAGGCCATCCAGGCGCAGCAGGGAATTCTCGCCCAGGTTGCTGCCGAACTGGATGTAGGGGATGTAGGCCTCGTAGCCGGTGGTCACCGTCAGGGCGTCGTTCAGGCGCGCGTCGCTCGGCAGCATGGCCAGCAACGTCATGGTCTTCAGCGGCGTGGTGCCCTCGTCCAGCAGCGTATTGAGCGTGTTGGACACGACGCCGAGCGGGATTTCCTGCTTGGAGGCATCGTCGGTATAAACCAGGGTGGCGGGATTCAGATTCACGCCGCACTTGCCATGGCGGTCGGAGACGATGTTGCCATCCTCCAGGATCACCATGCGCAGCTCGGCGATCTTGCAGCCACGGCCGCCGGCGCAGGCGGTGTTGGAATATTCCTGGTTGTAGAAGCTCACGGTGACCGGCAGGGGGAACTGCACCACCGTGTCGTTCCAGAGGTCCGGGTTCATGAACGGCGCCACCGCGATGGTGTGCTCCAGCGAGTAGGCGCCGCTCGGGATGAAGGTGGTGGAGCCACCGTCCACCATGGACCAGGTACCGAGGGACGACGGCGTCGAGTTTTCCGCGAACAGGTTTTTGTAGAGCTGGGACGAGCCGGCCACGGCCTGGCGACGGATGTTGCCCTGCGTCAGTGTGACGTACTTGCCGGTGTCGCCGGTGCCGAGCATGGCGAGTCTGAACTGCGTCAGGCCATGGTCATAGGGCCAGACGACCTGCCCGCTTGCGGTATAACCGGTCTGCGTCAGCTGCATGGCCTGCGGATTGGACCACACCGCCCAGGGGTCGGAGGTGACGGAGGCGCCGTAGGAATACACACCGTGGCCGAAGGTGCGGCCGCGACGGTCCACCAGCAGGTAGAAGGAGCCCACGAACTGCTTGTTGTTGAGGGTATCCAGGCCAACCATGGCGCCGGTGTCGGCATCGAACTCCTGGCCGATCGGGTTGAGGCCGCCAGTGGAGAGGACAGAGCCGCCCGGCACCAGGTAAATGCCGGCGGCGGTGCTGTTCACACCCTTCTCCAGCGCCTTCACCGCCACGCTGCTGGCCACCAGCTGATGCTTGGAGGTGTCAGCCAGCGTCAGCAGGTAATCGCGGATCGCGAAGTCAAAGGTGCCATCGGTGGGATTCGCCGGGTCGGCGGCGGCGGGCAGCGTGAAGTCGAGCTTCTCGGGCAGCACGCTCGCCTTGATCTTGCGCTTGTCGGCGTCGTCGATGACCACGCGGCGCGTCGGCAGGTACTGGGACTGGTCGGGATCGGTGGTGTCGGTGCTCAGCGTCTGCAGCAGGCGCGTGATGTTCACGGCCTTCGCGGAGAAGGTGTTGCCCGCGCCGTCACCGGCCAGATTGCGCGGCGTCACGTAGAAATAAACCGTGTTGGAGACGGAGGGGTTGTCGCCATAGATCTTGGCGGGACGCGTCACGGTGACCGAGCCCAGCTCGATGCGGTCAAGCTCGCTGTAGTTGTCCGGATTATCCAGGAAGAAGGTGACCACGCTGCCGTTGGGGCAGGAGAAACCGCCGTCGACCCCCGTCACCGAGCGCACGGTGCCGCCACCGTCAACGCCGCATTCGTAATCCACGTTGAAGGCGGCATCATCGATGAAACGACCACTGACGCAGGTGACATTGAGCAGGTTTTTACAGGTCTGCACGCTGCCCGAATCGCCGCTCTGGATATTGGTGCTTTCGCCGCAACCGGTCAGCAGGGCCGCCAGGGCCAGGGTGCCGACAAGGGGCAGTTTGCGGATAAGATCGATCATGATGCCTATTTTCTTAACGTAAGCTTGAGTTGACCGGTGCGGGCCTCGGCAAAGGGCAGCGCCGGGGCCTCCCCTTTCCGCACCGGCGCCAGCACGAGGAGGTAAGCCTCCTCGGCATGCACCGCGAGTTCCGCGCTCAGCATGGGGTGCCGCCTGTCGGTGGCGGCATACAGCCGCTCGAAGTACCCCGACACCACCCGCGTCACGCACCCCCGGCCGTCCAGGAAGGCCAGGTCGGGATGCACGAAGGCCGGGTTCTTATCCTTGCGCGAATAGGACCGCAACGCCACTGTCCGCAGGCCTTGCCCCGCCACCTCGTAGGCGGCGACCACGCCCGCCTCGTCGAGGAAGGTATAGGTCCGGGTGTCCACCACAAGACCGAGCGGCTCCGCCGCCACCAGCACCTTCGCGTCGCGCAGGCGCTCCGCCGGCTGGCAGGCCGGGAGGGCCGGATGCCGGGCCAGCCCGGCCGCAGGGTCCAGCTCCCGCCGCTGCGCCTGCAACTCCTGGAAGCGCTCGCGCGGCCCGGAAACCGGCGCCGCCGCCACGGGTGCGGGCGCAAGCAGCGACTCGTCGTTGCCGCCGCCCTCGTCCAGGCGCTGCTGGCCCATGCCGTCCTGGATCAGGTAGAAGCGCTTGCGGTTCGCATCCGCCTTTACCGCCTGCTCCAGCGCCTCGCTGTCCGCATACTCTTCGGAATCATAGGGCGCAAAGGCCGGCTGGGCGGCGGGCGATGCCACCGGCTGCGCGCGCTCCCCCGTTCCTGCCGGTGCCGCCGTCGCCGCGGCGGGGGCCTGCCCCGGCGTCGCCGGCCGGGATTCGTCCCCGCGCGGCGCGGGCGCACCGCTGTGGATCACGCGGATGCTGCCGTCCGGGCCGATGATGGGATAGAAGCGCTCCTCCGCCACCGCGCCCTGCGCTGCCACCAGGAGCAGCATTCCCCTCACCACCCGACGGAACATCTTGCCTCACCAGGTCGTACGGTAGGCCAGGCCCAGGATGATGATGTTGGCCTGGGTGCTGGCATCCAGGCCGGCATAGGGGTTGTAGACGATGTTGTTGAGACCGGTCGCGTTCAGGTTGCGGCTGGAATTGGCCGGCACCTTGTCCTTGGAATACAGGTAGGCCGCCGTCAGGTCGATGGTGGTGTCGCGGTCGAACTGGTAGCCGATGCCGCCGCCGTAGAGGTGGGCCTGGTTGATGGGCACCAGCGTCGAGCGGCGGTCATCGGGAATGGCCGAATTGCGCGGCTCGAAGCCGGCGCGCAGCTTGAGGCGGTCGTTCCAGGAGTATTCCGTGCCGATCTTCCAGCCCCAGGGGCTCTGGTACATCAGCGGCATCGAGAGCGAGGTGGTGGTGGTGCCCGGGGCGAGCAGGCGCGCGAGCTTGAGCACGCTGAGCTGGCGGTCGAAGTTGAAGCGGAAGTAATCCCATTCCTTGTAGTCGGTCCAGCCGATGTCGAAATTGACCTGCAGGTCGGGCAGCGGCTTGAACTTGATGCCGGTCTGGAAGTGCGCCGGATAAGTCAGGTCCATGGAAATCAGGCCGTTTTCCTTCGGCGGGATGTAGCTCGGCAAACCCAGGATGGCCAGCAGGATCTGGCCCGTGGGCGAACCGCCCACGGCGTTGAACACATCCTGCACGCCCTGGCCGTAGGTCACGGCGAACTTGCCGTGCAGGTGCATCTTGGCCTCGCTCTGGTAGACGGCGCCCCAGGCGAAGTCGTCATTCGGCTCCCACAGCACGCCCAGGTTGTAGGTGGGCGACAGGGTCTGCTCCATGGACACCTGCAGGCTGGCCAGGTTGTCGTAGGGACCGACGCCGGTCTTGGCGTTGCAGAAGCCCAGCAGGAACAGGTCGACCACGATATTGGACTCGCCCTTGAACGGCGGGCACACCTGCTCATCGATCAGGCGCAGCACGCCCAGCAGCTCGTTGGGCGAGCGGAAGTCCGTCTCCATGGCCACGGCCTGGTAGGACAGGCCCACCGAGGCGCCGATGGACCACTCGTCGTTGATCTGGTAGCCCACGGACGGCGACAGGTAGGTAAAGCGCTCCAGCGCCGCCTTCTTGCCGAGGAAGTTGCCCGGATCGTCGTCGGGACGGTGGAAGCCGGCGACCATGGGAGCATAGAAGCCGTTGGCGAAGGTGAACTTGGAGCCCGGCGGCTTGATGGAGAAGCCGAACAGCGGCGCCGCCGCCGGCATGCCGTCGGGCATGTCGATGATCTCGTCGATCACCGGTACGTAGAGCGAGATGCCCGTAACCTCGGAATGCGCCGTCTTGAAGTTGGAGCAGGCGTCCTGGCCATCCTTCGGACGGTCGGAACAGACGACGGGGTCGTCGGAGTAGCCGAACACGCCGTAGCCGGCGGGCGCCGTGAAGTCCGCGCTGATGTTCATGGCCGCGGAAAAGATCTGGAAATCGAGCTGTCGCCCTTCCAGCCGCGCCAGCGCCGCCGGATTGTAGTGGATCGCGCTGACGCCGGGGGGATCGGCAGTGACCGCGTTGCCTAGCGACAGCGCGCGGATGTCGATGGACAGGTTGGTGGCCAGGTCGGCCTGCGCCGGCAACGACAGGCAGGCGGCCAGGCCCAGGGCCGTCGCCTGCAGGATGCGCTGCATTGTTCTTGTCATGGTGGTGGGCGCCTTCATGCCAGCTCAGGCTTAGTCTTCGGAGGAGCCGAGGAAGTCGATCGGCATGGAGAAGCCCACGGTCACGTCAGGCGTGTCCTCGGTGAGGCCATAGCCCAGGTTCACGTTGACGATGCGCTTGGGGTTCGTGCGCAGGCCAAGGGAGAAGCTGAGCGAAGCGCTGGTCGAGGCCGCCGTCGACACGTATTCCCCGTTCGAGAAGTGGTAGGTGGTCGAGAACGCATAGGACTGCTGGTAGGACGCCGTCACGGACACGTCGTAGTTCAGCGAGTAGGCCAGGCCCATGGACATGCCGATGCCGTCGCCCGGTTCCACCGAGTTCAGCAGGCGGCTGCCGCGCAGCTGGTTCAGGCCACCGGCCTTGGTGTTGGTGGAGTAGCTGCCGGACGCGAACAGGACGATGGGGTCGGCCACCTTGCTCATGCTGCCGCCCACGGACAGGGAGTAGTAGCCCTTGCCGGTGGCCAGGTCCTGGTTGACGTTGATGTCGTAGGGGCTGTCACCGGTCGCGGTGGAGAGGCTGGCGAACAGCGTCGAGGTCGGCAGGCCGCGCTTCAGCGGCACCGGCTGCCAGCGCAGGCCAAGGCCGATGTCGCCGAGGCCGGTGGTATTGAGCTCGCTCTGCGTGTCGACCTTGGTCAACAGCGGCAGCGAGGCGTTCAGCGTGAGGTTGTCCTTCACGCCGTAGGACAGGTCGAAGGTGTTGGTCAGGGTGTGCTGCGCGTCTTCCTCGATGCGGAAGCGGGTCAGGCTGGAGCTGTTGCTCGCGATGGCGATGTCGATGCGGCTGTCGCGATAGTAGGTGTAATCCACGTCGTACTGCATCGCCACCTTGCCCTTCTTGAGCAGCGAGTAGCTCTTCTCGGCGGCCTGGAAAACCTCCTGCAGGTTCTTTTCCGACGTCGCGTCACCCTCCTTCTGCTTCAGGGCCTCGCGCGCGCTGTCCGCCTGGGTCGGCTGCGCCGGCGCATCGGCCGCGGCGGGCTGGGCATCCTCGGCATGGGCCAGGCCGGCAACGGAAGCGATCAACGCGGAAAGAAGGACGGAGTGCAGCCGTGTATTTTTCATTTTTCTCGTTCTCATACCCTCCCCTGGCACATGGCCGCCTTATTTGCGGCGGAAATAGGTGCGCAGGGGAACACTGATGATCTGGTTGTACGTGTCGCTCTTGGGATCGGCGTCGCGCACGCGCTGCAGGGTGCCGGCGCGATCCGCGCGCTCTTCTTCCTGCTTGAGGAAGTGCGGAACCTCGGCGAAGGCCGCGAGATTGATGGTCTGGTCATCGACGAAGCGCATGTCGGCCTCGGTCAGCGCCAGGTTGCCGGTCACGCCATTGGCGCCCGGAAAGACCAGGAACATGACGTTGCCTTCCCAGATGGTCTTGAAGCGCTCTTCGGGAAAGCTGATGTTGCCCAGCGCCGGGTCCGCCACGAAGACGCGGCCGTCGCGGTATTTCTTGACCACGACGAAGTGCTTGAAACCACCGTAATGGATGGGAACGATGGCCGGCCCCTCGAGCTTGCGCAAGTCGTCGAAACTGCCCTTGAAGCCGCCGCTGTTGTAGCCCAGGGCAGTCATCAGGCGCTTCATGTCAAGCAGGGAGAAACCGCGGCGCTGCACGATTTTCTCGTACTCGCCGTACTTGAGCAGGCCTTCCATGATCTGCCGTTCCTCGAACTTGTGGCCAAGGTGGCCATTGAGGACGGTGGTGAGGGCCGCGGAGCCGCAGCTGTAGTCGTAGGCCTGGTGAGCGATGTTGCGGAACTGCTGCTCCACCAGGGGGCGGACCGTGACGGGGCGTTCCAGCATGGAAAGGCGACTGTCCACGCGGCTGTCGACAGGCGTGGTGTAATAGATCGTACCGGGAGGCACCTCGGCCTTTTCGAACGAAGTGTCCGCAAAGAAGTAGACGAGAGCGGCCCCAAGGAAGACTGTCAGCATTTCGCGTTTTGTTGTTTTAGTCGCGTTTTATTAGGCGATGCAGAACATACACTGAATTTGCCAAGCAATCAGCAGTTTTTACGCAATTCCTACAACAAATCAGGGATTTGCATCCTGCCTGTCAAATCAGCCACTTGCACCCCTTCGAAGGAGGGAAGATGGCCGGCGTCGGGAGAGAGCCAACCGAAGCCCCAATAAACAAAGGCATCCCGAAGGAGGCCTTTGTGGCACGCAATCCCGG
>DASUDN010000008.1:0-5885 GCA_036275595.1 Moraxellaceae bacterium
GTCCTGCGTCATCATCGACAAGCTGCCCTTCGCCTCGCCCGGCGAGCCCGTTGTCGCCGCCCGCATCGATGCGTATAAAGCCCGGGGCCGCAACGCCTTCGCCAGCTACCAGCTGCCCGGCGCCATCATCGCCATGAAGCAAGGCGCCGGACGCCTGATCCGCGACGAGGCCGACACCGGCGTGCTCATGATCTGCGACCCGCGCCTGGTGGGACGGCCCTACGGCCAGCTTTTCCTGCGCAGCCTGCCGCCCATGCGCCGCACCCGCGCGCTCGGCGAGGTCCGCGATTTCTTTGCCCTGCTCGACTCCCTGAAGGACGCCGCCACCGATGAAGCTGCTCGCGCTTGAGACTTCCACCGAGGCCTGTTCCGTCGCGCTGTCCGTGGACGGGCGCGTCGTCTCGCGCTTCCGCCACGCGCCGCGCCTGCAGACCGACCTGTTGCTGCCCATGACCGAGGAGGTGCTGGCCGAGGCCGGCCTCGGGCTCGGCGACCTCGACGCGCTGGCCTACAGCCGCGGTCCCGGCGCCTTCACCGGGGTGCGCATCGCCGCCGCCGCGGTGCAGGCCTTCGCCTTTGCCCGCGACCTGCCGGTGGTGGCGGTGTCCAGCCTGCAGGCGCTGGCGCAGGGTGCCTGGCGGGTGCATGGCGCCACCCGCGTGCTGAGCGTGTTCGACGCGCGCATGGACGAGGTCTACGTGGCGGGCTTCGCGCTCGGGGCGGGGCGCATGCTGCCCCTGGGCGAGGAGCACCTGTGCGCCCCCGGCGCCCTGCCCGCGGAACTGCGCGGGGAATGGTTCGCCGCCGGCAATGGCGTCGCCGCCTACGCCGACGTGCTGGCCGGGCAATGCGCCCTCGCGGGCAGCGATGCCACGCTCTTCCCCAGCGCGGAGGACGTGCTTCCCCTGGCGGAGGACCGCTTCGTCCGCGAGGGCGGGCAGCGCGCGGAGCTGGCGCTGCCGGTATACCTGCGCGACGAGGTCTGGAAGAAGCTGCCGGGGCGCTGAGGACGGCGCCGCAAACCAAAGGACAAGGCGGGAGACAACGACAAGATGGGCGAGATCGCCTGGGATTTTCCCGATCCCCACATCAAGAAGGTGCGCGTGCTGCCCACCGACATCGACCTCATGCGCCACACCAACAACGTGGTGTACCTGCGCTGGCTGGAGGACATCGCCTGGGACCATTCCCGGCACCTCGGCCTGGACGAGGCCGCCTACGAGCGCCTGGGCCACGGCATGGTGGCGCGCCGCCACGAGCTCGACTACCTGATGCCGACCTTCCTGGACGAGGAGGTCTGGCTGGCCACCTGGATCCTGAAGTCGGACAAGCTCTCCATTCGCCGCGCCTACCAGTTCGCGCGCCCGGCCGACGGCCAGACCGTGTTCCGCGGCCGCACCCTCTGGGTCTGCGTCGACATCGCGGAAGGCCGCGTGCGGCGCATGCCCCCCGAATTCCAGGCGGCCTACCTGTCGCCGTTGCAGATCGAGGAACACTGAGCCCATGGACCTGCTGTTGCTGTTCAAGGCCCTGGTCATGGGCCTGGTGGAAGGCATTACCGAGTTCCTTCCGGTGTCCAGCACCGGCCACCTCATCATCACCGCGGCGCTGATCGACTTCTGGAGCAAGGAGAAGCGCGACGTGTTCGAGGTGGCCATCCAGCTCGGCGCCATCCTCTCGGTGTGCTACGAGTACCGCGTCCGCCTGCTCGGCGTGGCGCAGGGCGTGCTGCGCGAACGCAGCGCGCAGCGCTTCGCGCTCAACCTGCTGGTGGCCTTCCTGCCGGCGGCGGTCATCGGCGTGACCTTCCTCAAGGACATCAAGGACTACCTGTTCAACGCCTACGTGGTGGCGGTGGCGCTGGTGGTGGGGGGCGTGCTCATCCTGTGGGCGGAGCGGCGCCCGCACGTGATCCGCGCCGAGACCGTGGACGACATGGACTGGCGCATGGCGCTCAAGGTCGGCCTGGCGCAGTGCCTGGCCCTGATCCCGGGCACCTCGCGCTCCGGCGCCACCATCATCGGCGGCCTGCTGTTCGGGCTGTCGCGCAAGGCGGCGGCCGAGTTCTCGTTCTTCCTCGCCATTCCCGTGATGTTCGCCGCCACGCTGCTCGACGTGGTCAAGAACCGCGACGCCTTCGTCGCCGCGGACCTGCCGGTGTTCGCGGTGGGGTTCGTGGTGTCCTTCCTGTCCGCGCTGGTGGTCATCCGCGCGCTGATCCGCTTTGTGTCGCGCCACGACTTCACCGTGTTCGCCTGGTACCGCATCGTCTTCGGCGCCTTCATCCTGCTCACCGCCGGGGCGGGGTGGGTGGACTGGTCGCACTGATGGGGCCGCTGCGCCTGCTGGCCTGCGCGGCGCGCGCGGCGGAAGGCGAGGCGCTGGCCGCCCGCCTCGGGCTGGCGCCGGCCGTCTATGACGGCGCGCTCCGCGACACCCTGCGCGCGCTGCCGCCGGAGGGCGCCGCGCTGGTGCTGGAGCCCGGGGGGCTGGGGCTCTATGCCCTGGACCTGCCCGGCGCCGGCGCCGTGCGCGTGGACCTGGACGAGGGCGCGCTCGGCTTCCGCCTTTCCGCCGACCGCGCCCGCCACGAGGCGGTGGTGAAGGCCTGCGGCCTGCTCAAGGCGACGACGCCCCTGGTGGTGTTCGATGCCACCGCCGGGCTGCTGCGCGACGCCTGCGTGCTGGCCGCGGCCGGCGCCGAGGTCTGGGTGGGCGAGCGCTCGCCGGTGATCGCGGCGCTGGTGGCGGACGGCCTGGCGCGCGCCGCGCGCGAGCCGGCGCTGGCGCCGCTGCTGGCGCACCTGCACTTCCTGCCGGGGGATTCGCGCGCGCACCTGGAGGCGCTGGCGCGGGACGGCGCGCGCCCCGACGTGGTCTACCTGGACCCCATGTTCCCGCACCGCGACAAGAGCGCGCTCGTGAAAAAGGAAATGCGCGTGTTCCGCACCGTGGTGGGCGAGGACCCCGATGCCGATGCGCTGCTGGCGCCGGCCCTCGCCGCCGCGCGGCGGCGGGTGGTGGTGAAGCGGCCCCGGCACGCGCCCTGGCTGGCCGGTCGCAAGCCCGCGCTGAGCCAGGAGGGCAAGAGCGCGCGCTTCGACATCTATCTGGTGCCCGCCGCTCCGGCCTGAGCCAGCCGCGGCCGGTACGGAAATCCCACAGTGGGGCGATCGGAACGCGAGGAAGGACTTATGGCTGCGCGTTCCGCGTGCTGGCAAGGTGAAGCGGCGTCCGCGCGGCGGACGCGCCTTCCTTCACCGTAACCGCACGAGAGGGACCTTCCATGGAACGGATGCACGCTTCGCTGGCCGCCGGCCTGCTGTCTATCCTCGTTGCCGCCACGGCCCGTGCCGGCGCCGAGCAGCACGACCTGAGCCTGCCCCTGAACGACATCAACAATCCCTGCACGTCGGTCGTCGATGGCATCGACGGCAGCCTGGACCTGCACGGGGTGACCCAGCACAACGGCAACGTCGCCTTCCTGCAGGTCAATGCCAAGGGCAAGGGCGCCGATGCCTGGGGCCGCAAGTACCAGCTCGGCGGCAAGGCCAAGTTCGAGTTCCACGACCCCCTGCCCGCCAACATCTACCTGCGCCTGCGCATGACCAGCCAGGGCAGCACCGACAATGCCGGCCTGGTGCTGTCCCTGCATGTCAACGAGCAGGGCATCATCACCCATGCCGAATACAGCGGGGTGGAGTGCCGGGGCTGACAGCCCTCCCGGGGGGCGCCAGGCCCCCCGGGATCTTCCCGCGGTCCGCTATACTGGGAGTTCAGCAATTCCCGGCCAGCACAGCGGAGCGAGGAGCACGACATGGGCCATATCACCTTGAGGGGCAATCCGGTCGACACCATCGGCGACCTGCCGGCGCCGGGGACCAAGGCACCTCCCTTCACCCTGGTGAAGACCGACCTGACCGAGGTCAGCCTGCGCGACTTCGCGGGCAAGCGCGTGGTGCTCAACATCTTCCCCAGTGTCGACACCCCCACCTGTGCCATGTCCGTGCGCACCTTCAACCAGCAGGCCGCCGGCCTGCGCAATACGGTGGTGGTCTGCATCTCCGCCGACCTGCCCTTCGCCATGAGCCGTTTCTGCGGCGCCGAGGGCCTGGAGAACGTGGTCACGGGCTCGGTGTTCCGCGCCCCGGAGTTCGGGCGCGACTACGGCGTGCTCATCACCAGCGGGCCGCTGGCGGGCCTGCTGTCGCGCGCGGTGGTGGTGATCGACGAGGGCGGCAAGGTCATCTACAACCAGCAGGTGGCCGAGATCGCCGACGAGCCGGACTACCAGGGCGCGCTCAACGCGCTGCAGTACCAGATCAGCGACGCCGGCAACCTCGGTCCCTCCGCCTGACGGGCGGCCCCGCGGCGCCCGCTCCCGGGGGCAAGCATCAACGGGGGCGCGTCGCTGCCGGATTCATCCAATGAAAAAGCCCGCCAATCGGCGGGCTTTTTGCTGGCCGCGGGGCGTCAGGCCGCCGCCTTTTCCTTGCGCTTGTCCTTCTTGTCCTTCTCGGCGAGCGCCGCCTCGATCTCCTGGTCGGTGATGCGGGTGATCTGCTGGATGCCGTGGCGGATCTCGGCGCCCAGGATCAGGCGGGACTCGGCGGCGATGGTGATCAGGCGGTCGTCGAAGCAGAGGTGGTCCTGCCCGTCCACGGTGGCCACGCCGGTGTCGATCAGGGTCTGCACGAAGTTGCGGAACAGTGCCTTGTCCGAGAACTCGGGGGCGCTGAACTCGTGCAGCACCGACAGGCGCTGGGCCAGCAGGTGGCAGAGTTCCTCCAGGCGCTTGGGGGAGATGCGGCCGGTGCCGAGCTGGGTCAGCAGCGATACCGTCATGTAGTAGCGCTCGATGTTCTGGCGCACGGCCTGGGCCAGCACGTTGAGCTCGGCATAGGATTCGCTGGCCGGGCTGGCGCAGATCAGGTGCTCGCCGTCGCGGGCGATGAGCAGCCCCTGCTCGGTGAAGGCGGCCAGCCACTGGTTGATGACGGCCTCCACCGACTCCAGGCACCAGGGCAGGAAGAGCTCGGACTGCAGGAAGCGGTAGATGCTGCGCACCATGCGCACGATCTCGCCGCGCGCCAGCTCGCCGTTGTGCTGCATGAGGCAGGCGATGAGCGAGGGCAGGATGAACAGGTGCAGCACGTTGTTGCGGAAGTAGGTGAGCAGCATGGCCTGCTCGTCGTTGACCCCGATGAGGTCGCCGAGCGGGTGCTTGATGCGGTGCAGGATCTTGAGCTGCTCGCCGTAGGCGATGATGTCACGCGCGGGCATGTCGGTGACCACGAGCTCGGTGCTGTAGGGCACCGCCTTGAGCAGGCGGCGGTAGAGCTCGATCTGCGCGATGAGGGCGTCCTCGTCCATGGCGTGCTTGGGCGTGGACAGCAGCACCATGGACAGCAGGTTGACCGGGTTCACCGAGGCGGCGGCGTTGATGTTGGTGTTGATGCGGTTGGCCAGCTTCTCGATGGTGCTGTTCATCCACGGCGTCTTCTGGTCGTCGCCCACCGGGGTCTCGCGCCAGGCGGCGAACTCCTGGTCCAGGAGCTGCTCCAGGTAGATGGGCTCGCCGAAGCTGAGCTGCACCTTGCCGAAGGTCTTCTTGATCTTGCGCACCGCGCCGACCAGGCCCCAGATGGTTTCCTTCTGCTTGGGCTTGCCGGCCAGCTCGCCGACGTAGGTCTTGCCTTCCATGAGCTTCTCATAGCCGATGTAGGCGGGGATGAAGACGATGGGGCGGGTGTGGTCGCGCAGGTAGCTGCGCAGGGTCATGGACAGCATGCCGGCGCGCGGCGAGAGCAGGCGGCCGGTGCGGGAGCGGCCGCCCTCGATGAAGTACTCGATGGAATAGCCCTTGGTGGTGATCTGGTGCAGGT
>DASUDN010000009.1:0-20251 GCA_036275595.1 Moraxellaceae bacterium
CCAGTGTTCGCGATAGTCCTGCAGCGCCGCCTCGCGGGCGCGCGCGAGCGCCTGCACGAAGGCCTCGCCCTCCAGTCCCTGTTCCTGCAGCGCGCGCGGCGACACTGCGCGCACCGCCGCCAGCGCGCCCTGCCAGTAGGAGGGCTGCGCGTAGACGCGGTCCGCCAGGCCCTCGCGGCCGCGGGCATCGGCCTCGCAGGCCAGCAGCAGCTCGCCGAAGCGATCGGGACGGCGCAGGGCGTCCATCTCCAGCAGCTTGCGCAGCAGCGTGGACGGGCGCAGCTCCGCGGCGCGGTGGATGTCCAGGTGGAAGCGCGAGGCCAGCTCGCCCAGCTCCGCGAAGGCGCGCGGCACCTTGAGGCGCTGCGCCAGGTCGCGCACGCGGTAGACGCCGCGCAGCTCGTGGGCGATGTGGCGCGGCAGCTCCTCGGCCGGCGTGTCCGCCTTGCCGAGGTCGTGCACCAGGGCGGCGAAGCGCACGCGCGGCTCCGGCGACAGCCGCGCCGCCTGCGCCAGCACCAGCAGCACGTGGACGCCGGTGTCGATTTCGGGGTGGTGCAGCGCGGGCTGCGGCACACCGAACAGGCGGTCCACCTCGGGGAACCAGGTCGCCAGCGCACCGCAGTCGCGCAGCACCCGGACATAGACGTCCGGGCGCGGCTCGCCCAGGGCGCGCTCGGTCTCCTTCCACACCCGCTCGGGCGTGAGGTGGGCGAGTTCGCCGGACTCGGCCATGGCGCGCATCAGCGCCAGCGTCTCGCCGGCCACCTCGAAGCCCAGGGGGGCATAGCGCGCGGCGAAGCGGGCGACGCGGAACACGCGCAGCGGGTCCTCGCGGAAGGCGGGCGAGATGTGGCGCAGCAGGCGCGCCTCGAGGTCGCGCCGGCCGCCATAGGGGTCCACCACGGTGCCATCCTCGTCCAGCGCCATGGCGTTGATGGTCAGGTCGCGGCGGACGAGGTCGTCTTCCAGGGAGATGTCGGGGGAGAAGTCGCAGATGAAGCTGGTATGGCCGCTGCCGCTCTTGCGTTCGGTGCGCGCCAGCGCGTACTCCTCCTGCGTCTGCGGGTGCAGGTAGACGGGAAAGTCGCGCCCCACGGGGCGGAAGCCCCGGGCCAGCAGGTCGTCGGGACGCGCGCCCACCACCACCCAGTCGCGCTCGTGCACGGGGCGCCCGAGGAGCTGGTCGCGGACCGCGCCGCCAACGAGGTAGGTCTTCATCACTGTTTTCCCGAATGCGCTTGACGCCTTTGCGGATTCTCACTGATTATCCGGGGCATGCAAATGCTCATCGCCGTCATCCGCCCGTCCATTACCGTCGTCCGCTGGCTCGTCGCAGCCAAGCGTGCGCGCGTATTCCGGCGGCCAGACTGAGCGAACGCGTTTTCCACGCAAAAAGGCCGCAGATTCTGCGGCCTTTTTGTTTTTGGGCTCCGGCCCGCCCACCCCCGCACCGACCCCACAGGAGACCGTCATGAGTGCTGGAACCCTTGCCGAACCCCCGCAACAGCGGGGCATCACGCCGGCCTATCTGGGCCTTGTCCTGATCTGGTCCACCACGCCGCTGGCCATGGTGGTCAGCCTGCGCGACTTCGACGCCGTCTGGGCCCTGGCCCTGCGCATGGCCCTGGCCGCGCTGCTGGCGCATGTCGTGCTGCGCGTCGCCGGCCTGCGGCTGGCGCTCACCGGCGACGCCTTGCGCCGCTATGCAATCGGCGCCCTCAGCATGTATGGCGCCATGCTCTTCACTTATCTTGGCGCGCGCCACCTGCCCTCGGGCATGGTGGCCGTGCTGTTCGGGCTCTCGCCACTGGTGGTGGGTCTGCTGTCCTTCCTGGTTTTCCGCGCCGTGCGTTTCTCGGCGCTGCAGTGGCTGGGGCTGGCGGTCGCCGTGGCGGGACTCGCGCAAATCTTCCTGCAGGGCGGCAAGCTGGCCAGCGTCGACGTCCCCAGCGTGGCCTTCGTGCTGCTCGGCATCGTTTCCTACGCCACTTCCGCCCTGTGGCTGAAGCAGCTGCCGCAGGCCCTGCCGCCACTGGTGCAGACCACCGGCGCCCTGTGGCTGTCGGCCCTGGCCGCGCTGGCCACCGTCCCTTTCCTGGCGGAAGCCGCGCCGCTGCACTGGCCCAGCCTGCCCGGCGCCCTGGCCCTGGTCTACTCGGCCGCGCTGGGGTCCATCGTCGCCATGCTCTGCTACTTCTTCCTGCTGCAGCGTATCGAGGTGGGCACCATGGCGCTGACCACCCTGGTCACGCCGGTGTTCGCGCTGCTGCTGGGCATGGTGTTCAACCATGAGCGCTTCCATGCCGGCATCCTCTGGGGCATGGGCCTCATCCTGCTGGGCCTGGCCGCCTACTACGAGCGCGAGCTGCGGCGCGCGCTGGCGCCGCTGCTGCGCGGCGAGGCGGGAGAGGTGAGGGTGCCGGAGTAGGGCGCGCGGTCCTGGCGGCCTCCCGCGGAGGAGGTCGCCGGGCGCCGCTGTCGAGGATCGCCCGGAGCGGCCGCTCGGCTCAGGCGCGGACGCTGAAGTCGGCGAGGTTCTGGCCGGGTTCCGCCCAGTGCGCCTCGACATGCTCCACGCGCGCATTGGCGGGGCCCTGGTGGGCCCAGGCCAGGAGCGAGCGCAGCGGCTTTTCCTCGCCCTGGGCGAGCAGCTCGACGCGGCCGTCGGCCAGGTTGCGGACCCAGCCGCAGAGGCCGAGGCGCTGCGCCATGCCGGCGGCATTGGCGCGGTAGGACACGCCCTGCACGCGTCCGGTGATGAAGAGATGGAGTTCCTGTTTCATGGAGTCGGGCCTGGCACGTTCCGGGGGTGTGCCGGGCGGGGAAATCAGGACCCCGCCGGGAGCTGGAGGATACCGCTTTGCGCGGTGCAACTGGTGCGCTCCACCAGCGTATCACCATCGAAGGACTCCAGGTGAACGTCGAAGCGCCAGAGCCGGTGCAAGTGCTTGAGCACGTCGTTGACGCTGTCCCCCAGCGGACGGCGGTTCTGCCGCACATGGCGCAGGGTCAGGGAGCGGTCGCCGTGGCGGTTCACGTTCCAGACCTGGATGTTGGGCTCGTTCATGCTCAGGTTGTACTGGTTGGACAGGGCCTGGCGCAGGTAGCGGAAGCCGGCGTCGTCGTGGATGGCCGACACCTCCAGCTCGCGGCGCTGGTCATTGTCCAGGATGGAAAAGAGCTTGAATTCGCGCATGACCCGCGGCGACAGGAACTGCTGGATGAAGCTCTCGTCCTTGAAGCTCTGCATGGCGAACTTGACCGTCTCCAGCCAGGGGCTGCCGGCGATGTCCGGGAACCAGTGCCGGTCCTCGTCGGTGGGGTGCTCGCAGATGCGCTTGATGTCCTGGAACATGGTGTAGCCCAGGGCATAGGGGTTGATGCCCCGGTAGTAGGGGCTGTCGAAGGGCGGCTGGTAGACCACCGCGGTATGGGACTGCAGGAACTCCAGGATGAAGCCGTCGGTGACCAGGCCCTCGTCGTAGAGCCGGTTGAGCAGCGTGTAGTGCCAGAAGGTGGCCCAGCCCTCGTTCATGACCTGGGTCTGGCGTTGCGGGTAGAAGTACTGCGCGATCTTGCGCACGATGCGCACGATCTCGCGCTGCCAGGGCTCCAGCAGCGGCGCGTTCTTCTCGATGAAGTAGAGGATGTTCTCCTGCGGCTCCGCGGGCCAGCGCTGGCGCTGCGCGGCCTCCTCCTCCTGGTGGTTCATGAAGGGGATGGTGCGCCACAGCTCGTTCACCTGCGCCTGCAGCGCGGCCTCGCGCTCTTCCTGCCGCACCCGCTCCTGCTCGGCCGAGATGGGGTAGGGGCGCTTGTAGCGGTCCACGCCGTAGTTCATGAGCGCGTGGCAGGAATCCAGGATGGCCTCGACCTCGCGCACGCCGTGCCGCTCCTCGCACTGGCGCAGGTAGTTCTTGGCGAAGAGCAGGTAGTCGATGATGCTGGAGGCGTCGGTCCAGGTCCGGAACAGGTAGTTGCCCTTGAAGAAGCTGTTGTGGCCGTAGGAGGCGTGGGCGATCACCAGCGCCTGCATGGTCATGGTGTTTTCTTCCATGAGGTAGGCGATGCAGGGGTTGGAGTTGATTACGATCTCGTAGGCCAGGCCCATCTGGCCGCGCTTGTACGAGCTCTCGGTGGCCACGAAATGCTTGCCGAAGCTCCAGTGGTGGTAGCCCACCGGCATGCCCACCGAGCTGTAGGCGTCCATCATCTGCTCGGAGGAGATGATCTCGATCTGGTTGGGATAGGTGTCCAGTCCGTAGGCGTCGCGGGCGATGCGGCCGATCTCCTCGTCGTAGCGCTGGATCAGCTCGAAGGACCACTCCGAGCCGGTGGACAGGGGCGTGCGCCGGGTCATGCCTTCTTCCTCGCGAAGAGTTCGCGGAACACGGGGTAGATGTCGCCCGATTCGATGATCTGCTGCATGGCGAAGACGCCGGGCCACTCGTGCATCACGGCCTCGTAGGAGTGCCACAGGGCCTGGTGCTCGCGCGGGGTGATCTCGATGTAGGCGAAGTACTGCACCAGCGGCATGATGCCCTCGGTGAGGAGCTGCTGGCACAGCGGGGAGTCGTCGTTCCAGTTGTCGCCGTCGGAGGCTTGGGCGCCGTAGATGTTCCACTCGTCCGCCGGGTAGCGCGCGGCCATGATCTCCTTCATGAGCTTGAGCGCGCTGGAGACGATGGTGCCGCCGGTCTCGCGGGAATAGAAGAACTCCTCCTCGTCCACTTCCTTGGCGCTGGTGTGGTGCCGGATGAAGACCACGTCGATCTTCTTGTAGTTGCGCTTGAGGAAGAGGTAAAGCAGCAGGAAGAAGCGCTTGGCCATGTCCTTCATGGCCTGGTTCATGGAGCCGGACACGTCCATCAGGCAGAACATCACCGCCTGCGAGCTGGGCTTGGGCACCTTGATGTGGTGGTTGTAGCGCAGGTCGAAGGTGTCGATGAAGGGGATGCGCTCGAGGCGCCGCCGGATCTTGTCGATCTCGTCGCGCAGCTCGGCGATGCGCGCCACCCGCGCCGGGGAGGCATCCTGCTCGAGCAGGGACTGCAGCTCGGCCTCGGCGGTCCTGAGGCGCTTGCGCGCGCCGGCGCCGAGCGCGATGCGCCGCGAGGTGGCGGCGCGCAGCGAACGCACGATGTTGATCTTGGCCGGATTGCCGTCATTGACGATGCCGGCGTTCTGCCACTGGAAGGTCTCCAGGCCGGCCAGGCGGCGCTTGACCAGGTTGGGTAATTCCAGGTCGTCGAAGAGGAAGTTCAGGAACTCCTCCTGCGAGATGGTGAAGCTGAACTCGTCCTCGCCTTCGCCGGAGTCGGACGCCTGGCCCTCGCCACTGCCGCCGCCCCCGCCGCCGTCGGGGCGCTTGATGCGATCGCCGGTGGTGAACTCGCGGTTGCCCGGGTGCACCAGTTCGCGCTCGCCGCCCTGGCCGTGGTGGAAGGTCGGCTCGGAAATATCCCGCGTGGGAATGGCTACGCTCTCGCCATGCTCCATGTCGGTGATGGAGCGGCGGGTGACCGCGTCCGCGACGGCTTCCTTGATCTGCTGGCGGTAGCGCTCGAGAAAACGCTGCCGGTTGACCGTGCTCTTGTTACGGCCGTTCAGGCGGCGGTCGATAATGTAGGACATGGGTCCTCGCTACGTCAGGCCTCCGGGTTACTGCGCCTTGCGCACCCGCAGGTACCATTCGGAGAGCAGACGCACCTGCTTCTCGGTATAGCCGCGCTCGGTCATGCGCTTCACGAAGTCCTGGTGCTTCTGCTGGTCGTTCTTGGAGGCCTTCGGGTTGAAGGAGATGACCGGCAGCAGGTCCTCGGTGTTCGAGAACATCTTCTTCTCGATCACGGTGCGCAGCTTTTCATAGGACAGCCAGCTGGGGTTCACGCCGTTGTTGTTGGCGCGGGCGCGCAGCACGAAGTTGACCACCTCGTTGCGGAAGTCCTTGGGGTTGGAGATGCCAGCGGGTTTCTCGATCTTTTCCAGTTCCTCGTTGAGGGCGGCGCGGTTGAAGATCTCGCCGGTGTCCGGGTCGCGGAACTCCTGGTCCTGGATCCAGAAGTCGGCGTACTGCACGTAGCGGTCGAAGATGTTCTGCCCGTACTCGGAGTAGGACTCCAGGTAGGCGGTCTGGATCTCCTTGCCGATGAACTCGATGTAGCGCGGTGCCAGGAACTCCTTGAGGAAGCGCAGGTAGCGCTCCTGCTGCTCCTGCGGGAACTGCTCCTGCTCGATCTGGGTTTCCAGCACGTGCAGCAGGTGCACCGGGTTGGCCGCGACCTCGGAATGATCGTAGTTGAACACGCGCGACAGGATCTTGAAGGCGAAGCGGGTGGACAGCCCGTTCATGCCTTCGTCCACGCCGGCGGCGTCGCGGTACTCCTGGTAGCTCTTGGCCTTGGGGTCGGTGTCCTTGAGGTTCTCGCCATCGTAGATGCGCATCTTGGAGTAGAGGCTGGAGTTCTCCGGCTCCTTGAGGCGCGACAGCACCGAGAACTGGGCCAGCATGCGCAGCGTGTCCGGGGCGCAGGGTGCGGCGCGCAGCGAGGAGTGGTCCAGCAGCTTCTGGTAGATCTCGATTTCCTCGGTGACGCGCAGGCAGTAGGGCACCTTCACGATGTAGACGCGGTCGATGAAGGCCTCGTTGTTCTTGTTGTTGCGGAAGGTCTGCCACTCGGCCTCGTTGGAGTGCGCCAGCACCACGCCGTCGAAGGGGATGGGGCCGATGGCCTCGGTGCCGTTGTAGTTGCCTTCCTGGGTCGCCGTGAGCAGGGGGTGCAACACCTTGATCGGCGCCTTGAACATTTCCACGAACTCCATGAGGCCGCGGTTGGCCTTGGCCAGGCCGCCGGAGTAGGAGTAGGCGTCGGGATCGTTCTGGGCGAAATCCTCGAGCTTGCGGATGTCGACCTTGCCCACCAGCGCGGAGATGTCCTGGTTGTTCTCGTCGCCCGGCTCGGTCTTGGACAGGGCGATCTGGTTCAGGATGCTGGGCTTGAGCTTGACCACGCGGAACTTGCGGATGTCGCCGCCGAACTCGCGCAGGCGCTTCACCGCCCACGGCGACATCACGCCGCGCACGTAGCGCTTGGGGATGCGGTATTCCTGCTCGAGGATGTCGCCGTCCTCCTCCACGTTGAAGAGGTTGAGCGGCGACTCGTTCACCGGCGAGCCCTTGATGGCGTAGAAGGGCAGCTTCTCCATCAGCGACTTGAGGCGCTCGGCCAGCGAGGACTTGCCGCCGCCGACGGGACCGAGCAGGTAGAGGATCTGCTTCTTTTCCTCGAGGCCCTGCGCGGCATGCTTGAAGTAGGCGACGACGTGCTCGATCACCTCCTCCATGCCGTAGAACTCGTTGAAGGCGGGATAGCGCTTGATGATCTTGTTGGAAAAGATGCGGGAGAGGCGAGGGTCGCGCGAGGTGTCGACCAGCTCGGGCTCGCCGATGGCGAGCAGCAGTCGCTCGGCGGCGGTGGCGTAAGCGGAGGCATCCCGCTTACACAGCTCCAGGTATTCTTCCAGGCTGTATTCTTCTTCCTGTGCCTGGTCAAAGCGCTCCTGGTAATGACGGAAAATACTCATAACCCACCTCTGCAGGGTGAAGACCACGAGGAATCCGCGGCAAGCCGGATGCCTTGAGAGTAGCCCCAAACCCATGGCGTCCGGCAAGCGAAATTTGCACTTTTTTTTGTTGAGAAACAGATGAGTTACAAACGCCGCCGCCTGTCCTTGGCGCGCCGCCGCTGGTCGCGGCCGACGCGTTACGGCACGCGGGCGGGATGCGTCGTCAGCGCGATGGACAGCCGCGGCGGCTGGTGTACGTGCGACCGTCGTCCACCCGGTAGGCGGTGAGGTGGCGGCCCCAGACGCAGCCGGTGTCGAGGGCGATGAAGCGGGGGTCGCCGGTGTGCCCTTCCAGCGCCGCCCAGTGCCCGAAGAGCACGCGTCCGACGGTGAGCGCGGGATTGGGCACGGCGAACCACGGGCGCAGTCCCGGCGGCGAGCCCGCCAGGTCTTCCTTGTAGTGCAGGTCGAGCGCGTTGTCGGCTTCGTGCAGCAGGCGCATGCGCGTGAGATGGTTGGTGATGACGCGCAGGCGCGTCATGCCGGTCAGCGCATCCGACCACAGCGCCGGCTGGTTGCCGTACATGTGCAGCAAAAACACCGCGATTTCAGGGCTTTGCAGTTCGGCCTCGACTTCCCGCGCGAGCTGCCGCGTTTTTTCCAGCGACCAGCCCGGCGGGATGCCGGCGTGGGTCAGCACGACATCCTGCGTCGCGTCGGCCAGCAGCAGCGGACGATGGCGCAGCCAGTCCATGAGCTCGACGCGGTCGGGCGCCTCCAGGATGGGCAGGGTGCGATCGCGCGGCTTGGCCTCGCTGGCGCCGTAGTGCACCGCCAGCAGATGCAGGTCGTGGTTGCCGAGCACCGTCTCCGCCGCCGGCCCGAGCTCGCGCACCAGGCGCAGCACGCCCAGTGAGTCGGGGCCGCGCGCGACCAGGTCGCCGGCCAGCCACAGCGTGTCCTGCGCGGGATCGAAGGCCACCTGCTCGAGCAGGTCCTCGAGGGCTTCGCGGCAACCTTGCACGTCGCCGACGGCGTAGAGGGCCACCGCGCCGGCTCAGTGCAGGACGCGCGGGATGGCCAGCGTGAAGGCGGGTATGGGCGCCTCGAAGGTGTGGCCGGCGCCGTCGATCATGCCGTAGGAGCCGTGCATGCTGCCCACCGGCGTCTCCAGCACCGCGCCGCTCGAGTACTCGTAGCTGGCGCCCGGCTCGAGCTGGGGCTGCTCGCCGACCACGCCGTCGCCGCGCACCTCCTGGATGCGCGCCTCGCCGTCCATGATGATCCAGTGCCGGGTGAGCAGGCGCGCGGGGCGGCTGCCGGCGTTGGTGATGCGCACGTGATAGGCGAACACGTAGCGCGACTCGGCCGGATTGCTCTGGTCCTCGAGGTACTCGCTCTTCACCTGGACCTTGATGTCGTGGTCGGGATCGGGACGGTATGCGCTGTCGTTATTCATGTCGGTCTTCCGGTCCGGGCAGAAGGTTGGCAAGCCGCACCCAGGTGGCCACGTCGACCTCTTCCGGCCGCAGGCCGAGGTCGATGCCGGCGGCCTGGAACTGCTCCGGGTCGCCCTGGCCTTTCAGGGCGTTCCGCAAGGTCTTGCGGCGCATGTTGAAGGCGGCGGTCAGCAGTTGTTGCAAACGTTTCTCGTCACGGCAGTTATAGCGCGGCGTGGCATGGGGGCGCAAACGGACAACCGCGGAATCCACCTTGGGCGGCGGACTGAAGGCCTCGGGCGGCACGTCCAGCAGCCATTCCACCTCGCAGCGGTACTGCAGCATCACCGACAGGCGGCCATAGTCGCCCGTGCCCGGTACCGCCGTCATGCGCTCGACCACCTCCTTCTGCAGCATGAAGGTCATGTCGGCGATGGCGTCGGCCTGCCCCAGCAGGTGGAACAGGATGGGGGTGGAGATGTTGTAGGGCAGGTTGCCGATGATGCGCAGGTCGTGCGGGCCCCGGGCCAGCGCCGCGAAGTCGAACTGCAGGGCGTCGGCCTGGTGCACCACCAGCTCGCCCTCGTTCAGCAGGCGCAGCGGCAGGGCGGCGGCGAGGTCGCGGTCCAGCTCCACCACCTGGATGCGGCCCAGCGCGGCCAGCAGCTCGTGGGTGAGGGCGCCCAGGCCGGGGCCGATCTCCACCACGTTCTGCCCGGGCGCGGGCGCGAAGGCGGCGACGATGCGGCGGATCACGCCCTGGTCGGTAAGGAAGTTCTGGCCGAAGCGCTTGCGCGCGAAGTGGCCCTCCACCTGGCGGGAGGAGCCGGAGGGCCGGGTCGGGCGCGTGCTCATGCGGGGGTCCTGCGGGAAATCATGTCGAGGGCGGCGTCCAGCGCCGCCTGGAGGCTGCCGGGGTCGGCGCGGCCGCTGCCGGCCAGGTCGAGGGCGGTGCCGTGGTCCACCGAGGTGCGGATGAAGGGCAGGCCCAGGGTGATGTTCACGGCATTGCCGAAGCCCTTGTGCTTGAGCACGGGCAGGCCCTGGTCATGGTACATGGCCAGCACCGCGTCGGCCTGCTCCAGGTATTTCGGCGTGAAGAGGGTGTCGGCCGGCAGGGGGCCGAGGAGGGTGCAGTCGCGGTCGCCGAAGGCGGCCAGGGCGGGCTGGATGACCTCGATCTCCTCGCGGCCCAGGTGGCCGCCCTCGCCGGCGTGGGGATTCAGCCCCGCCACCAGCACCCGCGGCCGGGCGATGCCGAACTTGCCGCGCAGGTCGGCCACCAGGATGGCCAGCACTTCCTGCAGCAGCGGCGCCGTGATGGCGTCGGGCACGGCGCGCAGGGGCAGGTGGGTGGTGGCCAGCGCCACGCGCAGGCCCGGGCAGGCCAGCATCATCACCACCCGCGCGCAGCCCGCCTGCTCCTGGAAGAACTCCGTGTGGCCGCTGAAGGGCACGCCGGCGTCGTTGATCACCGACTTCTGCACCGGCGCCGTCACCACCGCGTCGAACTCGCCGCGCAGGCAGCCCTCGCCGGCGCGGGCCAGGGTGGCCAGCACATAGGGGGCGTTGCGGGTGTCCAGCCGGCCCGGCACGGCCGCGGCGGCCAGTGGCACCGGCAGCACCGCCAGCTCGCCGGGGCGGCCGGGGCCGGGGGCATCGGCCGGCAGCAGGCGCAGTGGCAGCCCGAGCGTCCTGGCGCGCGCCTCCAGCAGGGCGGGGTCGGCGATGGCGACGAGGGCGCAGGGGCGTTGCCGCTGGGCGAGCAGGACGGCGAGGTCGGGGCCGATGCCGGCCGGTTCGCCGGGGGTGAGCGCGATGCGGGGGAGGGGGGCGCGGGTCATGCGGCATTGTCGCCAGCCGCGGGGCGGGGTCAAGCATCGCCCGCCCGTCGGGGCGGCCATGAAAAAAGCCCGCCGGCGGGCGGGCTTGCAGGGGCGGGGGCAGTCCGGCCCGCGCGGCGGGCCTGTGTGGCCCGACCTACTTGTTGCGGAATTCCACGAAGGCGTCGTTGCGCAGCTCGCGCAGCCAGCTCGAGAGCTCATCGTCGTACTGGCGCTCGTAGAGGGCCTGGCGCGCGACGTTGCTGCGGTAACGGTCGCTCATGTCCTGCTCGCGGGTACCGGTGACCTGCAGCAGGTGCCAGCCATAGGGCGACTGGAAGAGCTCGGACACCTGGTTCACCGGCGTGCGGCGCATCATGGCGTCGAACTCGGGGACCATGTCGCCGGGCGAGACCCAGCCGAGGTCGCCGCCGGCGCGCGCCGAGCCGGGGTCGTCGGAGTAGGTGCGGGCGAGGTCGGCGAAGCTGGCGCCGGCCAGCAGCCTGGCGCGGATTTCCTCCAGCTTCTGGCGGGCATCGTCGCTGGAGAGGATCTCGGTGGGCTTGATCAGGATGTGGCGGGTCTGCCATTGCGGCACCTTCACGTCATCCACGCCGCGCTTGCCGATCAGCCTGATGAGGTGGAAGCCGCCCGGGGTGCGGAAGGGGCCGGCGACCTCGTTGACCTTCATCTTCTCGGCGCTGGCGGCGAACAGCTCGGGCAGCTGCGCCGCCTTGCGCCAGCCCAGGTCGCCGCCCTTGAGGGCGGTCTCGGCGGCGGAATAGGTGGCCGCCACCTGGGCCCAGTCGCGGCCGCCGGCGAGCTCGTCCTGCGCCTTTTTCACGCGCGCCTCGGCGGCGGCGATGTCCTTGGGCGTGGCCTCGTCGGGCAGCGCGAACAGGATGTGCCCCAGGCGGTATTCGGTGGCGAGCTCGGCCTGGCCGCTGGGCGAGCGCAGGAAGTTCTGCACGTCCTGGTCGGTGATGCGGATGCGGTCCTGCATGCGGCGGCTGCGCAGGCGGTTGATGACGAGCTCACGCTTCACCTGCTCGCGCACCTCGGCGTAGCTGGTGCCGGGCGTGGCGTCGAGCTTCTGCTGGAAGGCGGCCAGGGTGAGTCCGTTCTGCTGGGCGATGTCCTGCAGTGCCGCGTTCACCTCCTTGTCGTCCATGCGGATGCCGGCGCGGTTGGCCAGGTTGAGCTGCAGGTTCTCGAGGATGAGCTGCTCCGTCACCTGCTGGCGCAGGATGTCCTCGGGCGGCAGGGCGGCCTTGCGCTGCGCGAACTGGTAGCGCACGTCGGCGATGCGCTTGTCGATCTCGCTCTGCAGGATGACGCTGTCGTCGACAACCACCGCGACCCGGTCGAGCGGCACCACCTCGGCGCGCAGCGGAAGGGAGGCCAGGAGCAGGAGCAGCAGGGCGATCAGGCGCATCAGGGGAACTCCGGACGGGAGCTGGACTGCTCCACGAGCTGGTTGTAGCCGAACATGTTGTTGCTGAGCAGGCTCTTCACGCCGCTGGAGATGCCGGCCAGGCCCTTCAGCTCGATTTCCACGAACCAGGCCTGGCGTTCGCGTCGCGCGCCCGGGCTGATGTCGTCGGGATCGGCGAGGAAGCGGCGGTCGAACAGGCGGATCTTCCAGCAGCAGGCCTCGTACTGCAGGCCCGCGACCTGCTCCTGCACCTGGTCGCCGCGCAGATCGTACTGCCACAGTCCGATGAACTGCCAGCTCGGACCGAAGGGCTGCACGAAGGACAGGCTGGCCTGGCGCAGGGCCTGCTGGCCGAGCGCCGGATCGTTGCGGCGGAAGTTGTAGCCGATGTTGGCGAGGCGGTCGCGCGTCACCGGCAGGTAGTTGAAGTTCACGCCGAACTGCGAGGCGTGCTGCAGGTCCGGCGTCCACAGCGCGTCGGCGGTGCTGCTCCAGCCACGGCCGATGGGCGCCGCGACCTGCGCCGCGAGGCCCGAGGAGTCGCCGGTGCCGATGGGCGCGGTGGGGTCCAGGCGCACCTTGCGGTCGCGGAAATAGTGGATCTGGCCCACCGAGGCGCGCACCACCTCCTCGCCGGTCTCCGGCGCGATGATGCGCGAGGTCAGCCCCAGCGACACCTGGTTGGCGTCGTCGAGGCGGTCGCCGCCCGCGAAGCGGCTGTCGCGGAACAGCTGCTGGAAGGTGAAGGTGTTGGTGGCGGTGTCGAAGTTGGGCAGCGGCGTCTGGTCCTGGTAGGGGGCGTACAGGTAGTACAGGCGCGGCTCCAGGGTCTGCGTGAAGCGGTTGTAGTCGCGCTCGAAGACCAGCGTGCCGTCGAGGCTGGCGTCGGGCACCGCCACGCTTTCCTGCGCGCTGCCGCCGGGCACGCCGCTGCCGGTCAGCTCGTAGTTCAGGGTGCGCAGGCGCACGCGCGGCACCAGGCGGCCGGCCGGCGCCTCCATGGGGTAGCTCAGCGAGGGCGCGAAGGTGAGGCGGGCGCCGTTCACCTCGGGGCCCGAGCCGTCGTCGATCTGGCGGTCGAAGTAGACCACCTCGCTGCGCAGCGACGGCGCGAAGCCGCGCGCCTCGGGTCGGCCGGCCTCGAGCAGCAGCTGGGGCAGGCGCGCATAGGGCTTGTCGATGTCGGTGATGAGCGGGTCGATGGTCTGGAAGCCCTGCACGCGGCCGGTGAGCTGCCAGCTTTCGCCGCGCGTGTAGATCAGCTCGCCCCTGCGCTCCTGGAAGGCCGTGTTGACGATGCTGAGGTCGGTGCCGAGGTCGATGAAGTAGGCGTTGTCGGAGACGTAGTTGACGTTGGTGTTGAGCTGCAGCCCCGGCGTGATGGCGCCCCGCTGCCGCCAGGACAGGCTCTTGCGGTCGCGGTCGTCGTAGAGGCTGTCGTTGGGCAGGTAGCCGCCCTCGATCTCGCCGCTGCCCAGGTGCGGCAGCAGGTAGCGGAACTCGCCCTCGACCATGGTGCCGCGCCGGCTCATGAGGCGGGGCGTGACGGTGGCGTCGTAGTTGGGCGCGAGGTTCAGGTAGACCGGCAGCGCGAAGTCGAAGCCGCCGTCGTTGGTGTTGCCGAAGCGCGGGATCAGGATGCCGGTCTGGCGGCGGTCGTCGATCGGGAAGTTGAAATAGGGCACGTACAGCACCGGCACGTCCTTCACCTGCAGCACCGCGTGGCTGACCTCGCCGCGCCCGGTGTCCGGGTTGAGGCGGATGTTGCGCGCCTCGAAGGCCCAGGTGCGGTCGTCGGGCGGACAGGTCGAGTAGACCCCGCGCGCGATGCGCAGGCGCCCGTCCGGGCTGCGCTCGATCTGGTCGGCGCGGCCGTGGGCGTTGATGGCGCTGGACACGAATTCGGTGCGGCGGATGGTGGCCTGCTGCGTGGTGAAGTCGAAGTCGGCCTGGTCGCCGGTGAGCAGCAGGCCGGGCTCGGCGATCAGGATGTTGCCGCGGAAGCGGCCCTCGCTGCCGCTGCCGCTCAGCTCGGCCTCGTCGGCGTCCAGGCGGCGGCCGGGCTGGCGGATGCTGACCCGGCCCTTGAGGGTGGAGGTGCCGTTGGCCTCGTAGTGCACGTCCTCGGCCTGGACCTCGATGTCGCTCAGGGTGGGGTCGCCGACCGGGGTGCCGGGCGCGATGGGGGTGACCCAGACGCCGGGGCAGGTGGGGTCCAGGCGCGGCCGGCGGCCGGCGGGGAGGGCCTTGAGCTGCTCGCGGGTGGCCCAGCCGTAGCGGGGGGTGTCGGGGTCGGCGGCCGGCGCGGCGCCGGCGTCCGGGGGGGATGCGGTGGCGGGCGGCGCGGCGGGGGTGGTGGCCGGGGCCGGGAGGGCGGCCGGCGCGCGCGGGTCCGGGGCGGCGGTCTCCGCAGCAGCCGCGAGGCTGGCAGGCGCCAGCAGCAACACCAGCCAACGGGGGGCATGCGGGAGACGGGACATGAGCAAAATGCGGCTGGTAGATACGCGAAGTTGCCGGATAATAGGCAACTCGCTCTTTGACAGCCAGAGGATTTTGTAATGGGTGATGTGGACCTGCGCCGGCAGCAACTCCAGGACTGGGCCGTGGCCTGGCTGGCCCGGGAACAGCCCGGACGGCGGCCGGCCGGCCCCCTGGCCACGGTCTCCGGCGACGCCAGCTTCCGCCGCTACTTCCGCCTGCCCCTGGCCGACGGCGCCCTGATCGCCGTGGACGCCCCGCCCGACAAGGAGAACTCCCGCCCCTTCGTGGCCATCGCCCGCGCCTTGCGCGCCCACGGCGTGCACGTGCCCGAGGTGGTGGCGGCCGACTTCGACCTCGGCTTCATGCTGCTAGAGGATTTCGGCGACGTACTGCTGCGCCCGCGTCTCGACGCCGCCACCGTGGACGACCTCTACGGTCGTGCCATGGACACCCTGCTGCACCTGCTGGGCTGCGACGAGGTGCCGGGCTACGCGCTGCCGCCCTACGACCGGCAGCGCCTCACCGACGAGATGGCGCTCATCCGCGACTGGTTCATCGCGCGCTACCTCGGCCTCGCGCTCACCACCGAGCAGCAGGCGACGCTGGCCAACGCCTTCGCGCTCATCGCCGCCGACTGCGTGGCGCAGCCGCAGGTGTTCGTGCACCGCGACTACCACTCGCGCAACCTCATGCTGCTCGCCAACGGCGACATCGGCGTCATCGACTTCCAGGACGCCGTCACCGGCCCCGTCACCTACGACCTGGTGTCGCTGCTGCGCGACGCCTACGTGACCTGGCCCGAGGCCGACGTCACGCGCTGGGCGCGGCAATTCGCGCAGCTGCTGCGCCGCGAGCGCCGGCTGGGCGCGGACGTCGACGACGCCACTTTCCTGCGCTGGTTCGACTGGATGGGCGCGCAGCGCCACCTCAAGGTGGTGGGCATCTTCGCCCGCCTCAGCCTGCGCGACGGCAAGCACGGCTATCTCGAGGACATCCCCGTGGTGTACGACTACCTGCTGGCCGAGCTGCGCCAGCAGGCGCCGCTGCAGGCGCTGTTCCACCTGCTGCGCGGTCCCGTGCTCGAGGCCTACCTGCGCAAGAAGCCGGAGGCCGCGGCTACACTCGGTCATTGGGTTGGATGACGGCGCCGGCCGCGCCCCTTGCGCGGCCCGTCCGCAGGGAGTTCCACGCTTATGAAGGCCATGATCCTCGCCGCCGGTCTCGGGACGCGCATGCGGCCCCTGACCGACCACACGCCCAAGCCCCTGCTCGAGGTGGGCGGCAAGCCGCTGATCGTGTGGCACATCGAGAACCTGGTGGCGGCCGGCTACACCGACCTCGTCATCAACCACGCCTGGCTGGGGACCAAGCTGGAGGCTGCCATCGGCGACGGCCGCCGCTTCGGCGCGCGCATCGCCTGGTCGCCCGAGGGCGAGCCGCTGGAAACGGCCGGCGGCATCATCCAGGCGCTGCCGCTGCTGGGCGACACGCCCTTTCTGGTGGTGAACGGCGACATCTGGCTGCGCTATGACTTCGCGCACCTGCGCACGGGCTTCGCGCACATGGAAAAGCTCGCGCACCTGGTGCTGGTGGGCAATCCGGAGCACAACCCCAAGGGCGACTTCGCGCTCGACGGGCGCATGTTCGCCGGCGTGGAGTGCACGGTGCGCAACGACGGCGATCCGCGCTTCACCTTCGCCGGCGTGTCGGTGCTGCACCCGCGCCTCTTCGCCGACCTCGGCCCGGGCAAGCGCGCGCTGGCGCCCCTGCTGCGCGCCGCCATAGACAACGAGCAGGTCACCGGCGAGTACTTCGCCGGGCCCTGGGTCGACGTCGGCACGCCGCAGCGGCTGGCCGAGCTCGACCAGCAGATCCGCAGCGGCGTGCTGTGACACGGTCGCCGCACATTTTCCGGGAGCGTGGCGCCAGCCCCTCCCATTGGGGTTTTTCCAGGGGAACAGCATGAGCAACTACCTGATCGCACCGTCCATCCTCTCCGCCGACTTCGCCCGCCTGGGCGAGGACGTGGACAAGGTGCTGGCCGCGGGCGCCGACGTCGTCCACTTCGACGTGATGGACAACCACTACGTGCCCAACCTCACCATCGGGCCCATGGTGTGCAAGGCGCTGCGCAAGTACGGCGTCACCGCGCCCATCGACGTGCACCTGATGGTCAAGCCGGTGGACCGCATCATCGGCGACTTCATCGAGGCTGGCGCCACGTACATCACCTTCCACCCGGAAGCGTCCGAGCACATCGACCGCTCCCTGCAGCTCATCCGCTCCGGCGGCTGCAAGGCCGGCCTGGTGTTCAACCCGGCCACGCCGCTGCACCACATGGACCACGTCATGGACAAGCTGGACATGGTCCTGCTCATGAGCGTGAACCCGGGCTTCGGCGGCCAGTCCTTCATTCCCTCCACGCTGCCCAAGCTGCGCGAGGCGCGCGCGAGGATCGCCGCGTCCGGGCTGCCCATCCGCCTCGAGGTGGACGGCGGCGTCGGCGTGAAGAACATCCGCGAGATCGCCGCCGCGGGCGCCGACACCTTCGTCGCCGGCTCGGCCATCTTCAATGCGCCCGACTACGCCGAGGTGATCCGCCAGATGCGCGCCGAGCTGGCCCAGGCGCGCTGACCTCCACCCGCGGGAGGGTGCCGGCCCTCCCGCCACCACCTGCCGAGCTGACATGGCCCTTTTTTCCGCCGTGGGGTTCACCCCCCGGCTCGTGATGTTCGACCTCGACGGCACCCTCGTGGATTCCGCCGCCGACATCGCCGTCGCCCTCAACCGTGCCCTGGACGACCTGGCCCTGGCGGCCGTCAGCGAGACCCAGGTCCGCACCTGGGTGGGCCGCGGCGCCTCGCGCCTGGTGCATTGCGCCCTGGAGCACCAGCGCCAGGCCGCCGACAGCTTCGAGCGCATGCACGAGGCCCTGCTGGCGCGCTTCATGGCCCGCTACCAGGAGGACGTGTCCGGCCGCAGCACCCTCTACCCGGGCGCGGCGGAGCTGCTTGCGGCCTGCCGCGGCGCCGGCATTCCCCTGGCCTGCGTCACCAACAAGCCCTACGCCCCGGCCCGCGCGCTGCTGGAGGCCCTGGCCATCCTCGAGCCCTTCGACCTGCTGCTGGGCGGCGACTCCCTGCCGCACAAGAAGCCGCATCCGGGCGCCCTGCAGCACTGCCTGCGGCATTTCGGGGTGGCGCCGGGCGAGGCCCTGATGGTGGGCGACTCCCGCAACGACATCGAGGCGGCCCGGGCCGCCGGCGTGCCCTGCGTGGCCCTGCCCTGGGGCTACAACCACGGCGAGCCCATCGAGGCCAGCCGGCCGGACTGGTTGCTGGAGTCCCTGGTCGACCTGCTCTGACGACGGCCGGACCGGGCGGCGGCGAGGCGGAGGGGGGCGGGGTTGCCGGTCCCGGGGGCGTCAAATGGCTGGACAGGGGGCCGCCGGTTTCTTAACCTGTGGGCCTTCCTTTATTGCTCTACAGGCTTCTGGTCGTGACGGGTCTTGCTCTGAACAAGCGTTGGCGCGGATGGCGATGGTGACTTTCAGCACCTGACGCACTCCCCCTTTGCCCGTTCACCGAGTAAGAGACATGTCTACCGAACAGTTCGCCGCCCTGGCCGCCCGGGGCTTCAATCGCGTGCCCGTGGCGCGCGTGGTCCTCGCCGACCTCGACACCCCCCTGTCCGTCTACCTCAAGCTGGCCGATGCGCCCTTCAGCTACCTCTTCGAGTCCGTGCAGGGCGGGGAGCGCTGGGGCCGCTACTCCATGATCGGCCTGCCGGCGCGCACCATCCTCACCGTGCGGGGCCACACCGTGGTCATCACCACCGACGGCGCCGAGGTCGAGCGCCACGAGGCGGTCGCCGACCCGCTGGCCTTCGTCGAGCAGTTCCAGCAGCGCTACAAGGTGGCCTCCCTGCCCGGCCTGCCGAAGTTCACCGGCGGCCTGGTCGGCTTCTTCGCCTACGACACCGTGCGCTATGTCGAGAAGAAGCTCGCCTCCTGCGTGAAGCCCGATCCCATCGGCGCGCCGGACATCCAGCTCATGGTGTCCGAGGACGTGGTCGTCTTCGACAACCTGAAGGGCGAACTCTTCCTCGTGACCCACGTGGATCCCGCGCACCCGGAGGCCGAAGGACAGGCCAAGGCCCGCCTGGATGCCCTGGTGGTGCGCCTGCGCCAGTCCCTGGACACCCGTCCCATGCACGACACCGTGAAAAAGGCGGTGAGTGCGGACGACTTCGTCTCCAGCTACGGGCAGGACGCCTTCAAGGCCGCCGTGGACCACATCAAGGGCTATGTGCTCGCCGGCGACATCATGCAGGTGGTGCCCTCGCAGCGCATGAGCGGACCCTTCACGGCCTCGCCCATGCTGCTCTACCGCGCCCTGCGCCACCTGAATCCCTCGCCCTACATGTACTACATGCAGACCGACGAACTGACCATCGTCGGCTCCTCGCCGGAGATCCTGGCGCGGATGGAGGACGGTGTCGTCACCGTGCGCCCCATCGCCGGCACCCGCAAGCGCGGCGCCACCCCGGAGAAGGACGCGGCGCTGGAGGCCGAGCTGCTGGCCGATCCCAAGGAGATCGCCGAGCACCTCATGCTCATCGACCTGGGCCGCAACGACGTCGGTCGCGTCGCGAAGACCGGCCAGGTGCGCGTCACCGAGAAGATGGTGGTGGAGCGCTACTCGCACGTCATGCACATCGTCTCCAATGTCGAGGCCAACCTGAAGCCCGAGGTGACGGCGATGGACGTGCTGCGCGCGACCTTGCCGGCTGGCACGCTCTCCGGCGCGCCCAAGGTGCGCGCCATGGAGATCATCGACGAGCTGGAACCGGTCAAGCGCGGCATCTACGGGGGCGCGGTCGGCTACCTCGGCTGGAACGGCAACATGGACACCGCCATCGCCATCCGCACCGCGGTGATCAAGGACGGGGTCATGCATGTGCAGGCCGGCGCCGGCGTGGTCGCCGACTCCGTGCCCGAACTCGAATGGCAGGAAACGCTGAACAAGGCCCGCGCGCTGATGCGTGCCGCCGAAGTCGCGACCAGCCATCTCGTGGAGGAATAAGCCATGCTGCTCATGCTCGACAACTACGACAGCTTCACCTACAACATCGTCCAGTACCTGGGCGAGCTCGGCGAGGACGTGCGCGTCTTCCGCAACGACGAGATCACCGTGGCCGACATCGAGGCGATGGCCCCGGAACGCATCGTGATCTCGCCCGGTCCCTGCACGCCCAACGAGGCGGGTATCTCCATGGCCGTCATCGAGCACTTCGCGGGCAAGATCCCGCTGCTCGGCGTCTGCCTGGGCCACCAGTCCATCGGCCAGGTCTTCGGCGGCAAGGTCATCCGCGCGCGCCAGGTCATGCATGGCAAGACTTCGCCCATCTACCACGCCGGCAAGGGCGTGTTCACCGGCCTCAACAACCCGCTCACGGCCACGCGCTACCACTCGCTCATCATCGAGAAGGAATCGCTGCCCGAC
>DASUDN010000010.1:0-9071 GCA_036275595.1 Moraxellaceae bacterium
GCGCGTGGGCAGGCGGCAGCCGGGAGGCAGCTCGTCGTAGTGCGCGACCTCGTGCTGGAGGCGCAGGACCTCGGCCTGCAGGTCGCCGATGAGGGCCCCCGCGGGACGGGACAAGGGTAGCCGGTCGTCGCGCATCGCACACTCCTTGTGCCAGGGACTGCAGGACCGATCAGGCAAATTCTAGGCATAAAAAAAGCCCGCTTTCGCGGGCTCTTTTGTGACGGGCCGTACCGGCCTGTTACTTGGCGGCGGCAATCGCCTTCAGGATGTCGGCACGGGCCGCCTCGGCGCCTTCCCAGCCGGTGAGCTTGACCCACTTGCCGGGCTCCAGGGCCTTGTAGTTCTCGAAGAAGTGCTTGATCTGCGCCAGCAGCAGCTCGGGCAGGTCGGTGTACTCCTTCACGTTCTTGTACAGCGGGGTCAGCTTGTCATGGGGCACGGCGATGAGCTTGGTGTCCACGCCCGCCTCGTCTTCCATGTTCAGCTTGCCGACCACGCGGGAGCGGATCACGGAGCCCGGCTGCACCGGGAAGGGAGTGACCACCAGCACGTCCAGGGGGTCGCCGTCCTCGGACAGGGTGTGGGGGATGTAGCCGTAGTTCACCGGGTAGGACATGCCGGTACCGATGAAGCGGTCCACGAACAGGGCGTCGGAATCCTTGTCGATCTCGTACTTGATGGGGGCGGCGTTGGCCGGGATCTCGATGATGACGTAGATG
This sequence comes from Moraxellaceae bacterium, assembly GCA_036275595.1. Classification (GTDB taxonomy): domain Bacteria; phylum Pseudomonadota; class Gammaproteobacteria; order Pseudomonadales; family Moraxellaceae; genus UBA2031. The sequence goes on from DASUDN010000010.1 coordinate 720, forward strand.
TCGTGGGGCACATCCTTGCCGGCCGGGACGTTGCTGTAGCTCATGGCGCACTCTCTGGGAGGGAATGGAAAAACGGGGCGCATTATAGCGCCCCGCTCCCGCCCGCCAAGCCAGCCCTTGGTCGCAGGCCGGTCAGGCGGCCACCACGAACAGGCCCACCACGCAGGCCAGGCCGGCCGCCCACACCAGCGAGCGCAGGGAGGCCAGGTCCTTGATGTAGAGGACGCCGTAGGCCACGCGCAGCGCGATGTAGGTCAGCGCCAGGGCATCCACCGGCCCCTGCGGGGCCTGGGCCAGGTGGGCGATGATGACCGCCGCCATGAAGCCCGGGATGGACTCGAAGGTGTTGAGCTGGGCCCAGTGCGCGCGCTTGGCCGGTCCCTCGAGCCGGTCCAGGTACTCGCGCGGGTTGTGGTTGTCGCGGGGCCGGAAGCCGCTGGTGAACTTGGCCACCCCGGTCCAGGCATAGGGCAGCAGGATGGCCGCCAGCACGCACCAGTAGGCGACGGTCACTGCACGTTCTCCTGGTCGCTGAACATGCCCTCGAACAGCGCCGTGGACAGGTAGCGCTCGCCGGAGTCGGGCAGCACCACCACGATCAGCTTGCCGGCGTTCTCGGGGAGGGCGGCCAGGCGCGCCGCGGCGACGGTGGCGGCGCCGCAGGAGATGCCGGCCAGGATGCCTTCCTCGCGCATCAGGCGGCGCGCCATCTCGATGGCCTCCTCGTTGCCCACCGTCTCGACGCCGTCGACCATGGACAGGTCCAGGTTCTTCGGCACGAAGTTGGCACCGATGCCCTGGATCTTGTGCGGGGCGGGCTTGAGCTCCTGCCCGGCCAGGGCCTGGGTGATCAGGGGCGAGGCCGAGGGCTCCACCGCGATGGTGCGGAGGGCGCGGCCCTGGGTCTTCTTGATGTAGCGCGCCACGCCGGTGAGGGTGCCGCCGGTACCGACGCCCGCCACGAACAGGTCGATCTTGCCGTCGGTGTCGCGCCAGATCTCGGGGCCGGTGGTCTTTTCGTGGATGTCGGGGTTGGCCGGGTTCTCGAACTGCTGCGGCAGGAAGTAGCGGGCGGGGTCGGCGGCGGCGATCTCGGCGGCCTTCTCCACCGCGCCCTTCATGCCCCTGGCGGGGTCGGTCAGCACCAGGGTGGCGCCCAGCGCCTTCAGCACCTTGCGCCGCTCCAGGCTCATGGAGGCGGGCATGGTGAGGGTGATGGGATAGCCGCGGGCGGCGGCCACGAAGGCCAGGGCGATGCCGGTGTTGCCGGAGGTGGGCTCGACGATCTCCATGCCGGGCTTGAGGGCACCGCGCTTCTCGGCGTCCCAGACCATGGCGGCGCCGATGCGGCACTTCACGGAGTAGGCCGGATTGCGGCCCTCGATCTTGGCGTAGACGCGGGCATTGCTGCCGCAGACGCGGTTGAGGCGCACCAGGGGCGTATTGCCGATGGAGAGGGAGTTGTCGTCATAAAGCTGTGCCATGGGGCAGCCTCCATGTGGTAGAACACGAACCTTACCCGGCGTCCCTTGCCCCTGACGATAACAGCCTGATGACGGGTTGATGACGGGACGCCCGGAAACCAGAACAGAGCGCCACTATCCGTTCTTTGCCAGGTGGTTGCAACCAGGGTTCCCCGGATGGATCTGCTGAAAATCGTTGCCGTTTTCCTTGGCACCACGCTGCTCATGGTGCCGCTCCTCAAGCGCCTCGGCCTGGCCTCGGTGATCGGCTACCTGGCCACCGGCGTCCTGCTCGGCCCCCACGCCCTGGGCCTCCTGCGCGACCCCCACGTGCTGCTGGAATTCTCCGAGTACGGCATCGTGCTGCTGCTCTTCCTGATCGGCATCGAGCTCGAGCCCTCGCGCCTGTGGGTGCTGCGCCGCCCGGTGTTCGGCCTGGGCGCGCTGCAGGTGGGCCTGACCGGCCTCGTGCTCACCGGCGCGCTGCTGGCGCTGGACCAGAAGCCCGCGGTCAGCGCCATCGTCGGCTTCGGCCTCGCCCTTTCCTCCACCGCCTTCGCCCTGCAGCTGCTTTCCGAGAAGGGCCAGCTCAACAGCCGGCACGGGCGCAATGCCTTCGCCATCCTGCTGTTCCAGGACATGGCGGTGATCCCCCTGCTCGCGCTGCTGCCCCTGCTCGGCGGCAAGAGCACCCACTACGGCTGGGACGACCTCGGCCGCACCGCGCTGGTTGCCGGCCTGTTCCTGCTTTCCAGCCGCGTGCTGGTGCGCCGCGCCCTGCGCTTCGTGGCCAGCGCCGGCACGCCCGAGGTGTTCACCGCCGCCGCCCTCTTCCTGGTGGCGGGCGCGGGCCTGCTCACCGAGTTCCTGGGCGTGTCCATGTCGCTCGGCGCCTTCGCCGCCGGCGTGCTGCTCGCCGACAGCGAATACCGCCACGAGATCGAGGCCAGCCTGCAGCCCATCAAGGGCCTGCTGCTCGGCCTGTTCTTCATCGCCGTGGGCATGACCGCCGACATCGACCTGCTGCGTACCCAGGCCGGCTTCATCCTGGGCAGCGTGGTGGCGCTCATGGTGATCAAGTTCGCCGTGCTGGCCCTGGTGGGCCGCCTCACCGGGCAGCCCCTGCACACCGCGGTGCAAATGTCGATGCCGCTGGCGCAGGGCGGCGAATTCGCCTTCGTGCTGTTTTCGGCGGCGGCCGCCGAGTCGCTGTTTTCCGAAGCCTTCGCGCAGCGACTGATCCTGATCGTGACGCTGTCGATGGCGCTCACGCCCTTAGCCTTCATGCTCCTGGAGCGGGTGATCGAGCCCCGCCTGCGCCCGCGCGACCATCGCGCCTTCGACGAGGTGCCCGCGGACCAGGACAACCCGGTGGTGATCGCCGGCTTCGGCCGCTTCGGCCAGATCGTGGCGCGCGTGCTGCGCATGCACCACATCGGCTTCACCGCGCTCGAGGCCAACGTGCGCCAGGTCGACTTCGTGCGCCGCTTCGGCAACAAGGTCTACTACGGCAACCCCGCCAACCTCGACTTGCTGCGCGCCGCCGGCGTGGACAAGGCCCGCGTCTTCGTGCTCGCGGTGGACGACGTGCGCGACTCGGTGAAGACCGCCGAGGCCCTGCACCGGCATTTTCCGCACGTCGCGGTGTACGCGCGCGCCCGCGACCGCAACCACGCCTACCAGCTCATGGACATCGGCGTGGAGGTCATCAACCGCGAGACCTACCTGTCCAGCCTGGACCTGGCCAAGCACGTGCTGGTGGGACTGGGCGTGGACCCGGTGCAGGCCGAGCAGAACATCCGCCGCTTCCGCGAGTATGACGAGCAGCTCATGGCGCGCCAGCACGCCATCCACCAGGACGAGGCCAAGCTCATCGAGAGCGTCAAGGAATCCATGCGCGAGCTGGAGGACCTGTTCGAGAGCGACGCCCGCGCCGCCCGCGCCGGGCACGAGGCGCCCGTCCCCGCCAAGGGCACCGCCGACGCCTGACGCGCCGCGGCCGCGGGGCCACCGCCGTTCCAAAAAAAACGCCGGCTCGCGCCGGCGTTTTCCATGGAGCGGGGTGCCGCGCCCGTGGGCGCGGCCACCTTACTTCACGTAGTAGGTCTTGAGCGGCGGGAAGCCGTTGAACTCCACCGAGCTGTAGGAGTTGGTGTAGGCGCCCGTGGTCATCCAGTACAGGCGGTCGCCCACGGCCAGGTTCAGCGGCAGCTGGTAGCCGGTGTGCTCGTACATGATGTCGGTGGAATCACAGGTCGGGCCGGCCAGCACCACGGTGCCGGTGGGCGGATTGCCTTCCAGCTTTTCCATGTAGATGGGGTACTTGATGGACTCGCCCATGGTTTCCATCAGGCCCTGGAAAAGGCCGACGTCCAGGTAGACCCAGCGGTTGAGGTCGGTGCGGGACTTGCGCGAGATCAGCACCACCTCGGACACCAGCACGCCGGATTCGCCCACCAGGGAACGACCCGGCTCGAGGATGATCTCGGGCAGGTCGTCGCCGTAGTCATCGTGCAGGTAGCGCAGGATTTCCTCGGCATAGGTGTTGATGGGGTTCACCTCGGAGATGTAGTTCGCCGGGAAGCCGCCGCCCATGTTGATCATCTTGAGCTCGATGTCTTCCTCGAGCTTCATCCAGTCGAACATGTATTTGACCCTGGACAGCGCGGCGTCCCACACGGCGATGTCCTTCTGCTGCGAGCCGACGTGGAAGGAGATGCCGTAGGGCACGAGGCCCAGCTGCTTGGCCATCACCAGCAGGTCGATGGCCATGTCAGGGTGGCAGCCGAACTTGCGCGACAGCGGCCACTCGGCGGTCTCGCCGCCTTCCACCAGGATGCGCACGAAGATCTTGGAGCCCGGGGCGTTGTCGGCGATGTTCTGCAGGTCGGCCTTGGAGTCGGTGGCGTAGAGGCGGATGCCCTTCTCGTAGGCGTACTTGACGTGCGCCGCCTTCTTGATGGTGTTGCCGTAGGAGATGCGGTCCGGGGACACGCCGGCGTCGAGCACGCGGTTGAGCTCGAAGATGGAGGCGCAGTCGAAGTTGGAGCCGAGGTCGCGCAGCAGCTCCACCACGGGCACGCCCGGGTTGGCCTTCAGGGCGTAGTGCACCTTGGCCATGGGGAAGCAGCCCGTGAGCTCTTCGAATTTCTGCTTGATGATCTCGAGGTCGACGACCAGGAAGGGCGTTTCCTTGGTGTCGGCGACGTCGCGGATCTTCTTCCACTCGGCATCGGTGCAATAGTCGGCAAGGCGCATGGCAAATCACCCGTCAAATAGCAGTGAGAATAAAAGAGCCCCTGGAAACCGCCACATCACAACCCCGGTTATTTGTGACGGTTTCGAGAGGCTCTCTGACCTGCGTCAGGTTGCTGCGCAAAGGATACGGGCGCGCCCTGGCTCTGACAGCGCGAAGGGTAAAGGCAAAGGGGGGGGCAATCAAGACGGACCGCAGGGACGGGGGCCCCCGGGCTACGGACGGCGCCCGATGCGGATGGGCAGCGGCCAGCGCACCCGCCGGGCCGTCCCGGGCGCGCCCCACAAGGGGGCGAGCCCCGCGCGCAGGGCCGGGAGCGGATCCTGCCCGGTGGCCTCGCGGCAGGCGCGGGTGGCCGACCAGGTCCCCAGGTAGCCGAGGAGCTCGTCGAGGGTCCAGTCGGCGGTCATTTCCTGGGCGGGAAATGGCATCTCGGGCCAGGGAAAGGGCAGGTCGCGATAATCCCTCTCGACGTGGGCGCGCTCCGGCGGCCAGTACGGGCCCACGGTGACCTGGTGGAACTCGCGCAGCAACGGATCCAGCGCGGCGTCGATGCGCACGCCGCTATAGGTCAGGAGCGCCAGTACCCCGCCCGGCCGCAGCACCCGCGCCGCCTCGGCGTAGAAGGCGGGCAGGTCGAACCAGTGCGCCGCCTGCGCCACCAGCAACAGGTCGACGCTGGCGGCGGGCAGGCCGCTGGCCTCGGCCGGGGCGACCTCGAAGCGCACGTTGGCGGGACCGCTGGCGGCGGCGATCTGGGCGGCGCTGGCGTCGGTGGCCACCACCTCGGCGAACCAGGCGGCGAGGCCGGCGGCGGCCTGGCCGTTGCCGGTGGCGCAGTCCCAGGCCAGGGCACGGCCCGGCGCCACGGCGGCGAGGTCGGCGAAGAGCGCGGCGGGGTAGCGCGGACGGTAGCGGGCGTAGTCCTGCGCGAGGGCGGAAAAGTGATCCTTGAAGCCGGCCATCAGGACGCGGCGGGGCCGGAAGGCGGCGTCTCCCCGTCTGGCGTGCCGGCGGCGGCCGGCGCGATGTCGCGGCCGGGCGGGTCGAGGGCATCGAGGATGCGGATCAGGCGATGCTCGTTCCACAGCGCCACCGACACCAGCACCACGATCACCAGCATGAAGAGGCCGCAGGCCGCCAGCGCCAGGGTGCCGCGCGCGGCCAGCATGATGAGCTCCTCGTCGGTGAGGGTGCGGGTGCTGAACTGTTCCAGCACCAGCGCCGGGCTGAGGTTCACCGGCGCCGCCTGCCACAGCCAGGCGAAGGCGCCCCCGACCAGCAGCACCAGCAGCAGGGCCAGGACGGGCCAGTAGCGGATCTGGCGGCGACGGGTCTCGACCAGGGTACGTTGCGCGGGGGTCATGGCGGCTCTCGGCAGGACGGAAGCGATGCGCGGACGCTAGCAAGAGGGTCGGCCAAGCTCAAGCACCGGCCGGCCCCCGGGCGGGGCCGGCCGGCCTCGCGGCCCGGGCTAGAGGTTGGACTCCGCGTACTCGGCCAGCACCGAGCGCGGCACCCCGTGCAGCTGCAGGTGGCCGCCGTGCTGGAAGCCCTTGAAGCGCTCGCTCATGTAGGTCAGGCCGGAGCTGGTGGGCGACAGGTAGGGCGTGTCGATCTGCGCCAGGTTGCCCAGGCAGACCACCTTGGAGCCGTCGCCGGCGCGCGTGATGATGGCCTTCATCTGGTGCGGCGTCAGGTTCTGGCACTCGTCGATCAGGATCAGCGAGCGCTGGAAGCTGCGCCCGCGGATGTAGTTCAGGGCCTTGAACTGGATGTTGGCCTTTTCCTTCACGTACTCGATGGAGCCGGAGGGGCTGGCGTCGTTCAGGTGCAGGGCCTCGATGTTGTCGCTGATCGCGCCCAGCCACGGGTCCATCTTTTCCTCCTCCGTGCCGGGCAGGAAGCCGTGCTCCTCGGCCAGCGGCGGCGTGGAGCGGGTGGCGATGATCTTGTTGAAGCGGCGCTCGACGATGGTCATCTCGATGGCGGCGGCCAGCGCCAGGATGGTCTTGCCGGAGCCGGCCGGACCGGTCAGCGACACCAGGTGCACGTTGGGATCCATGAGCAGGTTGAGCGCCAGCGCCTGGTGGATGTTGCGCGGCGTCAGGCCCCAGGCCTGCTGGTGCATCAGCGCCTCGCGCGGCAGGTCCACCAGCACCACCTTCTCGCGGTCGATCTCGCGCACGCGCCCGACGAAGCCCTCGTCGTCGATGATGAACTGGTTCAGGAAGAGCTGGTCGCCCAGGCTGTCGCGCGGCACGAAGTGCAGGGTCTCGCCCACGCGCTGCACCGTCTCCACCGACTTCACCCGGTCCCAGAACGAGCCTTCCATCTCGTGGTAGCCGCGCGCCAGCTGCTTGATGTCCGAGACCAGCTGGTCGTTGTGGTAGTCCTCGGACGCCAGCCCGCAGGCGCGCGCCTTGAGGCGCATGTTGATGTCCTTGGTCACCAGCACGACCTTGGTGTTGATGTTGGCCGCCTGCAGCGTGACCAGCTGGTTAATGATCTTGTTGTCGTTGAGTTCGTTGGAGAGGTACTCGGCGCTGGTGTTGTCCTGCGTATCCATCAGCACGGACAGGGTGCCCTGGTGGGTGCGCGTGAGTTCGCGCCAGATGGGCACGCCCTGCCGGATCTGCTCGGGCTCGGCATCGCCGAGGATGGAGTCGATGAGGCGGATGGCGGCGCGGCACTCGGCGGAGACGGAGGCCTTGCCGGACTTGAGCTTGTCGAGCTCTTCCAGGACGGTCATCGGGATGATGACGCGGTGCTCTTCGAAATTGAGAACGGAATTGGGGTCGTGGATAAGGACGTTGGTATCGAGGATGTAGGCTTTTTTTCTGCTGTTATGATCTTCCATTCTCTGCACCTGGCGACGGGGGTAGGGATTTCGAGCGCGAGCTCGACCGGGAACCGCAGCGAGATCCTTTTCTTCGCGACTGCCCTCCCCGGTGGCGTTGCCACGCGTCGTCAGGTTGCATCGAACTTAGCGCACTTCCCGGCGCCTTGGAAAGCGCCGCCCGGGGAGAATTTCAGCCACTGGTCACACGCGCTGCAGCAGGCCCACCGGCGACAACCGCCCCCGGCACAGCTGCATGCCAGCCTCCGGCCCGAAGTCGCGCGGCACAAAGGCGCGCGACGGCCGCTGCCGCGACAACAGGCCGAGTTGCTGGTAGACCTCAGCCACCAGCTCACTGCAGAAGCCGCCTTGCGCACCGTGCAATCCGTCCTCCTCGCCCGACCACCAGGCCCGCAGGGCCTTGGTGAGGAAGTTGCGGTAAGGCCACGCATGCCAGGCCCGCAGCAGCGGGCGCATGCGCCGGTAACGCGCATGCGCCGCCCCGGCATCGAGCAGCCGTCGCGCCGCCACTTCCCCGGGATAGTCCGCCAGCTTCACGGCCAGCGACACCAGCTGCACGCCATCCAGGGGCACGCCCCGACGGACGTCGACGACCGCGCTGGCGCGCGTACTCTCCCAGAGCAGGGGCTCACGCCTTCCCGGCAGACGCAGCACGAGACCGACGTGGGACCAATAACTGCCGGTAACCCCCTGCACGAGGCGTGCCGACAGACCGCGCCCGGAAAAGAGGACGATGTCCCCCGTCTCCAGGTCCTCGAGGCGGAGCGGAGTCG
>DASUDN010000011.1:0-5073 GCA_036275595.1 Moraxellaceae bacterium
TTGCGGCACGTCGCCCCAGAGCCCCCGCGTCACCGAGGCGCTGTCATGGTGGCGCACCACGGTAAGCAGGGCGTCGCGGCGGTGGCCGTCGCCGTCCCAGATGTCCGCCAGGCTGGGGCCCTGGGGCTCGAGGCGCGCGTACTCGGCGGCGCGCAGCGCCTGGTAGCGGTTGTTGAGCCGCGTCGACCGTGTCCATTGCGTGAGCAGCGCTCCCATGCGGCCGTCCTGGCCCGGCAGCGCGAGCAGCGGCGTGGCGCGGGCGCGGTAGCCGCCGTTGCTCACGAAGAGGTCGCTTTCCGGGGCCTGGAAGAACACCCAGAACTGGTCGTTGATGACGTCCGTGGCGATGCTGCCGCGGCAGACCGGCCCGCGGATGAAGGTGCGCACGAAATACTCGGCGTTCTCCAGCATGAAGCGGTAGCGCGCCTGCGCGGGGATGGCGGCAAAGGTGGCGAAGGGATTGGCGCGGGCGGCCTCGTCGTAGTCCGGCAGGCGCTCCACGGTCCAGTCGCCGCCCAGAAAGTCGCGCCGCACCCGCTCGCGCTTGCCGGCGTCCAGCGCCAGGGTGATGTGGGTCTTGTGCACGATGGCGCCCTGCAGCGGGCGCAGCCGGTAGTAGATCGCCCCGGGACCCGGCGGCGGCGAGTTCGGTTGCGGCGTGGCGATGAGGGCGATGGGCTGGCCCGGCGGCGTGCGCGAGCGCACCAGCTCGAAGAAGTGGCCACCCTCGGCGTCGGGGAAGTACAGGTGCGCCAGGAACAGGTGCTCGTAGAGCCAGCGCGCCACGAGCTGGCCGCGCAGGTCGGGCGCGTTGAGCAGGGCCTCCCAGGCGTCGCGTTCGCGCGCCTCGGCCGGCGTGGCGGTGACGGGCGTGGACTCCACCGGCGCGCCTTGCGCCAGCCAGGTCCGGAGCGTGGCGTAGTCGGCGGTGGCCAGCCCGGTCACGCCCAGCGGCATGCCGCGGTGGGGGGCCTTGCGCGCGAAGTCGCGGAACTCGCTTGCCGTGGCCGGGCACTCGTGGCTGGCGTTGATGCCGATGGGCACGTCGTCCGGCAGGCGGCTGTTGGGCGCGTAGCGTTGCTGGCGCCCGAGCTCCAGCATGCGCCCCAGCGGCGAGTCGGTGGCGCCGCCGTCCAGCACCGGGGAAAAGCCCAGGGCGCGCCACTCCGCCGCGCTGGCCGCGTCATGGAAGAGGCGCGTGGGCGCCTGCGGCCGGGTGCGCTTGCTGTCGTAGACCTTGCGCTTGCTGGCGCCGCGCAGCACGCCCTCGCCGCTGCCGAGGTTGAGCTGGCAGGGCGCATCGTAGCAGGCATGGCAGGCGACGCAGCGACGCTCGAGCAGGGGCTGGACGGCGTCACGGTAGGAGACCGGCGCGGCGGGCGCGCCGGACGGGGCGGATTCCGCCGCCCCGAGGCCGGCGCAGAGGCCGAGGCAGCAGACAAGCAGGAAAAGGCGCATGCGGACAACCGTGCGGAGGAGTGCCGGGAGTCTAGCAGGGGGCCGTGGCGGGCGATTCGCCGCCAGGCCGGACGGGGGTGGCGCGCCGGCGGGCGGTACCGGCGCGCCGCGGCGTCAGATCTCGATCTGGGTGCCGAGCTCCACCACGCGGTTGGTGGGAATCTGGAAGAAGTCGGTGGCGGCCGCGGCATTGCGCGACATGGCCACGAACAGCTTCTCGCGCCACATGGCCATGCCCGGCGCCACGCTGGCGATGATGCGCTCGCGCGACAGGAAGAAGCTCGTGTCCATCATGTCGAACTCCAGGCCGTGCTGGGCGCATTCGGCGAGCAGGGCCGGCACGTCCGGCTGCTCCTTGAAGCCGTAGAAGCCATAGATCAGGTAGAAGTTGTGCGCTGCCTCGGTGATGGTGAGCCTGTCCTTCTCGTCGACGAAGGGAATGTCCCGGGTCACCAGGGTCAGCAGCACATTGCGCTCGTGCAGCACCTTGTTGTGTTTCATGTTGTGCAGCATGGCGTGCGGCACGTACTGGTGGCTGCCGGTCATGAACACGGCGGTGCCCGGCACGGTCTGCACCGACCCGCCGCCGATGGAGTTCACGAACAGGCCCAGCGGCATGGTTTCGTTGGCGAGGCGCTGGAACAGCAGCTGGCGGCCCTGCTTCCAGGTGCTCATGACCATGAAGACAGTGACCCCCACCAGCAGGGGGAACCAGCCGCCCTGCAGGACCTTGAGCGAGGTGGCGCCGAAGAAGGCGAAGTCCACCAGCAGGAAGGGCACCGCCACCGCGACGGCTGCGGCAGGGCTCCACTTCCAGAGCTGGCGGGCCACCACGACGGCGAGGATGGTGTCGCAGATCATGGTCAGCGTGACCGCGATGCCGTAGGCGGAGGCCAGGTTGCTGGACGACTGGAACGCCAGGACCAGCACGATGATGGAGCCCAGCAAGGCCCAGTTCACGGCAGGGATGTAGATCTGGCCGATTTCCTTGCTGGAGGTGTGCTGCACGTCCAGGCGCGGCAGGTAGCCGAGCTGGATGGCCTGGCGGGTAATGGAGAAGACGCCCGAGATCACCGCCTGGGAGGCGATGACGGTGGCCAGCGTGGCAAGGATGATCAGGGGGATCAGTCCCCATTGCGGCGCCAGGTTGTAGAAGGGGTTTTCGACCGCCGAGGGGTCGGAGAGCAGAAGGGCGCCCTGGCCGCAGTAGTTCAGCAGCAAGGCCGGGAAGACCATGTAGAACCAGGCCAGGCGAATGGGGCGACGGCCGAAGTGGCCCATGTCCGCGTACAGCGCCTCGCCGCCGGTGATGGTCAGCACCACCGCGCCCAGGGTGACGAAGGCGATGAACTGGTGTTCCGCGACGAACTGGATCGCCCAGAGGGGATTCACCGCCTCCAGAACGTGGGGGTTGCGTGAGATGTTGAGGATGCCCAGCAGGGCCAGGGTGCTGAACCACACCACCATCACCGGCCCGAACATGCGGCCCACCGACCCGGTGCCAAAGCGCTGGATCACGAAGAGGGTGATGAGGACGGTGATGGTGACCGGGAGGATGAACGGCGTGAGGCCGGGCGCGGCCACTCCCAGCCCCTCGACGGCGGAGAGCACCGAGATGGCCGGGGTGATGATGCCGTCGCCGAAGAACAGGGCGGCGCCGAAGAGGCCGATGATGATCAGCGCGCGGCGCCTGCCGGGATGGCCCCCCTCGTTACGCAGCGTCAGCGCGAGCAGCGCCATGATGCCGCCTTCGCCGTTGTTGTCGGCGCGCATGATGAAGGCGATGTACTTGAGCGAGACGATGATGGTGATGGACCAGAAAATCAGCGACAGGATGCCCAGCACGTTGGCATCGGTGATCGCGAGGCCGTGGCTGACATGGAAGCATTCCTTCAGGGCGTAGAGCGGACTCGTGCCGATGTCGCCGAAGACCACCCCGAGAGCGCCCAGGGTCAGGGCAGCGGTGGAGGACTTGTGGTCGGCCTGCGTGGTCGCCTGCATCTGGGTTCCCCTTGCAAGGGGCGCGGCGGCTTGGGTCCCGGTGGCCCTGGCGGGGCGCGGGCGGGAAGAGCCGGCCCTGGCTGGTGTCGTGAGGGAGCGCATCTTACACCCGTCCGCCCGGGGCTAGGCAACCGCGCCATCCGGCGGTGGCCCCGGGCCGGAAAACTGCAAAACCGGCTTTGCCTTTGCGGGAGGCTCGTATATGATGCGCGCCTCGCGACGGATCACCGTCGCGATCCCCGGTGAGGTGGCCGAGTGGTTGAAGGCGCACGCCTGGAAAGTGTGTATACGCTAATACCGTATCGAGGGTTCGAATCCCTCCCTCACCGCCAGACATTCAGACAAAGGCCCCGCTTGCGGGGCCTTTGTCGTTTCCGGGCCTGTGGCGGGAGGGATTGGAACCCGACGAGGGTGCGACAAAACGGCCTCGGGCCGTTTTGGACGTCCGCAGGACGGCCCCGCAGGGGCGGCGAAGCCGCCATCCCTCCCTCACCGCCAGACATTCAGACAAAGGCCCCGCTTGCGGGGCCTTTGTCGTTTCCGGGGCCGGCCTTTCCGGGCGCCGGCTTGTCCGGGGCTGGGCCGCGACGCCCTCAGGCCGGGGGCGAGGCCTGGGCCGGCACCGCCGCCGGCGCGGGCAGGGCCAGCGCGCCCTCGTGCGCCAGCAGCCAGCGCTTGCGGGCAAGGCCGCCCACGTAGGCCACGAGCTCGCCGGCGCTGCCCACCAGGCGGTGGCAGGGCACGATGATGGCCAGGGGATTGCGCGCCGCAGCGGACTCGACCTCGCGGGTGGCGCCGGGCTGGCCGATCAGGCGGGCAACGTCGGCATAGCTCCAGAGGCGGCCGAGGGGAATGGCGCGCAGCGCGTTCCAGACCTGGCGCTGGAAGCGGGTGCCGGAGGCATGCACGGGAATGTCGTGCACGGCATCGAGGTCCTCGCCGCTCAGGTAGGCGACCAGGGGCTTCTGGATGGCCTCGGGGGCGGGGCGCTGCTCCAGGGAGATGGTGCCGAAGCGGCGCGCGAGCAGCTGGCGGAAGCGGGACTCGTAATCCTGGAAGTCCAGCGCGCAGAGATAACCGCTGCAGTGCGCGACCAGCAGCACGCCCAGCGGCGAGGAAATGATGTCGAAATAGACGGGTGGGGTCATGGCGGCGCTCCTGTCGTCATGGCCGTGCCAGTCTGTCAGCTTGATGTGACAGTCTGTAGGCGAGCTTTGTTCGTCTTTGTTGTGGGTTTTAAGGGGTTTTCATATTTACCCACGGCTCGCCCGGGATCTCACTGATAAACAAGTGGGAATCCGCCGGCCCCGCCGGCATCCGGGCCGGCGGACAGCAGATATGGCATGCGCCCGCCGTGACCGACCCTCCCCATACGGGGAAGGGGCCGCGCCCGGCCGATGACCGGCGCTCGCGCCGCCCCCGGCGGCCGCCACCGGTCGGCGCAACGCCGGGCTTTGGATTTTGCGGCGATGGCCCTATACTGCCCGCCCGCTGTGGCAACCCTGCCGGTTCCCCCGCAACGCTAAGCAGCAAACCCCGCCAGGTCCGGAAGGAAGCAACGGTAGTTGTGATGCGTGTGCCGGGGTCGGGCTGGCAGGGGGGCCTCCACTTTAT
>DASUDN010000012.1:0-8088 GCA_036275595.1 Moraxellaceae bacterium
GGCGGCGGAGGTGGTGTGCAGGGTGCCGAACACCAGGTGGCCGGTTTCGGCCGCGGTCAGCGCCAGGCGGATGGTCTCGAGGTCGCGCATTTCGCCCACGAGGATGATGTCGGGGTCTTCACGCAGCGCCGAGCGCAGCGCCTCGGAGAAGCCCAGGGTGTCGCGGTGCACCTCGCGCTGGTTGACCAGGCACTTCTTGGATTCGTGCACGAACTCGATGGGGTCCTCGATGGTGAGGATGTGCTCGTAGCGGGTGTTGTTGATGAAGTCCAGCATGGCCGCCAGGGTGGTGGACTTGCCGGAGCCGGTGGGGCCGGTCACGAGCACGATGCCGCGCGGCGTCTCGGCGATGTTCTGGAACACCTTGCCCATGCCCAGCTCTTCCATCGAGAGCACCTTGGAGGGAATGGTACGGAACACGGCGCCGGCGCCGCGGTTCTGGTTGAAGGCGTTGACGCGGAAGCGGGCGACGCCCGGCACCTCGAAGGAGAAGTCGGTCTCCAGGAATTCCTCAAAGTCCTTGCGCTGCTTGTCGTTCATGATGTCATAAACGAGGCGGTGGACTTCCTTGTGCTCCAGCGGCGGCAGGTTGATGCGGCGCACGTCGCCGTCCACGCGGATCATGGGCGGCAGGCCGGCGGACAGATGCAGGTCGGATGCCCCGTTCTTGGCGGAAAAGGCGAGCAGTTCGGTGATGTCCATGGAAACTCCAACAAGGGCACTCGCGGCCCCGGGGCCGCTCTGCCAGAATCGATGCTTGTTATCTTGGCGGCAGGGCCGCGGCCAGCGCGCATGTCCGGCTACGTTACCGCCTCTTTGGGCCGGCCTTCAACAATGAACGACTTTGCCACAAACCTGAAAAATCTACGCGAACGCATCGCCCGGGCCGAGCAGGCGGCCGGCCGCCCGTCCGGCCAGGTGCGCCTTCTGGCGGTGAGCAAGACCCACCCGGCGGCGGCGGTGCGCCAGGCCTTCGCGGCGGGCCAGGTCGCCTTCGGCGAGAACTACGTGCAGGAGGGGGTGGCCAAGGCCGGCGAACTGGCCGACCTGCCCCTGGAATGGCACTTCATCGGTCCCCTGCAGAGCAACAAGACCCGGGAAGTGGCCGAGACCTTCGCCTGGGTGCACTCGGTGGACCGCGACAAGATCGCCCGCCGCCTGGCCGAGCAGCGCCCGGCCCACCTGCCGCCCCTGCAGGTCTGCCTGCAGGTCAATATCGACGACGAGGCCAGCAAGTCCGGCTGTACGGTGGCCGAGCTGCCGGCGCTGGCGCGCGCAGTGCTCGCCCAGCCGCGCCTCGAGCTGCGTGGCCTCATGTGCATCCCCCGTCCCGGCAACAGCGCCGCGTTCGCCGGCCTCGCAAAGACACGGCAGGATTTACTCGCTAGTATTCCCGGGCTCTCGCCGGAGCGTTTCGACACCCTGTCCATGGGCATGTCGGACGACCTGGAGGCGGCCATCGCCGCCGGCAGCACCCTGGTGCGCGTCGGCACGGCCCTGTTCGGCGCCCGGCCCCGGCCCGCGCCCTGAGCCGCCCCGGGCGGCGTCCCCGTTTCCATCCCTCCCGCGCCGCGCGCGGCCGGGAGCCACGCAGCAGGCAGGTTCCACCATGGCAACTACGATCGGATTCATCGGCGCCGGCAACATGGCCACCGCCCTGGCCGGAGGCCTCGTCGCCCGCGGCTGGAACCCCGCGGCCATCGCCCTGTCGGACGCGGTGCCGGCGGCCCTGGAGGCGCACCGCGCGCGCGGCCATTTCACCAGCACCGACAACCGCGCCGTGGTCGAACGCGCCGACGTCCTGGTGCTGGCGGTCAAGCCGCAGGTGATGGCGCAGGTGCTCACGCCCCTGGCCGACCTGGTGCAGGCGCGCCGCCCCCTCATCATTTCCATCGCCGCCGGCATCCCGGTGGCCAGCCTGGCGCACTGGCTGGGCGGCGAGCTGCCCCTGGTGCGCGCCATGCCCAACACCCCGGCGCTGGTGCAGGCCGGCGCCACCGGCCTCTTCGCCAGCGCCGCCGTCAGCGCCAGCCAGAAGGCCGAGGCGGAGGCCATCCTCGGCGCCGTCGGCCTCACCCTATGGGTCGAGGAGGAGCGCCTGATCGATGCCGTCACCGCCGTCTCCGGCTCCGGCCCCGCCTACTTCTTCTATGTGATGGAGGCCATGATGGCCGCCGGCGAGACGCTGGGCCTGGAGCCCGCCACCGCCCGCGCCCTGACCCTGCAGACCGCGCTCGGCGCGGCGCAGATGGCCATCACCGCCGACGTCGCCCCGGCCGAGCTGCGCCGCCGCGTGACCTCGCCCGGCGGCACCACCGAGCGCGCCATCGCCGCCTTCGACGAGGCCGGCCTGCGCGCCATCTTCGAGCGCGCCCTGGCCGCCTGTGCCGCGCGCGGCGCCGAGCTGGCCGAACAGCTCGGCAAGACGGAATAATTCCCGGATCCCCCACGCCAGGACGCCCGCATGACCTTCCTGCAGGAACTTTCCCGCTTCATCCTCGACATGGCCGTCGACCTCTACCTCCTCATCCTGTGGATGCGCTTCCTGCTGCAGGCCACGGGCGCCGACTTCTACGCCCCCCTGTCGCAGTTCGCGGTGCAGGCCACCCGCGCCCTGGTGGACCCGCTGGACCGCCTGTTCCAGCGCAAGGCCCCGGCCGGCGTGATTCCCCTGCGCCGGCACCGCCCCAGCCGCTGGAGTTTCGGCGCGCTGCTGCTGATCGTGCTGATCAAGCTGCTGCACGTGTCGGTGGTGTCCTGGCTGGTCTACCGCCAGCAGCCGCCGGCCGTGCTCACCGCCTTCACCGCCTTCCTCAACGTGCCGGGGGCGGTGTTCGGCGGGGCGCTGGGCAGCATCCGCGGCCTGCTGCCCATGGTGGTCAACTTCTACGTGTACGCCATCATCCTGGGCGTCATCCTGTCCTGGGTGGCCCCGAACAACCCCAACGCCGGCGTCATCCAGCTGGTGACCGAGCCCGTCCTGGCGCCGTGCCGGCGCATCCTGCCGCCCATGAGCGGGCTGGACCTGTCGCCGCTGGTGGCCTTCCTCGGCCTTCGCATCGTCGAGTTCGTGCTGGTCAAGTCGATCATCCAGATCAGCTCCCTGCTGCACTTGTGAGCGAACCGGTGCGGCGCGAGGGCGAGGCCGTGGTGCTGGTGCTGCATGCCCAGCCCGGCGCCCGCGAGAGCGCCTTCGCCGGCCTGCACGGCGACGCCCTGAAGGTGCGCCTGGCGGCGCCGGCCCAGGAGGGCAAGGCCAACCGCGAGCTATGCCGTTTCCTGGCCGAGGCCTTCGGGGTGCCGCGCACCGCGGTGGAACTGCTGGCGGGGGATTCCAGCCGGCACAAGCGGGTAAAAATCCGGTCGCCGCGGCTCTGGCCCCCTGCATTGGCGGCATGGCAGTGATATAAGGACGCCTATGGCATCCCGCCGGCGGCCAGAACAACAAGAACGCGGGCCCGGGACCGTCGGCCGCAGGGCCGGGGACGATTTTTGAGGGATGACCTCCTTATGGATCAGCTGTCGCACCAGGTAGAGGCGTTCACCGCGTGGAAGCAGGCCATCGCCCGCGAGATCGCGCGCTACCGCAACTGGCTCAACAACCAGGGCCTGAACAACCGCGAGGTCGACGACCGCCTCGCCAACACCCTGAAGCAGCTGCGCTCCGACCGCATCCTGCTGGCCTTCGTGGGCGAGTTCTCGCGCGGCAAGTCCGAGCTCATCAACGCCATCCTGGGCAAGCACTACGGCCAGCGCCTGCTGCCCACCCGCATCGGCCGCACCACCATGTGCCCGACCGAGCTCTTCTACGACGCCGCCGCCACCGGCGCCTACATCAAGCTGCTGCCCATCCAGACCCGCGCCGGCGGCATCTCGGTGCAGAGCTACAAGGAACAGCTCGAGCACTGGGTGCACCTGACCATCAACCTCGATGACCAGAACTCGATGAAGAAGGCCTTCACCGAGGTCTCGCAGACGCGCGAGGTCACCGCCGACGAGGCCGCCGAGCTCGGCTTCGACGTGCAGTTCCTGGAGCCCTCGCTGGGCCGCCCCGGCCACGTGCACATCCCGGCCTGGCGCCACGCCATCATCAACATCGACCATCCGCTGCTGCGCCAGGGCCTGGCCATCATCGACACCCCGGGCCTGAACGCGCTGGGTGCCGAGCCCGAGCTCACCCTGTCGCTGCTGCCCGACGCGCAGGCGCTGGTGTTCGTGCTGTCCGCCGACACCGGCCTCACCGCCTCGGACTTCGCCATCTGGAACAACCACGTCAGCGAGATCGCGCAGCGCCGCGGCGCCGCCGTGTACGCCGCCCTCAACAAGATCGACCTGCTCTGGGACGAGGACGAGGAGGACGACGTGGCCGACGAGGCCGTGGAGCGCATCTCCCGCCTCACCGCCAAGCAGCTCAACCTGCCGCCCGAGAACGTGCTGGCGCTGTCCGCCAAGCAGGGCTACAAGGCCCGCCTCGCCAATGACCGCGACCTGCTCAAGCGCAGCCGCCTCGAGCTGCTCGAGACGGCGCTGGCGCGCTCCGTGGTCAATGCCAAGGAGGCCTCGCTCAAGGCCTCGCTGGTGCGCGAGCTGTCCGAGATGGTCGACGCCAGCCGCCAGGCCGTGCTGGCCCAGCGCGTGCGCCTGGAGGCCGAGGAACGCGTGCAGGCCAGCGGCAGCCGCGACACCGAACACGAGCTGGTGCTGCTGACGCGCGCCATCCAGCAGGACCAGGTCACCTACAACAAGCGCCTCACCTTCCTGCAGCAGAGCCGCAAGCTCATGGAGCAGCAGCTGCCGCGCCTGATCCGCTCGCTGGCGGCCGACCGCCTCGAGGGCCACAACGCCCGCGCCCGCGAGCAGGCCATCAACAATCGCCTGGGCATGGGCGTGCCGGCCGCCGTCGGCGGCTATTTCCAGGGCATCAAGACCGACTTCGGCCAGTTCCGCCAGGAGGTCGAGACCACCCAGCTGCTGATCCAGAAGCTCTACCAGCGCTACACCCAGGAGACCGGCGCCGTGGCGCCGCCGGTGCCGCGCTATGAGGCGGGGGGCTTCCTGCAGGACGTGGACGAGCTCGAGGGCCAGGCCGCGCCCTACAAGAACCGCTTCAGCACCCTGCTCGGCAGCCAGCAGAAGCTGTTCGAGCGCTTCTTCGACACCATGTCGCACCAGGCCGAGGGCATCTACGGCCGCGCCCGTGCCGACGCCGAGCGCTGGTGCAAGCAGTCGCTGGCGCCGCTGATGCAGCAGACGCTGGAGGCCAAGAAGCGCCTGGAGGCCCAGGTGGAGCGCCTCAACAAGCTGCGCAGCTTCGGCGAGAACCGCTTCGAGAAGAACGGCTCCATCCGCGAGCAGCGCGAGGGCCTGCGCGAGCAGCAGACCCTGCTCGAGGACATCCTGGGCCGACTCAAGGATCCGGCCCTGGGCGCCGCCCCGGACCCGGCCGCCGCGCCCCGGGCGGCGGGTGCGCGCCCCCCGGGCTGAGCCGGCGGTCCGGTCCCGGGCGGGTACCGTCGCCAGGACCCGGCCGGACCGCCCGCGCCGGCCACGTGCTTCCCGCCGAGCCGGCGCGCCCTGTAGACTTGCGGGCCGTGCCGACCGCCGTACCGCCATGCCCCAGTCCATTCCCGCCGATTCCGTCGGCCTCGTCACCCCGCAGACCGCGCACTTCGCCGAGCCCCTGGAGCTCGAGTGCCGGCGCACGCTCGCGGGCTACGACATCGTCTACGAGACCTACGGCACCCTGAACGCGGCCCGCGACAACGCCGTGCTGATCTGCCATGCCCTGTCCGGCCACCACCATGCCGCCGGCTACCACCGCATGGAAGACAGCAAGCCGGGCTGGTGGGACGAGTGCATCGGCCCCGGCAAGGTCATCGACACCAACCGCTTCTTCGTGGTCGCCCTCAACAACCTGGGCGGCTGCAACGGCTCCACCGGCCCCTCCTCGCTGAACCCGGCCACCGGCCTCAACTACGGGCCGGATTTCCCCATGGTCACGGTCAAGGACTGGGTCAACGTGCAGGCACGCCTGTCCGACCGCCTCGGCATCGCGCAGTGGGCGGCCATCGTCGGCGGCTCGCTGGGCGGCATGCAGGTGCTGCAGTGGGCCATCGACTACCCGGAGCGCCTGCGCCATGCCGTGGTCATCGCCTCCGCGCCCAAGCTGTCGGCGCAGAACATCGCCTTCAACGAAGTCGCGCGCCAGTCCATCCTGACCGACCCCGACTTCCACGGCGGCCGTTACTACCAGCACGACACCTATCCGCGCCGCGGCCTCATCCTGGCGCGCATGGTGGGCCACATCACCTACCTCTCCGACGAGGCCATGAAGCAGAAGTTCGGGCGCGACCTGCGCTCGGGCCAGTTCATGTACGGCTTCGACGTGGAGTTCCAGGTGGAGTCCTACCTGCGCCACCAGGGCGAGACCTTCTCGCGCAACTTCGACGCCAACACCTACCTGCTCATGACCAAGGCGCTGGACTACTTCGACCCGGCGCGCGAGTACGGCAACGACCTCAGCGCCGCGCTGCGCCGCGCCCGCTGCAAGTTCCTGGTGATCTCCTTCACCACCGACTGGCGCTTCTCGCCGGAGCGCTCGCGCGAGATCGTCGACGCGCTGGTGCAGGAGCGCAAGGACGTGGTCTACGCCGACATCGACGCACCGCAGGGCCACGACTCCTTCCTCATGCCGATCCCGCGCTACCTCGACATCTTCGGCGCCTACATGCGCCGCATCGCGGTGGGCGCGACCCCGGAGGCCAGCCATGCGGCTTGACCTGAAGCTGGCGGAACAGTGGGTGAAGCCCGGCACGCGCGTGCTCGACCTGGGCTGCGGCGAGGGCGAGCTGCTCGCGCACCTGCGCGACAACTTCGACGTGCACGGCTACGGCGTCGAGATCGACCCGGCGCGCATCACCGCCGCCATTGCCAACGGCGTCAACGTGATCCAGCAGGACCTCAACCTGGGCCTGGGCAATTTCCGCGACGGCAGCTTCGACACCGTGATCATGACGCAGGCGCTGCAGGCGGTGGAGCAGCCCGACGTGCTGCTCGAGGACATGCTGCGCGTGGCGCGCGAGGCCATCATCACCTTCCCGAACTTCGCGCACTGGACGGCCCGCTACCACATCGCCCTGCGCGGCATGATGCCGGTGTCCGAGGCGCTGCCCTACACCTGGTACAACACGCCCAACATCCACCTGTGCACCTTCCGCGACTTCGACGCGCTCTGCGCCGACAAGGGCATCGCCGTGCTCGACCGCCTGGCGGTGGACGGCGGCCAGCAGGGCAGTGTGCTGGCGCGGCTGTTCCCCAACCTGTTCGGCGAAGTCGCCATCTACCGCGTCACGCGCCGCTAGTCCCTGACCGTGGGCCGGGCGCAAGCCCGGCCTGCAGGATGCCCCCCCCATGAAGCAACTCGTGCTCGCCACCGGCAACGCCGGCAAGCTGAAGGAATTGCAGGCACTGCTGGCCGACCAGTCCTTCGAGATCGTCACCCAGAAGTCGCTGGGCGTGAGCGACGCCGACGAGACCGGTCTCAGCTTCGTCGAGAACGCCATCCTCAAGGCGCGCCATGCCGCGCGCGCGACCGGGCTGCCGGCGCTGGCGGACGATTCGGGACTGTGCGTGGACATCCTGGGCGGCGCGCCCGGCATCTATTCCGCGCGCTATTCCGGCGCGGGCGCGACCGATGCGAGCAACAATGACAAGTTGCTGCAGGCGCTGGCGCCGCTGCGTGGCGCCGCGCCGCTCACGGCGCGCTTCGTCTGCGTGCTGGCGCTGGTGCGCCATGCCGACGACCCGCTGCCGCTGCTTTGCCAGGCGGAATGGGCGGGCGAGATCCTGGAGGCGCCGCGCGGCGAGCAGGGCTTCGGCTACGATCCGCTGTTCTGGGTGCCGGCCGAGGGTATGACCAGCGCCGAGCTGCCGCGCGAGCGCAAGAATGCGCTCAGCCATCGCGGCCAGGCGCTGCAGCAGCTCAAGGCGCGCATCGGCGGCTTTCTCTGAGCCTTACTTTTTGCCGGCGAGCTTGAGGATGGCCTTCCATTCGGCGGCGCTCACCGGCATCACCGACAGGCGCGAACC
>DASUDN010000013.1:0-5090 GCA_036275595.1 Moraxellaceae bacterium
GCATTCCGTCGGCAGCCGCCTCGCGCACTGGCGCGCCCACCACGCCCGCGAGGCCGTGGCCAGCCTGCGCCGCCTGGCGGCCACCCCCTTCGCCACCCTGCTCACCCTGCTCGTGGTCGCGCTGGCGCTGGCCCTGCCCGCCGCGCTGTCCCAGCTGCTGGCCAATGCCGGCCAGCTCACCGAAGGCTGGAGCGGGCAGGCGCAGATCTCCGTCTACCTGCGCCTGGAGACCCCGGCCGAACGCCTGGAGCCGCTGCGCGCCCAGGTGGCCGCCCGTCCCGACGTGGCCCGGGCCCGCCTGATCACGCCCGCACAGGCCATGGCCGAATTCCGCACCCAGTCCGGCTACGGCGAGGCCCTGGACCTGCTGGACAGCAACCCACTGCCGGCGGTGATCGTGGTGACCCCGGCCGACATCCGGCCGCGCGCCGTGCAGGCCCTGCGCGACAGCCTGGTGACCCTGCCCGAGGCCGAGGCGGCCGACATCGACCTGGCCTGGGTGCAGCGCCTGGCCTCCCTGCTCGAGCTCGGCCAGCGCCTGCTGTGGGCGCTGGCGGGCGCGCTGGCGGCCACCGTGCTGCTGGTGATCGGCAATACCATCCGGCTCGGCATCGAGGCGCGCAAGGAAGAGGTCAGCATCCTGTCCCTGCTGGGCGCCACCAGCGCCTTCATCCGCCGCCCCTTCCTCTATACGGGCTTCTGGACCGGCCTGCTGGGCGGCGTGCTGGCCTGCCTGGCCGTGGCCGCCTTCTTCCTCTGGCTGCAGGAGCCCGTGGCCGACCTCGCCCGCCTCTACAGCAGCGACTTCCGCCTGGAAGGCCCGGGCCCGGCCGGCTACCTCGGCCTGCTGGGGCTGTCCGCCCTGCTGGGCATCCTGGGGGCCTGGCTGGCCGTCGGCCGTCACCTCCGGGCGTTGGCGCCCTAGCCCTTCCCTGCTCTTACCGCCGCTGCGGTGCCTGTAGCTGCCGCCCCTGTCGGCTCCCGCCCCACCCTCCGCGAAGACTGGGCGCTGGGGCAGGGGCGGCCCCGCCCTTCGGCAGGACCACCCCTACCCCATCACCCTAACCTTTTCGTGTGCCCGGGCAGCGGCCACAGACAGTGGCCGCCGGCGTCGGCTTCGCCTCGCCTCAAAGACGCCGGGAAGGGCCAGGGCTTTGGGGTGGGGTCGAGATGCAGGGGCCACAGACGTAAGCAAGGACCAGCTACGCGGAAAGCGGATGCAGGTGCAAGCCGCCTGCGCCAGAGGCGAAGCCCGTCCCCCCGTCCTCAGTAAAGCGCAAGATCGCCACCTTTTTGCAGCAATAGGCGGCCTGATGGCCTCACGCTCCCCTCGCCTCTTCGAGGCCGGGGCATTCAGTCCCCCATGAGGCGAGGCGAAGCCGACGCCGCCGGCCACGGACCCTGGCACTTGCCGAGGGCACAACGGGAAGAGTGGGGGTGATGGGGTGAGGGTGGCCCTGCCGGAGGGCGGGGCCGCCCTCGCCCCAGCGCCCGAAAAGCACCGGCGGCGCGATGGAAACGAGAGCCAGGAGCCGTGGCCAAGGGCACTGGCGAACCCGGTTTAATAACCCAGACTTAATGCCCCGGACCTATTTAGCACTCCCCCATGAGGGGTGCTAATATCGGGGAATGAACAAGCCAACCCTTGAGGACAACCCCATGACCCACACCTCGCTGGTGCCGGCGACCCTTGCGGTTCCGGGAGTCAACCTGGGCTCCTATGTGGCAACGGTCAACAGCATCCCGGTCCTGAGCGCGGACGAAGAACGCGAGCTCGCCGAACGCCTCTACTACCAGGAGGACGTGGACGCGGCGCGCCAGCTCGTGCTCGCCCACCTGCGCTTCGTGGTGCACATCGCCAAGAGCTACGCCGGCTACGGCCTGCCCCAGGCCGACCTGATCCAGGAAGGCAACGTCGGCCTGATGAAGGCCGTGAAGCGCTTCGACCCCACCATGGGCGTGCGCCTGGTCTCCTTTGCCGTGCACTGGATCAAGGCCGAGATCCATGAATACGTGATCCGCAACTGGCGCATCGTCAAGGTCGCGACCACCAAGGCGCAGCGCAAGCTGTTCTTCAACCTGCGCAGCAAGAAGAAGGGCTCGGGCCGCCTGACCGTGGCCGAGGCCGAGCGCATCGCCGACGACCTGAAGGTGACGCCGGACCAGGTGTTCGAGATGGAAGGCCGTCTCTACACCTACGACGCCTCCTTCGACGCCTCGCCGGACGAGGACGAGGACCGCGCCGGCCAGGCGCCGGTCTACTACCTCGAGGACAACCGCTACGACCCGGCGGTGCAGCTCGAGGAGGCCGACTGGGAAGCCGACTCCACCGAACGCCTGCAGGCCGCCATGGAGCGCCTGGACGCGCGCAGCAAGGACATCCTGACCCGGCGCTGGCTGGCCGAGGACAAGGCCACCCTGCACGAGCTGGCCGCCGAGTACGGCGTGTCCGCCGAGCGCATCCGCCAGCTCGAGAAGAACGCCATGGAGAAGATCAGGGGCGTGCTGGTCGCCTGACGGCCCGCCCCGCGGCTCGCCTGACTTGGCGCGCCGCCGGCAGTACACTACGCCGCCTCCGGGCGGCGTTTTCATTGTCGCCCTCCACCCTGGCCCTGCGGGACCCGCGATGCCCAACTTCGTCTTCCTCGGCAGCCTCAACCTGATGCTGGTCGTCATCCTCGGCGCCTTCGGCGCGCACGCCCTCAAGGCGCGGGTGACGGCCGAGCAGCTCGCCTGGTGGCACACGGGCGTGCAGTACCACGCCTGGCATGCCCTCGGCCTGCTCGGCATCGGCCTGCTGCTGCAGCTGCAGCCCGCGCTGGCGCCGGCGCGCACCGCCGGCTGGCTGCTGCAGGGCGGCATCGTCATCTTCGCGGGCACGCTCTACGCCATGACGCTCGGCGCGCCGCGCTGGTTCGGGGCCATCACGCCCCTGGGCGGCACCCTCCTGATCATCGGCTGGGCCGTGCTGGCCTGGGCCACGCTGAAGACGGGGCAGTGAAATGCAGATCCAGCTGAACGGACAGGCGCACGAACTGGCCGAGGGCAGCACGCTCGCCGCCCTGGTGGCGTCGCTGGACCTGGGCGGCCGGCGCATCGCCGTCGAGCTCAACGGCGAGATCGCGCCGCGCAGCCAGCATGCGGGCTTGATCCTGCGCACGGGCGACCGCGTCGAGATCGTGCACGCTATCGGCGGCGGCTGACGCACGGCGCCCGCCGCCCTCCCCGCCCGGCCCCGCGGCCCGGCATTTCCGCAGCACCTCGCCCCCGGGGCGACCACGAGGACCACCATGGCTGACACCCTCACCATCGCCGGCAAGACCTACTCCTCCCGTCTGCTGGTCGGCACCGGCAAGTACAGGGACCTGGCGGAGACGAAGGCCGCCATCGAGACCAGCGGCGCCGAGATCGTCACCGTCGCCGTGCGCCGCACCAACATCGGCCAGAACGCGGGCGAGCCCAACCTGCTCGACGTGATTCCGCCGGAAAAGTTCACGATCCTGCCCAATACCGCCGGCTGCTACACCGCCGACGACGCGGTGCGCACCTGCCGCCTCGCGCGCGAGCTGCTCGACGACCACCGCCTGGTGAAGCTCGAGGTGCTGGGCGACGAGAAGACGCTCTACCCCAACGTCACCGAAACGCTGAAGGCCGCGGACGTGCTCATCAGGGAAGGCTTCGAGGTCATGGTCTACACCTCCGACGACCCCATCGTGGCGAAGCGCCTGGAAGAGATGGGCTGCGTGGCGGTGATGCCGCTGGGCTCGCTGATCGGCTCGGGCCTTGGCATCGTGAACCCCTACAACCTGCGCATCATCCTCGAGCAGGCGCGCGTGCCCATCATCGTCGACGCCGGCGTCGGCACCGCCTCGGATGCCGCCGTGGCCATGGAGCTCGGCTGCGCCGGCGTGCTCATGAACACCGCCATCGCCAAGGCGCGCGACCCCGTGCTCATGGCCTCCGCCATGAAGAAGGCGGTCGAGGCCGGCCGCGAGGCCTTCCTCGCCGGGCGCATGGACAAGAAGCTCTACGCGTCCGCCTCCAGCCCGCTGGAAGGCAAGTTCTTCTGACGCGCCGAACCCCGGGCCCTCGGCCCGGCCTCCCGCCCTCCACTGCCCAGATACCGTTGATGACCGACGACAGCACCCCCGCCGCGCCCTTCATGCGCCGCATCCAGACCTTCATGCGCCGCTCCTCGCCCTTCACCGCCTCGCAGAAGCAGGGCATGAGCGACTTTGCGCCGCGCTTCCTGCTGCCGCGCTCGCGCGAGCCGCTGGATCTCGCGGCCGTGTTCGGGCGCGAGGCACCGCTCACCGTCGAGGTCGGCTTCGGCATGGGCTATTCGCTGGCGGAGATGGCGCAGGCTGCGCCGGAGCGCAACTTCATCGGCATCGAGATCCATGAACCGGGTGTGGCGCAGCTCTGCTACGAACTCGGCACGCGCGGCATCCCCAACGTGCGCATCCTGGACGAGGATGCGCTGGAGTTGCTGGAAACGCGCTTTGCCGACGGCAGCATCGACACCGTGCAGCTCTACTTCCCCGACCCCTGGCAGAAGGCCCGCCACTACAAGCGCCGCTTCGTGAATGCCGCCAATGCCGCGCTGATCCGCCGCAAGCTGAAGCCGGGCGGCGTGTTCCACATGGCCACCGACTGGCAGAACTACGCGGAGTGGATGCTGGAGCACATGGAGGCGGCGCCGGGCTACGAAAACGTCGCGGGCAAGGGCCAGTACGCGGAGCGCCCGGACTGGCGCCCGCTCACCAAGTTCGAGAAGCGCGGCCAGAAGATGGGCCACGGCGTGTGGGACCTGCTGTACCGGGCGGTGTGACCCTCGCGCCGGCTTGCGGCGCCGGCCCCGGCCCGGGCGCTCACTCCAGGAAGTTCTGCAGCACGCTGTTGAGGTAGTTGAGGCCGGTGGGCGTGCAGGCCAGGCGCGACTCGTCCGCCACCAGCAGGCCCTCGGCGCGCAGCGTCGCCAGCGACGGCGCGATGCGCGCCAGCGGCAGCCCGGTGCGCGCGGTGAAGAGCGCGGCCGGCACGCCCTCGCGCAGGCGCAGCGCGTTCAGCATGAACTCGAAGACCAGCGC
>DASUDN010000014.1:0-4215 GCA_036275595.1 Moraxellaceae bacterium
GTGGCGCCGCCCGTCACCTGCGGCAGGCGGCCGTCCCACTTCTCGATGGCGCGCTGCTGCATCTCGATCTTGCGCAGCTCGATCAGGTTCTCGGTCACGTTCTCCTTCTGCAGGCGCAGCGCCTCGGCCTCGGCGCGGGCACCGGTGATCTTCTGCTCGCCCTCGATGCGGATGCGCTCGAGGTCGCGCTCGGCCTTGAGCTTGAGCTGCTCGGCCGTGGTCTTGGCCTCGATGGCGTTGCTGAACTCGCGCGAGAAGGCGAAGTTCACGATGGAGAATTCGTCGACGATGACGCCGTTCTTGCCCAGGCGCTCGCGCAGCAGGGAACGGATCTTGTCGCGTACTTCCTGGCGCCGCGACACCAGCTCCTCGGCGGTGTAGAGCGCCGTGGCGGCCTTCACCGATTCCTGCACCGCCGGCAGGATGATGCGGTCGCCCACCGCGGCCAGGGTCCCCACCTGCTGGAAGGTCTCGGCGACCCGGGCCGGATCGAGATGGTAGTTGAGGGCGACATTGGTGGTGACCTGCTGCAGGTCCTTGGAGGCGGCGTCACCCTGCCCCTCGCCCTTCTGCACCTTCACGTCCATGATCACCACGCGCTGCATGATGGGCACGCGCAGGTGCAGGCCCTCGCCCATGACCTCCTTCTGCACCGCGCCGAAGTTCAGCACCACCCCGCGCTCGCCGGGGCCGATGACCACGAAGGGATTGAGGATCCACACCACCACCAGCGCCACGAACAGCGCCAGGACAAGTCGGACAAAACGGGAAGGCATGATGGTTCCTTGTTGATATAGACGGTTCTTGTGCCGGGACCCCCGGTCCCGCCCCCAGCATCGCCCAAAGGCCTCCGCTTGTCAGCCTCCGGCCCTGCTTGCCGGCTTGTGGCGACGACGACGGCCACCGACAATGGCGGCATCGTCCGCCGGAGCCTGCCGTGAACCCGTCCCCTCCCGTCCGCCGCCTTGCCTTGTGGTCTCTGCTGCTGCTCGTGGCGGCCCTGGTCCTGCCCGCGACCGCGCCGGCGACCGGCCTGCGCAAGATTGGCGACGCCGGCGGCGGCCAGCCCGCCTTCCTGCGCGCCGAGGAGGCCTTCCAGCTCGTGCCTTCCCGTACCGCCACCGGCGTGACGCTGGCCTTCGAGGTCACCCCGGGCCACTACCTGTACCGCGACCGCTTCCGCTTCAGCGCCGAGGGCCCCGGGCTCACGCCGGGCGAACCGGCCTTTTCCGCCGCCGGGGAGTGGAAGGACGACCCTTCCTTCGGACGCGTGCGTGTCTACCACGAATCCGTCACCGTGACCCTGCCCCTGCGCGGCGAGGGCCGCCTGCGCGTGCGCTGGCAGGGCTGCGCCGACGCCGGCCTGTGCTATCCGCCGCAGGAGCAGGTGCTGGCGGTGGACGCGCGCGGCGTCACCGCCGTCGCCGACACCCCGGCCGCGACCCGGGCCGGCGCGCTGACCGCGGGCGTAGCGACGCCCGAGGCGCCGGCCGGCCGGGCCACGCAGTGGCTGGTGTTCTTCCTGATGGGACTGGGACTCAGCCTCACGCCCTGCGTGCTGCCCATGCTGCCCATCCTCGCCGGCATCATCGCGCGCCAGCACACCAGTTCGGCGTTGCGCGGCCTCACGCTCGCCCTCGCCTACGTGCTGGGTGTCGCCACCGTGTATGCACTGCTGGGCGGGCTCGTCGGCTACTTCGGCCAGCAGCTCAACCTGGCGAGCTGGCTGCAACGGCCGGTGGTGCTGGTGCCCTTCGCCGCCCTTTTCGGCGTGCTCGCGCTCAGCCTGTTCGGCCTGTTCGAGCTGCGCCTGCCGGCCGCGCTCGCCAGCCGCTTCCACGGCCTCAGCCAGCGGCAGCAAGGTGGGGCGCTGGCCGGCAGCTACCTCATGGGGCTGTTCTCGTCGCTGGTGGTGTCGCCCTGCGTGTCGGCGCCGCTGGTGGGCGTGCTGCTGCACGTGAGCGCCGTGGGCAGCAGCGCCTTCGGAGCGGTGTCGCTGTTCCTGCTGGCGCTGGGCATGGGCGTGCCCCTGCTCCTGCTCGGCGCGACCGAAGGCCGCCTGTTGCCGAAATCCGGCGCCTGGATGAACGAAGTAAAAACCTTCTTCGGCCTGCTGCTGCTGTTCGTGGGCGCGGAACTCCTGAGCCGCGTGCTGCCGCCGCCGGCCGCGCTCGCGCTCTACGGCGCCTGCACCGCGGCCACCGGCCTGTGGCTATGGCGCCTGGGCGGCTTCGGCCACGGCCCCGGCCTGCTGGCGCGCGCCGGCGGCTTTGCCGCGCTGGTCTATGCCGCACTGCTCTTCACCGGCGCCGCCGCCGGTGGCGACGATCCGCTGCGCCCCCTCGCGCCCCTGGGGGGCAACGCCCCCGCCAGCCAGCCCACGCCTTTCGTGCGCATCCGCACCAATGCCGACCTCGATCGCGAGATCGCACTGGCACGCCAGGAAGGCAAGGCCCTGATGCTGGACTTCTACGCGGACTGGTGCGTGAGCTGCAAGCTCATGGAGCGCAACGTCTTCCGCCGCCCCGAGGTGGCCGCGCGCCTGGCAAAGCTGCGCCTGGTGCAGGCCGACGTCACCGCCAACAACGAGGACGACCGTGCCCTGCTGCGCCGCTTCAACCTGATGGGGCCGCCCAGCATCGTGTTCTTTGACAAGGACGGCAACGAGATGGCGCAGGCGCGCCTGGTGGGCGAAAAGGATGCCGACGGCTTCCTGGCCCACCTCGACAGCTACGGGCTCTAGGCCGGACTTGAATCCCGCCGGGCCCATCCCCACCTTCGCCGCACCGCAACCCGCCGAGGCCCCCATGCAACAGGCAGAACATCACCGCGCCATGCGCGACCTGCTCGCCGCCGTCGAGGCCGAGATGCGGGCGCGCGGGCTGTGGTCGCCCGTCCCGCCCTCGCCCGCGGCCATGGCCTCGGTCATGCCCTTCATGTACGACACGCTGCGCCTGCACGAATGGCTGCAGTGGGTGTTCCTGCCGCGCACGCTGGCGCTGATCGACGCCGGGCGGCCGCTGCCCGGCAACTGCCACATCCATCCGCTGGCCGAGCACGAGTTCGCGCGGCTCGAGGAGGTCGATACCGTGGCGCTGCTGGATCTCATCCTGCAGGTCGATTCGCTCATGAATCGCGGCTGATTCTTCCGGCCCCCGACCCTTTCTTCTTTGCCATCGCGCCGCCGGTGCTTTTCGGGCGCTGGGGCGAGGGCGGTCCCGCCCTCCGGCAGGACCACCCTCACCCCATCACCCCCACACTTCCCGTTGTGCCCTCGGCAAGTGCCAGGGTCCGTGGCCGGCGGCGTCGGCTTCGCCTCGCCTCAACAGCAAAAGCAAAAGCAAAAGCAGGACAAGAGACAGCCGCTCGTGGCTGACAACGAATGACAACGCCGCGTACGTGCACGGGCGCTTGTGCATGCACCCACCCAGCGAAGCGGGCACCGCCCGTGACCATCATCGGGTTTGAGGCGAGGCGAAGCCGATGCCGCCGGCCACCGGCTCCTGCTTCAGCCGGGGCCCCGGAAAGCGTTGGGTGATGGGGTGGGGCGCCCCGGCCGCAGGGCCGGGGCGCCCCCGCCCCAGCGCCCGAAGACTCTCGGACGGCGGGGCGGGAGCATAAGCGGCGGGACGGGAGCGGATTTAACGCGAACGGGACCGCGAAGAGCGGGCCGTGTGTTTGGGCAGCGGCACTTCCTCGGGCGGGTGGTGGCGCTCCTTTTCCTTCTGCAGCTTTTCCTCGATGAGGTCTTCCTCGTCCTCGCTGTCCTCGCGCTCTTCCTTTTCCTTCTCGTTGCGCTTCTCGGCGTCGTGCCACTGCTGCAGGCGGTCGGCCACCTGGCGGAACACCGAGCCCTCGGGGAAGCGCCCCTTCTTGTCGGCCTTGCCCGCCGGCATGCCCATGAGCAGGGCGATGGCCTCCTCGACGTGGCTTACCGCGTAGATGAGGAACTTCTTCTGGCGCACCGCCTCCAGCACGTCCTCGCGCAGCATCAGGTTGCGCACGTTCTGCACCGGGATCACCACCGCCTGCGGGCCCTCGTAGCCCTTGAGCTGGCAGGCGGCGAAGAAGCCCTCGATCTTCTCGTTGACGCCGCCGATGGGCTGCACCTCGCCGAACTGGTTCATGGAGCCGGTGATGGCCACGCTCTGGCGGATGGGGATGCGCCCGATGGCCGAGAGCAGGCCGCAGAGCTCGCCCAGCGAGGCGGAGTCG
>DASUDN010000015.1:0-7496 GCA_036275595.1 Moraxellaceae bacterium
GACGCGCAGGCGCAGCGCATGAACAACCTGGTCAACGACCTGCTGCTGCTCTCGCGCCTGGAGAACGACGCGCGCAAGCAGGAGCCGCGCGTGGTCAACGTGCCGGCGCTGCTGGCGCAATTGAAGAACGAGGCCATTGCCTTCGACATGGACAAGCGCCAGGCCATCACGCTGGAATGCGACGAGGCACTGCGCCTGCTCGGGCGCGAGGACGAGCTGCGCAGCGCCTTCTCCAACCTGGTCACCAACGCCGTCAAGTACACCCAGGCCGGCGGCCATATCCGCCTGCGCTGGTGGAGCGATGCGACCCATGTGTACTTCAGCGTGCAGGACAACGGCATCGGCATCGACGCCCGCCACATCCCGCGCCTGACCGAGCGCTTCTACCGCACCGACGAGGCGCGCTCCACCGCCACCGGCGGCACCGGCCTCGGCCTCGCCATCGTCAAGCACGTGCTCATCGACCACCAGGCCCGCCTGGACATCCGCTCCACCTTCGGCAAGGGCTCCACCTTCACCTGCGTCTTCCCGGCCACGCTCGCGGTGCGCTGAGGGCGCTGGCCCGCGCCCACCGGCGCCTGGCCCGAACGGCCCTGCCGCGCGGGCGGCCGACGGGCCACACTTGCCCCCTCGTCGGCCCGCGCCCGGGCCCCGCCCGCCAACCTCTTTCGTTGGCTTCTCAGCCCCGCGGGGGCTCCTTATGATCAGGGGCCCCGATAACCAGACCGGCGCCAGCCGGCCCAATGGAGAATCGCCATGCTCGGCCTCATGATGGATCGCCCCCTGCTCATCTCCAGCCTGCTGACCTTCGCCACCCAGAGCCATCCGGAAGCGGAGATCGTCACCCGCCGCGTCGAGGGCGACATCCACCGCACGAACTGGCGCCGCGTCGGCGAACGTGCCGGCCAGGTCGCCAACGCCCTCGCGCGCCTGGGCATGAAGCCCGGCGAGCGCATCGCCACACTGGCCTGGAACACCTATCGCCACCTGGAGCTGTACTTCGGCGTGTCCGGCTCGGGCCTGGTGCTGCACACCATCAATCCGCGCCTGTTCCCCGAGCAGGTGGCGTGGATCGCCAGCCACGCCCAGGACCGCATCCTCTTCGTCGACCTCACCTTCCTGCCGCTGGTGGACGCCATCCGCTCCCAGCTCAAGAGCGTGGAGAAGATCGTGGTGCTGTGCGACAGCGGCGCCATGCCGGCCGGGCGCAGCGACCTCGTCTGCTACGAGGACCTGATCGCCCCCGAATCCCCCTGCTACAACTGGCCGGAATTCGACGAGCGCACCGCGAGTTCCCTTTGCTACACCTCCGGCACCACCGGCAATCCCAAGGGCGTGCTGTACTCGCACCGCTCCACCGTGCTGCACGCCATCGCCAGCCTGCACAAGGGCGCGCTCGACATCGGCCGTGACACCGTCATCCTGCCCGTCGTGCCCATGTTCCATGTCAACGCCTGGGGCATTCCCTACAGCGCCGCCATGTCGGGCGCCAAGCTCGTGCTGCCGGGGCCGGGCCTCGACGGCAAGAACCTGTTCGAGCTGATCGACAACGAGAAGGCCACGCTGCTGCTGGGCGTGCCCACCGTGTGGCTGGGCCTGCTCAACTACCTGGACCAGATCGGCAAGCGCCTGGACAGCGTGAAGTACGCGGTGGTCGGCGGCTCCGCCGCGCCGCTGGCCATGATCCGCGCCTTCGACGAGAAGCACGACGTGTTCCTGATCCACGCCTGGGGCATGACGGAAACCAGCCCGCTCGGCACCGTGAACGCGCCCACCGCCGAGCTCCTGGCGCTGCCGAAGGAAGAGCGCTACAAAAAGCAGCTCAAGCAGGGCCGGCCCATGTTCGGCGTCGAGCTCAAGATCGTGGACGACGACGGCAACGAGCTGCCGCGCGACGGCAAGGCCTATGGCCGCCTGCTGATCCGCGGCCCCTGGATCACCCGCGGCTACTTCCACCACGACGCGCAGGTACTGGCCGATGGCTGGTTCGACACCGGCGACGTGGCCACGCTGGATCCGGACAACTTCATGCAGATCGTCGACCGCCGCAAGGACGTCATCAAGTCGGGCGGCGAGTGGATCAGCTCCATCGACCTCGAGAACGTGGCGGTGGGCCATCCGGCGGTGAAGGAGGCCTGCGTGATCGGCGTGCCCCACCCCAAGTGGGACGAACGCCCGCTGCTGCTGATCGTGCTCAAGGACAACGCAACCGCGAGCAAGGATGAAATCCTCGAGTTCGTCAGCAAGCACATCGCGAAGTTCTGGATCCCGGACGACGTACTCTTCGTGCCCGACCTGCCGCATACCGCCACCGGCAAGCTGCACAAGGTGCCGCTGCGCGAGCAGTATGCCAACCACCTGATGAAGTAAGCGCCCGCCTGCGCGATAATCCTCCCTGGCCGGCTCCGCCGGCCGGGGATTTTTATTGCCCGGAGACCTCCATGCCCGCGCCCGACCACTGGCTCGCCCAGCCGCCCGCCAACTACATCGGCCCCCGCATCGCGCTGGTGCACGGGCTGGCGGCAGGCCGCCACATGGAGCGCCACCTGCTGCAGTTCCTGCGCGAGTCGGGCTTTGCCGACACCACGCTGTTCAGCAACTATGCGCGGCCGGCGGCCATCGCCGACCATGTGCAGGAGGCGCCGCAGGCGCGCGTGCTGGTCGGCTACAGCCAGGGTGGCTTCCAGTGTGTGAAGGCGGCGCGGGAGCTGGCGCGACGCGGCGTCGCTGTAGACCTGCTGGTGACCGTGGCCGCCGGCGGCGCCGGGCGCCTGTACTTTCCGCAGATCGGCTTCAATCCACGGCGCATTCCCGCCAACGTGAAGCGCTGCCTGAACTACTTTGCCGAGGGCGACCGACTCGGCACCGACCCGCTGCCGCACCTCAACCTGGCGCAGGCGGAACATCCCGGCACCCACATTGAGAACGTGGCCTATCCGCGCGCGGCGCGCATCAACCACATTGGCGTGGTGCGCTGCTATCCGCCGGCGCAGGTGGCGCCGCTGGTGCGCGAGCGCTTCCTGGAGCGCCTGCTGGCCGAGCTGCGCGGCGAAGCGCCACCCCAGGGCTGGCCACACGCCGGCTTCCACGCCTGAGGCGCGCCCATAAAAAAACCACGCCAGGGCGTGGTTTTTTTTGCGGGGCTTCAGTGCCGCGAGCCGGGCTCAGAACTGGTAGGTGAGACCCAGCTGCACCAGCGGCCAGAACGGGAAATCGGAGAGCTCGTCTTCCAGCTTGCGGCGGTCGGCCTCGGCGTCGGACTTGAGCTGGGCGCAGCGCACGGTGGTGCCGCACACGACCTGCTGCGACACCTCGGGCTCGCCCATGTAGAAGGCGCCGATATCGAAGGTCACGCCCAGGCCCTTGTCCTTGCCCACCGGATTGCCCCAACCCAGGCCCAGGTAGGCGGCCGTGGAGGGATAACCCACGTTGGCGCGCAGGTCCTTGACCTCGGTGCCGGCATAGGTGGTGTCGTTCAGGTCGAAGGCGCCGCCCTTGGGAATGGCGTGCAGGTTGAGCTCGTTGGAATTTGCCACCAGCGCGGTGGAGACGCGGAAGCCGCCGGCGCCGGGGTACCAGTCCAGGCCCAGCTGGGCATTGTCGAAAGTGTAGGTGGCGTCGTAGTCGACGTCCTCTTCCTGGGTGTCGTAGTCGTAGTCATAGCTGTTGTAGCTCAGGCGCGCCACCAGCTTGTCATTGAGGCGGTAGAAGCCGTCGACGCCCGGACCCATGAGGCCGGCGTGGAGGCCGACGCCGAAGCCGTCCGCCTGGGCAACGGTGGACAGGGCGAGCAGCAGCGCGCCGGGCAGCAGGGCGGAAACTTTCAGCATGACAGGAATCCCCAGTGACAATGGACCGGCGGGAAACGCCCGCCGAAGGTCCGGCGAACGTATGAGGTGTCCCGGCCCCCTGTCAATGCCGCCATGGGGATAGCGGCAAGGGGGCGACGAAGCCGCCCCCGTAGTGTGCCGCCTTACTTCTTGGCGTCCAGGCGCTGGCGCACCTGCTCGTAGCTGGTGTGGCGCACGTCGGCCCCCTTCACCAGGAAGATCAGCTGTTCGGAGATGTTGCGGGCGTGGTCGCCGATGCGCTCCAGCGAGCGCAGCACCCACATCACGTTCATGACGCGCGAGATGGCGCGCGGATCTTCCATCATGTAAGTCATGAGCGCGCGCATGGCGGTCTTGTACTCGGTGTCGATGGCGCTGTCCGCCTGCATCACCTGGAAGGCCAGGTCGGCGTCGAAGCGGGCGAAGGCATCCAGCGCGTCGTGCAGCATGGCGCGTACCTGGTTGCCGATGTGGCGCGCCTCGACATAGCCGCGCGGCGACTGGCCTTCCTCGACCAGGGCGATGGCGTTGCGCGCCACCTTGGCCGCCTCGTCGCCGATGCGCTCGAGATCGGTCAGCGACTTGCCGATGGCGATGATGAAGCGCAGGTCGGAGGCCGCCGGCTGCCGGCGCGCCAGGATGCGCACCAGCTCCTCGTCGATCTGCGTCTCCATCGCGTTGATCTGCTGGTCGTTGCGCTGCACCTGCTCGGCCAGCGCCGAGTTGGCGTCCAGCAGCGAGGCGATGGCGTCGATCACCTGCTTTTCGACCTGCCCGCCCATGGCCAGGAAGTGGCTGCGCACCTCTTCCAGCTCGGCGTTGAACTGCTGGGAAATGTGATGGCCGTAATCGTCTTTCATCATGATCGGATCCTTATCAGCCGTAACGGCCAGTGATGTAGTCTTCCGTCTGCTTGTTGCCCGGATTGGTGAAGAGCGTGTCGGTGTCGCCGAACTCGATCAGCTTGCCCAGGTACATGAAGGCCGTGTAGTCGGACACGCGCGCCGCCTGCTGCATGTTGTGCGTGACGATGGCGATGGTGAAGCGATCCTTGAGCTCGTGGATCAGCTCCTCGATCTTGAGCGTGGAGATGGGGTCCAGCGCCGACGCCGGCTCGTCGAGCAGCAGCACCTCGGGCTCGATGGCGATGGCGCGCGCGATCACCAGGCGCTGCTGCTGGCCGCCCGAGAGACCGAGCGCGGAGTCGTGCAGGCGGTCCTTCACCTCGTCCCACAGCGCGGCGCCCCGCAGCGACTTCTCCACGATCTCGTCGAGTACGCGCTTGCGGTTCTCCCCGCCCAGGCGCAGGCCGTAGGCCACGTTCTCGTAGATGCTCTTGGGAAACGGGTTGGGCTTCTGGAACACCATGCCGACGCGGCGGCGCAGCGCGGTGATGTCCACCGAGCGGTCGAAGATGTTGTTGCCGTCGAGCAGGATCTCGCCGTCGATGCGGCAGCCGTCGACCAGATCGTTCATGCGGTTGAAGGTGCGCAGCAGCGTGGACTTGCCGCAGCCGGAGGGGCCGATGAAGGCGGTGACGCGCTTGCGCGGGATGACCATGTTGACGTCGAACAGCGCCTGCTTGTCACCATAGAACAGGTTGAGGTGGCGCGCCTGCAGGCAGATGTCCTCGTCCTCTACGCGGCGGACGCGGCTGTCGCGGCCCAGCGAGCCGATGTTCATGGCATGCGTGGGGGCCGCCGCGGCCTGCCCGGTCTTGTGCTCTTCGTTCACGGTCGCGGTTTCCATTTCAAGGCTCATGGGTGCTCTCGATTCTGTGCGTGTCGGACGGGGCGCTCAAGGGCCGCCATCAGGATTCCAGGGACTTGTACTTTTCGCGCAGGCGGTTGCGCAGGGCCACCGCCGACAGGTTCAGCGCGGCCACCACCAGCACCAGCAGGAAGGCGGTCGCGTACACCAGCGGGCGCGCGGCCTCGACATTGGGACTCTGGAAGCCCACGTCGTAGATGTGGAAACCCAGGTGCATGAACTTGCGCTCCAGGTGCAGGAAGGGCGCGTTCAGGTCCAGGGGCAGGGTCGGCGCCAGCTTGACCACGCCCACCAGCATCAGCGGCGCGACCTCGCCGGCGGCGCGGGCGATGGCCAGGATGACACCGGTCATGATCGACGGCGTGGCCATGGGCAGCACCACGCGCCAGAGCGTCTCGGCCTTGGTGGCGCCCAGCGCCAGCGAGCCTTCCTTGAGCGCGCGCGGGATGCGCGCCAGGCCCTCCTCGGTGGCCACGATCACCACCGGCAGCGTCAGCAGCGCCAGGGTGAGCGAGGCCCAGAGCAGGCCGGGCGTGCCGAACACCGGCGCCGGCGCCGACTCCGGATAGAACAGGCGGTCAATGTTGCCGCCCAGGAAGTACACGAAGAAGCCCAGGCCGAACACGCCGTAGACGATGGAGGGCACGCCGGCCAGGTTGTTCACGGCGATGCGCACCACCTGGGTGATGAAGCCCTGCTTGGCGTACTCGCGCAGGTAGATGGCGGCGATGACACCCAGCGGCGTCACGATGATGGTCATCATCAGCACCATGAGCACGGTGCCGAAGATGGCCGGGAACACGCCGCCCTCGGTGTTGGCCTCGCGCGGGTCGCCGGCCAGGAAGCTCCACAGGTTGTGGAAGTAGCTGCCAAGCTTGCCGAACACGGACATGTCGTTGGGCTTGATGGCGTGCACCATCTTGTTGACCGGGATCTCCTTCTCGGAGCCGTCCGCCAGCACGAACACGGCACTGTCGCGGCCGGTGTCGGCGGTGAGCTTTTCCAGGCGCTGGCGCAGGCCCTCGTACTCCTTTTCCAGCGCCGCCTTCGCGGTGGCGAGGCGGGCGCGCTCGGCGTCGGTCAGCGCCTTGTCCAGTTCCAGGCGCTTCTCCTCCAGGCGCAGCTTTTCCAGCCCGTAGTTGATGCGGCCGACATCGCCCTTCTCGAGGCCGGCGATCTCGTCCAGCAGGCCGTTGCTGCGCGCGATGCGGTCGTTGAGCGCATCCCAGGCCGCATCGCCCGTGGCCACCGTGCTGCCGCCCTCCCTCACTTCCTTGAGGCGGCCATAGAAGGTGCCCCACTCGTAGCGCTCCAGCGCCACGATGTCCGCCGGGTAGCTGATGCCGGACAGGCGGTCGGCGAAGACCCACTTGAAGTCGGCGCCGCCGACATCGCGGTTGCCCACCTTCAGGGAGTAGCGGGTCACCGTGCCCAGGTCGCGGGGCAGGTCCACGCCGGCCTCGCGCAAGCGCTGGGCGGTGTCCACCTTCTCGTCATAGAGTTCGCCCACCACCACGGTCTTGCTGCCGTCGAGGTCGGTGTAGGTGGCCTGCATCACGTCCGCCGGCCAGAAGTGGCTGAGGCCGCGCACGGCGATCATGCCCAGGATGCCGACGACCATGATCAGGCTGATGGCAACGGTGCCCGCGTTGAGCCAGACCCAGGCGTCGCCGGTCTTGAAGTATTCGCGCAGTTTCATGGATGTAGTCTCCGGGCCTGCTTACAGCGAGCCGTATTTCTTGCGCAGGCGGGTGCGCACGACTTCCGCCACGGTGTTGAGCACGAAGGTCAGCACGAACAGCACGAGCGCGGACAGGAAGAGCACGCGGAAGTGGGTGGAGCCGACCTCGGCCTCGCCCATTTCCACCGCGACGTTGGCGGACAGGGTGCGCATGC
>DASUDN010000016.1:0-7701 GCA_036275595.1 Moraxellaceae bacterium
GGACGGCGTTGGCGGCAGCTGGCGCACCAACACCTATCCGGGCTGCGCCTGCGACGTGCCCTCGCACCTGTACAGCTATTCCTTCGAGCCCAACCCCGACTGGCCGGAAGCATTCTCGCGCCAGGAGGACATCCGCCGCTACATCGAGCACTGCGCCGACAAGTACGGCATGAAGCCCTTCATCCGCTTCTCCACGCGCGTCACCGATGCCTCGTTTGACGAGCCCAGCGGCCGCTGGCGCATCACCACCAGCGACGGCCGCGTCACCGAGGCGCGCGTATTCGTGCCCGCCACCGGCGCGCTCAGCCACCCGCAATATCCCGACATCAAGGGCATGGACACCTTCAAGGGCCGCGCCGTGCACGCCGCGCGCTGGGACCCGGCGCTGGACCTCAAGGGCAAGCGCGTGGCCGTGATCGGCTCCGGCGCCTCCGCCATCCAGGTCGTGCCCAACATCGCGCCCGAGGTCGCCGACCTCAAGGTGTTCCAGCGCACCCCGTCGTGGGTGCTGCCCAAGCACAACCGCCGTTACACCGAGCAGGACCGCCAGGAGTGGAGCCAGCACCCGTGGAAGCAGAAGGCGCAGCGCCTGGGCCTGTACTGGATGATGGAGTCGGCGCTGCCGGCCATCATGTGGTACCCGCAGATGCTGAAAGTGGGCGAGGTGCTGCACAAGCGCGCGCTCAACAAGGCCATCAAGGACCCGGTGCTGCGACGCAAGCTGACGCCGGACTACAAGGTGGGCTGCAAGCGCACCCTGGTCTCGGACGACTGGTTCCCGGCCTTCGCGCGGCCCAACGTGCACCTGGTCACCGACGGCATCCGCGAGATCACGCCCGAGGGCGTGCGCACCGCCGACGGCGCGCTGCACGCGGTGGACGTGATCATCTACTGCACGGGCTACGAGATCGGCAAGCCGGCCTACCCGTTCGCCATCCACGGCAAGGGCGGCCTGTCGCTGGCCGACTACTGGGGCAGCCAGGCCAAGGCCTATTACGGCATGAACGTGGCGCACTTCCCCAACATGCTGCTGATCATGGGTCCCAACTCCGGCCCCGGGCACACCTCCGTGCTGATCTACCAGGAGGCGCAGTACAAGTACGTCGCCAGATTCACGCAGACGCTGCTGCGCAAGAAGCTGCGCTACCTGGACGTGAAGGAGAAGGTGATGCTGGACCAGTTCGACGCCTTCCAGAAGCGCATGAAGAACAGCTCCTGGCTGTCCGGCTGCCAGAGCTGGTACCTCAATGCCGACGGCACCAACTCCACCATGTGGCCGGGCTTCAGCTTTGAATACGTGCTGAAGACGCGACAGCTGGATATGTCGGCCTACATCGCCATGTCCGAGACGCGGCCGGTGGCCAAGCAGATGGGCGAGCCCTTGCCCGCCTGACGCCCGCAAAAAAAGAAGCCCCGCCCGCGCGGGGCTTTTTTTATTTGCCGCGCTCGCGCACCGCTTACCGCCGACTCATACGCAGCCACTGTAATCCCAACAGTCCTCGCCCATCTCTCCTAGGAATATGTGGGGTCCCGGGGCTGCCCGGACATTGCCCGCACGTGACGGGCGCTGCCCGGGCCCGGGAGCATCAGCACCCTTCATCACGGACGATACGAGAGGTGAATCAGCATGAGCAGTCGACAACTCGCGGCCCTGGCGGCCGCCTGCGCCCTGGCCGCCAGCGGCCCTGCCCTGGCCGATGACAGTGGCGACAACGGCCAGCCCCACGCCTACGGCAACACCGGCAGCCCCTACGAAACCAGTGGCGGCGCCCACAACGGCGACGGCAAGGACTACCACGCCAGCAGCAACGGCAACGGCAAGGACTACCACGCCAGCAACAACTACCACGCCAGCAACAACAGCAACGGTTACCACGACCCCAATGGCGGCAACGGCTACCACGACCCCAATGGCGGCGGTGACGGCGTGCTGGCGCACGGCAGCGGCGCCAGCCACCAGGCCCTGCTGATCGGAGGCAACGAGGTCAGCCCCGAGGGCAAGGCCGACGCCGGCGACCCGGATGGCAATGGCGCCGCCAGCATCAGCATCGATCCCGAGGCCGGCAAGCTGTGCTTTGCCATCGTGGTGAACAACATCGACAACCCGGTGGCCGCGCACATCCACCAGGGCCGCGCGGGCGTCAACGGTCCCGTGGTGGTGGCCCTGAAGGCGCCGGAGAAGGGTGACCCCGGCACCTCCAGCGGCTGCGTCGACAACGTCGACCGCCTCCTGCTGCAGACGATCCACGCCCATCCCTGGGCCTACTACGTCAACGTGCACAGCAGCGCCTATCCCAATGGCGCCACGCGCGGCCAGCTGCAATAAGGCGCGGGCGGGCCTCGCCCGGGCGGGGCCCGCACCGAGGGCTGGCATTCGCCGTGGCGGGGCGGTGACGCGGACCGACTCCGTGATGCCCGTTTTTTGCGCAGTCGGCGGAGCGGCTCATATATGAGCTGCTACCGCGCCTTCCAGCTCATATATGAGCCGCGCCGCCAGAAGCTCAAAAAAGGACCTGCAGAGAGGCGCCTCGCGCCGTCCGTGATGCCCAGCGTCATCGCGCCGGGCAAGCCGCCTGCGGTCCCTACGGATTCCTACCCCCATAGTGGGATGCTACAGTCGGGACAGCCCCGGGCCCCGCCCGACTCCACAACAACAACGCCTCCGGCCGGCCGTGCCGGAGACTGCCCGCGGGCAGGACGCCCCCCGCGGAAGGATTCGCGATGATGCCCGCTTCCCGTCCCATGGTCCTGGTCGGTGCCCTCCAGGGCCTCGTGCTGTGGTGGCTGTGGCGCGCCAGCGAGGACCAGGTCTGGCCCGCCACCGCGCCCATGCTGCTCGGTGCCCTGCTCTGGGCCGCCATCGCCGTCCCCGCCGCCTATTACCTGTCCGAGAACAGCGGCATGCCGCGCGCGCGCCGGCGCCTGCTGCTGCTCGTGGTGGGCGCGGTCTATGCCGGGCTCGGCGCCTATGCCGGCTGGATGGGTGCGCCGCTGGACGCCGACGACCAGGCGCGGCGCCTGATCGGCCACAGCAACGCCTTCGGCCAGATCCTGGGCGCCATGGTCATGGGCTTCATGGGCCTGACCCTGGCGGCGGGCTGGCAGCGCGCCACGCGCCGCTTCGATTACCCGCAGCTCTTCGTCATCGCCTGGCGCAACGCCATGCTCGCCGCCAGCGTGGCCGTGCTCACGCAGCTGTTCTGGGCCGTGCTCTTCAGCGGCGCCTGGCTCATGAAGAGCATCGGCCTGCACTTCATCAGCGAGCTGATTCAAAAACCCATCTTCGCCTTCCCCGTCACCGGCATGGTGGTGGGCGGCGCCTTCGCCGTCGGCCACAGCCGCGCCGAGCTGCTGGTGCACCTGCGCCGCTACTGGCTCGCGCTCAACGCCTGGCTGCTGCCGCTGCTGCTGCTGTTCGGCGTGATGTGGGTGGCCATGCTGCCCGTGACCGGACTGGAACCGCTCTTCGCCACGCGCAACGCCGCCTTCACCCTGCTCTGGTTCGCCGCGCTCGCCGTGTCCTTCCTGAACTGCGCCTGGCAGGACGGCGAGGACGCGCCGCACTACCCGCGCTGGCTGGCGCGCCTGCTGGCGCCGGCGTGGCTCACGCTGCTGTTCGTGGCCGGCATCGCCGGCTGGGCGCTGTGGCAGCGCATTGACCAGTACGGCCTTACCGAGGACCGCGCCTGGGGCGCCTTTGTGTGGCTGCTGGCCATGGGCTATGCCGTGGGCTACTCCGCGTCCGTGCTGCCCTCGCTGCTGCCGCGCGCCTGGCGCGAGCGCGCGCGGGCGCGCTGGTTCGCCACCGTGGCGCCCACCAACATCGCCATGGCCCTGGTGGCCGTGGCCTGCCTGGCGCTGCTCACCAGCCCCGCGCTGGACCCGCGCCGCCTGGGCGTGGATTCCCAGCTCGCGCGCCTGCAGCGTGGCGACGTGGCGCCGGCCGACTTCGATTACCGCTACCTGCACTGGGATTCGGGGCAGTGGGGCCGCCAGGCGCTCCAGCAGCTGGCGCAGGCCACCGGCACGCCGCGCGACGTCGCCATCGCCGGGTTCGCGCGCGCCGAGCTGGCGCGCAAGAGCCGCTGGGGCGACGACATCGACGCGCACAACGCCCCCACCGCCGCCGACCTGCGCGCGCGCCTGACCGTGCTCAGCGCGCCCGGCGACAAGGGCGCGGCGCTGCCCGAGTCCCTGGTGGACTTCCTGCGCCAGCCCGGCGATCGCTACAACGCGCCGGACTGCCACGAGCCCGGCCACCAGTGCGCGGTGTGGCTGCACGACTTCAATACCGACGGCGTGGCCGATGCGCTGGTGCTGGATTCAGAAGGCCAGGACGACGGCGTCAACGTGCACCTGCTGACGCCCGACAAGAAGCGCTGGCGGCAGGTGGACCAGTTCTGCTGCCGGCAGACGCTGGCGGCGTGGAGCGCGGCGATCGCCAGGGGCGAGGTCACGACGGTGGCGCCGGAGTGGCCGGATATCCGGATGGGGGAGAAGCGCTTCCGGGTGGAGGACGACCGGGCGGACCGGGACTGAAAGCGGATACTTGAGCGGGCCGGCCGATGGCGAGGATCTCCCGATGAAGACCGGTTCGCGCCGGTAGTCATCCGGCTTGAGTTATACGCAAAGTGGGTGTACTTTGCGTATAACTTAGGCCGGAACTCCCCCATGCACGCCACCCCGCTGTCCCTGACCGCCCGCACCCTCGGCGCCGAGCTGCGCGAGCTGGCCCTGGCCCTGGGGGCCACCGAGCACATGGGCGACACCCCCGGCAGCGTGGTGCGCAAGACCCTCAAGGGCGTCGACTACCTCTACTACCAGTACCGCGACCTGGACGGCTGTACCCGCCAGGCCTACCTGGGCGCGGACAACACCGCCACGCGCGCCCTGCTGGAGCGCCTGGCGGCGCGGGCCGAGGACCGCGCCGAGGACCTGCGTCGCCTGGACGAGCTGCGCGCCGCCTTCGTGGGGGCGGGCGCCGGGGTCATGGAGCATGCGCCCCTGCGCGTGCTGCAGGGCTTTGCCGATGCCGGCGTACTGCAGCCGGGCATCGGCCAGGCCGTGCTGGTGGGCACCCACGCCTTCAACGTGCTGGGCAACCTGCTGGGCGTGCGCTGGGCCAGCCAGATGCAGACCCAGGACATCGACCTGGCCGGCGAGGCCGACCTCGACCTTGCCGTGCGCAATCCCGCGGTTTCCGCGCCCGACGTGCTGGAGCGGCTGGGCATGGGTTTTTTGCCGGTGCCGACGCTGGACCCGCGCGCGCCCTCCACCTCCTTCAAGGTGCGCGGCCAGCCGATGCGCGTGGACCTGCTGGCGCCGTTGGTGGGCAAGCCGGGCCGGGGCCCCGTGTTCGTGCCCGCGCTCAACGCCCTGGCGCAGCCGCTGCGCTTCCTGGATTACCTGCTGCAGGAGCCGGTCCCGGCCGTCGTGGTCGGCCGCCGCGCGCTGGCGCTGGTCAACGTGCCGGCGCCGGAGCGCTTCGCGCTGCACAAGCTGCTGGTGTCGGAATCGCGCGAGGCGGTGTTCGCGACCAAGGCCGAGAAAGACCGCCTGCAGGCCATGCAGTTGCTGGAGGTGCTGATCGAGGAGGCGCCGGACGGGCTGGAGCCCGCCCTGGCCGACCTGGTCCAGCGGGGCAAGGGCTGGAGCGACAAGCTGGCGCGCGCGCTGCGCAAGGGCGAGAAGGCGTATCCGGAGGCGGTGAGGTATCTGCGGGAGTTGCCGGCCTGAGGTAGGATGAGGCCAGTCCGCCGCCCCGCTCCGGAAGATCGCCATGTCCCAACTGAACGACCTTACGCAAAAGATCGTCGCCTTCCGCGACGAGCGCGACTGGCAGCAGTTCCACAACGCCAAGGACCTGGCGCTCTCCCTGAGCCTGGAGGCCGCCGAAGTCCTCGAGCTCTACCAGTGGAAGACCGGCGCCGCCATCGACGCCGTGGCCACCGAGCGCCGCCAGGACTTGGCCGATGAACTCGCGGACGTCCTCTATTACACGCTGCTGATGGCCCACGACCAGGGCATCGACCTGGAGGCCGCCCTGCGGGACAAGCTCCGGCGCAATGCCGAGAAGTACCCGGTGGACAAGGCCAAGGGCTCCAGCAAGAAGTACACGGAGCTGTAGCCAGGCCCGCGCCCGGGCTGATCGGACAAGCCCGGCCGGTAATGGCGACAGGCCGCCCCGGGACTGCGGTCCCTACGGATTCCTACCCCAATAGTGGGATGCTAGAGTCGGGTGATCCCGGGCAGGACCGCCCGGCCCCGGCTTCCTGACGGTCCCGGCAATTGCCCGGGCCCTGTCCGCCGGGGCCCGCCACCGGCAGGCGCGATCGCGGCCCGATCACAAGAACAAGAGCACCAGCAGATCGAGCCGCGCCCGTGATCATCTACCAGGCCCAG
The DNA here is from genome assembly GCA_036275595.1 of Moraxellaceae bacterium. Taxonomy (GTDB): domain Bacteria; phylum Pseudomonadota; class Gammaproteobacteria; order Pseudomonadales; family Moraxellaceae; genus UBA2031. The sequence goes on from DASUDN010000016.1 coordinate 6,403, forward strand.
AAATCCGAGTTCCTGCACGACGTCCACCACCGCGACATCGAGGACGTCATTGGCGAGGCCTTCCGCGCCCGCGTCGGCCACAAGGTGGGCCCGGGCGAGGTCAAGGCCTGGGCCCACTCCCTGCAGGCCATGAGCAAGGTGATGGTCGACCCGGCCATTCCCGCCGACTGCGGCGTTGCCATCGAATACACCATTCCCCAGACCGCCAAGCGCGTGGACTTTCTGATCACGGGCACGAACGCGGACAACAAGCCCTGCCTGATCATCGTCGAGCTCAAGCAGTGGACGTGGGCGCAGAAGACGGCCATGGACGGCCTCGTCATCACGCAGTTCCAGCATGGCAAAAAGGAGGTGAGTCATCCCTCCTACCAGGCCTGGAGCTATGCGGCCCTGCTGGAGAGCTTCAACGAGGCGGTGGAGGAGGGCGGCATCCGCCTGACGCCCTGCGCCTACCTGCACAACTACGCCGACCCCGCGGACGACCTGCTCGATCCCTTTTACGGGGAGCACCTGGCCCGGGCGCCGCTCTTCCTGCACGGCGAGGCGGAACGCAAGCGGCTGCGCGATTTCATCAAGACCCATGTCCGCCATGGCGACAAGGGCCGGATGCTCTACGACATCGAGGGCGGACGCATCCGTCCCTCGCGCGGGCTCATTGATGCGCTCACGGGCCTGCTCAACGGCAATCCCGAGTTCGTGCTGGTGGACGACCAGAAGCTGGTCTACGAGACCGCCCTCGCGCAGGCGCGCAAGGCGCAGGACAAGGGCAAGCGCGTGCTGATCGTCGAAGGCGGCCCCGGCACCGGCAAGTCCGTGGTCGCCGTGAACCTGCTGGTGGCGCTGACCAAGGCAGGGCTCCTGGCCAGCTATGTGACCAAGAATGCGGCGCCGCGCGCGGTGTACACCGACCGCCTGAAGGGCTCGCGCAAGAAGAGCGTCATCGACCACCTGTTCAAGGGATCGGGAAGCTTCGTTGATGGCGAGCCGGACAAGTATGGCGCACTGGTGGTGGACGAGGCGCATCGCCTGACCGAGCAGGGCGGCCTGTTCGGGAATGTTGGCGAGCACCAGGTCAAGGAAATCATCAACGCCGCCCGCTTCAGCGTGTTCTTCGTCGACGAATCCCAGAAGGTCACGATGGACGACATCGGCGACAAAGACACCATCCGCAAATGGGCCGCCCACCACGGCGCCACCGTGGAGGAGATGACCCTGGCCTCGCAGTTCCGCTGCAACGGCTCCGACGGCTACCTGGCCTGGCTGGACCACACCCTGCAGATCCGCGAGACCGCCAACCCC
>DASUDN010000017.1:0-41762 GCA_036275595.1 Moraxellaceae bacterium
GCTTGGAGGTGTTGGTCTGGAAGATACCGCCCAGCACCACGGTCTGGCCATCGTCCACGCGCACATTGGTGGTGACGCGGTTGGTGTTGATGGCGCGGGTACCGTTGGCCTGCAGGTCGCCCGGGCTGTCGTTGTTGATCAGCAGGTCCATGTTGATGCGGCCGTCCGGGGTGATGCTCGGCGTGACTTCCAGGCTGAGCTCGGCGTTCTGGAAGGCGATGGCCGTGGCGCCGCTGGAGGTGGCCTGCTGGTAGGGGATCTGCTGGCCGGAGGCGATCTTGGCCTTCTGCTTGTCGGAGGTCAGGACCTTCGGCGTCGACACGATCTCGGCGTGGCCGTCCGACTGCAGGGCGGACAGCTCGAGGTCGAGCATGTCGAGGTTGCTGGTCACGATGCCGATGGCGAAGGAGGTCTGGTTGGCCTTGTCCACGCCCAGGTCCACCATCAGGTCATCCGGCGAGGTACGGGTACGGGTGGGCTGGGTGCCGTTGGCGGCCGCCTTGTTCAGCTCGCCCTGCAGGTCCCAGCCGTCCTCCACGGTCTGGCGCGAGCCGCCGGACACGATGGCCTTGCTGCCGCTGTCCACCTGGTCGAAGCGGGAGAAGCCCCACTTCACGCCCAGATCCTTGGCGAAGCCGGTGGTGGCGAGCACGATGCGGGCCTCGATCATCACCTGCTTGACCGGCACGTCCAGGCGCAGGACCACGTCGCGGATGCTTTCGATGTTCTTGGCGGTGTCGACCACGATCAGCGTGTTGGTGCGCGGATCGACGGAAGCGCGGCCACGGTCGGAGAGCAGGCGGTTAGCGCCGCTCACCAGGCTCATGATGTCCTGGGCCTTGGCGTAGTTGACCTGGATGAACTCGGAGCGCAGCGGGGACAGCTTCTCGGTCTGGTTGTTGCTTTCCATCTCGAGGCGTTCGCGCTGGGCGATTTCATCGGCCGGCGCCACCAGCATCACGTTGCCGATGGTGCGCTTGTCCAGGCCCTTGGTCTTCAGGATCAGGTCGAGGGCCTGGTCCCAGGGCACGTTCTGCAGGCGCAGGGTGATCTTGCCGCCCACGGAATCGGAGGCGACCAGGTTCAGGGAGGTGAAGTCCGCGATCAGCTGCAGCACGGAGCGCACTTCGATGTCCTGGAAGTTCAGCGACAGCTTCTCGCCGGAGTAGGCGAAATCGGCCTTCTTGCGCTTCTCGTCCTTGCTCACCGGCTTGACGCTGATGGTCAGCTTGTTGTCGGTCTGGTAGGCCAGGTATTCGAACTCGCCCTCGGGCTGGATGGTCATCACGCCGTTGCCGGCTTCGCTGTAGCTGTCGATGGTCTTCACCGGGGTGGCGAAGTCGGAGACGTCGAGGCGGCGACGCAGGTTCTCGGGCATCTTGGCGCCCATGAAGCGGGCGATGATGCGGCTGCCCTGCTGCTGCACGTCGATGGGCACGGCGCCGGACGAGAGCTCGACCAGGACCTGGCCGTCGCCCTGGTCGCCGCGGCGGAAGTCCACGTTCTGCACGGCCTTGCCCTGGGGCGCGGCGGCCTTGGCGGGCTGCGCGGCCACGGACGCCACCGGGGCGGTGGCGCCGCCGGACTTGGCGACGACGTTCTTGCCGATGTTGATGACGAGCTGCTGGCCCTCGCTGCGCACGTTGTAGGCGGCGAGTTCAGCCAGGTTGACGATGAGGCGGGTGCGCTCCTGCGTGTCCACCACCGTCAGGCTGCGCGCGTTGCCGCTGCCCAGGGGCTGGGACTTGGTCGCCAGCGCGCTGCGCGTGTCGGGCATGTCGAACACCAGGCGCGCCGGCTTGTCGATCTGGTAGGAGGCCGGCGTGGGCGGCTGGCCGTCGAAAGTCAGACGAAGCTCGATCTCGTCCCCCGGCAGCACCACAGAATCCACTTTCTGCAGCGCCAGCTTGTCCGCCGCGAAGGCCAGCTGCGCCAGGGCAACCAGGCCGACGAGGGAGACCTTTATCCAACGCATCAACATGTTGTTTTTCCCGATTGTATTTTTGTTGATCGTATTCATGCTCGCATACCCCAGAATGTCGGCCGTTTATTCGCTCAGGGTCAGGCTGCGGGGGCGTTCCACCCACCCGTCTCGCCCGTCCGGTACGATTTCCACGATGGAGACCTGGGTCGGGGTAATGTCAACGATCTTCCCCTGGTTTTTGCCCAGATAGTTACCCACCCTCACGCGCTGCGAACTGCCGTTACCATCCTCGATGATCGCGAACAGCGGTCCTTCGGGTTTTTGCAGCGTGCCCTTGAAGCGCAGGGCTTCGAGGCTGAAGCGCTCGAGGTATTCCTGCGGGCGGTTCAGATCGGGTTCGACCGCCTTGCCCTTGTCGGAAACCTGCTGTTCCGCGGCCACGGGCGGCGCGAAGGGACTGCGGAGCTGGTGCGCCGCATAGGTGTAGGTCGGCATCGGCGTGAACTCGGGCGGCGGCTCCACGCGGCCGCGCGGCTTCTGCCGGATCGCCTGCATCTGCGATTCCACGTCGTCGAAGCTGGCCGAGCAGCCCGCCAGAACGGAGGCGGACAGCAGGGCGAGGGCCAGTGCCCTGGCGTTGCGAGGACTCATTTCTTACCTCCCGCGGCCGCGTTCGCTTCAGCGTAGCGGTACGTCTTGGCCTGGATGGTCAGCACCAGAACCGGCGAGGAGCCGTCGCCCACCACATTGCCCTTGGGATTGATCGAGAAGTCATGCAGCGTGACGATGCGCGGCAAGGCCGCGATGCCACTCACGAAGGCGCCGAAGGCGTGGTAGTCGCCGTGCGCCTTGATGTTGATCGGCTGCTCCGCATAGAACTCCTTGCGCACCTCGGCCCCGAGGTCGATGGAGTCGAAGTCGACGCCGCTGCCGATGCCGGTGTGCGTGATGTCCTCGAGCAGGCCCGGGACCTCGGTGTCCTGCGGCAGCTGGCGCAGCAGGGCGCCGAAGGAGTCTTCCATGTCCTTGAGCTGGCGCTTGTAGACCTCGAGGTTCTGCGCCTTGAACACCTTCTGCTCGAACTCGCCGAGCAGGGTGGCCTGGGTCTGCTTGCCCGCGTCGAGGTTCTGGCGGATGCCGGACAGGTCGAGCATGTAGCCCACCACCAGCACCACCACGAACACCAGCATGTAGATGAAGATCTTGACCGCGAGCGGCCAGGACCCGATGTTCTGCGGGTCCAGCGTGTTCAGGGTCTGGATGAATTCCTGGAGGTCGAAGCCCTTCTTGGTGGCGTCTTTCATTTCTTCTCAGCCCCCTGCTTGCCGTCGACGGCATTGATGTCCGGCTGCTCCAGGTCCACGGTCAGGGCGAACTTGCTGCCGGCCGTCTTCTCCTCTTCGGTGCGGGCCGTGGGCGAGGCGGTGGCGGCCACGGTCGACAGCTGCGGGTTGCGGAACCAGGGCGAGGCCTCGAGGTTGCGCATCAGCGCCGACACCTGGTTCGCGCTCTCGGCGACGCCGGTGATCTTGAAGGAATCGTTGACGCGCTGCAGCGACACGAAGAACACGCCGTCCGGAATCACGCGCACGAACTCGTCGAAGATGCGCACGATGACGGGGCGGCGGCCCTGCAGGTCCTGGATGACCTTCATGCGCGAGAGCAGTTCCTCGCGGCGCTTCTGCAGCTCGTCGATCTCCTTGATCTGGCCGTCGAGCTTGCTGATCTCCGATTTGATGTAGGCGTTGCGCTCCTCCTGGTCGCTGACCTGCTTGGACAGGGCCATGTGGCCCGCCAGCACGATCGCCACGGCCACGAAGACCACGCCCATCAGGATTGCGATGAACTCCTGCTGGCGCTGCTTGCGCAGCTCCTGGCGCCAGGGGAGCAGGTTGATCTTGGCCATGTCAGTCGAAGCTCCTCAGCGCGAGGCCGCAGGCGATCATCAGCGACGGCGCGTCGTTGGCGATGGACTGGGCGTTCACCTTGGGGGAAAGGGCCATGTTCATGAAGGGATTGGCCACCGACACCGGCGTGCCCAGCTTTTCCTGGATCATGCCGGCCAGCCCCTCGATGGAGGCCGTGCCCCCCGCCAGCACGATGTGGTCGACATCGTTGTACGAGCTGGAGGAGAAAAAGAACTGCAGCGAACGGGTCACCTGCTGCACCACCGCGTCCATGAAGGGACGCAGCACCTCGGACTCGTAGTCGTCCGGCAGGCCGCCCTGCTTCTTGGCCATGCCGGCCTCCTCGAAGGAGAGGCCGTAGCGGCGCTGGATTTCCTCGGTGAGCTGCTTGCCCCCGAACAGCTGTTCGCGGGTGTAGATGATCTTGCCGTCGTTGACCACGTTGAGGGTGGTCATGGTGGCGCCGACGTCGATGATGGCGACCGTGCCCTCGGGGCCGCTGGAGATGGAGTCGCCGATGAGCTGGAAGGCGCGCTCCATGGCGTAGGCTTCCACGTCGACGATCTTGGCGGACAGGCCGCCGATCTCGAGGGCGTCCACGCGCAGCTCGACGTTCTCGTTGCGCGAGGCCGCCAGCAGGACGTTCACGCGCCCGGGGTTGTTTTCCAGGGGTTCGATGACCTCGAAGTCAATGCTGACTTCTTCCATCGGGTAGGGAATGTACTGGTCCGCCTCGAGTCGGATCTGGGATTCGCGCTCGTCATCGGACAGGTCGGCGTCCATCTCGATGACCTTGGTGATGACGGCGGAGCCGGCCACGGCCACGGCCGCCAGGCGGGCGGTCGGCTTGGCCTTGGCGACCAGCTTCTTGATGGCCTCCCCCACCCCTTCCACGTCGTTGATGCTTTTTTCGACAACCGCATTCTGCGGTAGGGGCTCGACCCCGTAGGACTCCACGCGGTAGCGGTCCCCTTGCCGGCTCAGCTCCAGCAGCTTGACCGAGGTGGAACTGATGTCCAGCCCCAGCAATGCTGTGTTCTTTTTCTGAAGGAAGGGCAGCACGATTGGGTTCCCTTTTATTTTTTTCTATGGAAAATGTGGACTTACGTCACATTTATGTACAACTACATTAAATACTAGTCTTATCACGAGCGCAATTGCTGTACAAGACCTGACTCCGCGTATAATGGGCGCCCGCCGGGTTCTCCCCCGAATGGCCTAAGCCAAGTGACTGATTGTTAATGAAAAATCTTAAAGCACCCGACCGCCGGGAGCGGCTGCTGGCCCTTGTGGCTTTTCCGATTTGTGGGGTATTACTCACTTTGGCCGGGCTCTACCTTTACCTGGCCCCGCAGCTGCCGGACGTAGAGACCCTGAAGGCCGTAAAATTCGAGACGCCGCTGCAGGTCCTGAGCCGGGATGGCCGCCTGGTGGCCGAGTTCGGCGAGAAGCACACCACCCCCCTGACCTACGAGCAGATCCCTCCTCGATTTATCAAGGCCATCCTGGCCGCCGAGGACGACCGCTTCTTCGAGCATGAAGGCATCAACGCCAAGGGCCTGGCCCGCGCCTTCGTGGACATCCTGCGCACCGGCTCCATCCAGTCCGGCGGCTCCACCATCACCATGCAGGTGGCCAAGAACTACTTCCTGAGCCAGGAGCGCACCTTCAGCCGCAAGTTCACCGAGATCCTGCTGGCCAAGCGCATCGAGGACACCCTGACCAAGCAGGAGATCCTCACCCTGTACGTGAACAAGATCTTCCTGGGCCATCGCGCCTACGGCATCGGGGCCGCGGCCCAGGTCTACTACGGCAAGAAGATCGCGGAGCTGACCCTGCCCGAGATGGCCATGATCGCCGGCCTGCCCAAGGCGCCGTCGGCCTTCAATCCGGTCAACAACCCCAGGCGGGCCCTGATCCGCCGCGACTGGATCCTCGGCCGCATGCTGAAGCTGGGCTTCATCAGCCAGGCGGACTACCAGCAGGCCGTGGCGGCCCCCGTGGCCCTGAACTTCCGCGCCACCTTCGCCGAGGTCAACGCCCCCTACCTGGCCGAAATGGTGCGCGACGAGCTGGTGCAGCAGTTCGGCGAGGACATCTACACCTCGGGCTGGAAGGTCTACACGACCGTCAATTCCGCGCGCCAGAACGCCGCTGCCCAGGCCGTGATCGAGGGCCTGATCGCCTACGACCGCCGCCATGGCTGGCGCCACCCGGAGCGCAACAAGCCGCTGGCCGAGCTGTATACGGTAGGCGGACTGGAGCCGGCGCGGGTCACGGCGGTGCAGGACCGGCAGATCGAGGCGGCGCTGAAGAACGGCCGCACCCTCGAGATCGCCTGGGACCAGATGAAGTGGGCCCGTCCCTACGTGAACGTCAACCGCATCGGGCCGGAGCCGAAGAAGGCGGCCGACATCGTGCAGGCCGGCGACACCATCCGCGTGCGGCAGGGCCGCGACGGCCAGTGGGAACTGATGCAGGTGCCGGCGGTGCAGGGCCAGCTCATCGCCATCGACGCCGACAGCGGCGCCCTCGAGGGCATCGTCGGGGGCTTCGACTATACGCAGAGCAAGTTCAACCGTGCCCTGCAGGGCTGGCGCCAGGCAGGCTCGACCATGAAGCCGTTCCTCTACGCCGCGGCACTGGAGCGCGGCTACCTGCCCAACAGCCTCATCAACGACTCGCCGCTCAGCTTCGGCGAGGGCGACTCGCTCTGGCAGCCGAGCAACTCCGACGGCGAGTTCCTGGGCCCCATCACCCTGCGCCGCGCCCTCTACATGTCGCGCAACATGGTCTCCATCCGCCTGCTGCAGTCGGTGGGCGTGGATACCGCGCGCACCTATATCTCGCGCTTCGGCTTCGCGGGCGGCAAGCTGCCGCGCAACCTGACGCTGGCGCTGGGCACCGCCGAAGTGCTGCCGGTGCAGATGGCCTCCGCCTATGCCGCCCTGGCCAACGGCGGTTTCCACGTCGCGCCCTGGTTCATCGACAAGGTCGTGGACAAGAGCGGCAAGGTGCTGTTCCAGGCCAATGCGCGCCGGGTCTGCCGGCCCTGCGAGGCGCCGCCGGCGGCCAGCGAGCCGGAGCCCGCGCCCGCCGAGATCACCGGCCAGGGCGGCGAGGTCGCCGTCACCGAGCCGCCGCCCCCGCCCCGGGCCTATGTGCCCGATTATCCGGTGGCGCCGCGCATCATGAGCCCGCGCGCCGCGTACCAGATGCAGTCCATCCTGCACGACGTGATCGTGCGCGGCACCGGCCGCGCCGCGCTGTCCATCGGCCGCGCCGACCTCTCCGGCAAGACCGGCACCACCAACGACGCCAAGGACGCCTGGTTCGCCGGCTTCGGCGGCGGCATGGTGGCGGTGGCCTGGCTGGGCTTCGACCAGCCGCAGACCCTGGGCAAGGTGGAATACGGGGGCTACGCCGCGGTGCCGATCTGGAACGCCTTCATGGGCCCGGCCCTGCGCGGCACGCCCGAATACCGCCCGGCCACGCCGGCCGGCCTGACCGCGGTCCGCCTCAACCTCGACAGCGGCCTGCGCACCGGCGAAGACGACCCGCGCGGCTACACCGAGTGGGTGCAGACGGAAAAGCTGGGACAGATTCCCGAACCCGCGCCGGCGCCCGGCGAGGGCGCGCCGCAGGTGGCGCCCGAGGAACTGTTCTAGGCCCCGCGCGGGCGCCGGGGCGGGAGACGCCCTGCCCGGCGCCGGACGGCGAGGCAAAAAAAAGCCCGGCATGCGCCGGGCTTTTTTGTCGGGGTCGCGGCTCGCGAGGGCTCAGGCCTTCTTGAAGCTGCGGGCGCCGAAGCGCTGCTTGAACTTGTCGATGCGGCCGCCGGTGTCCACAACCTTCTGCGTGCCGGTGTAGAACGGGTGGCAGGCGCCGCAGACGTCCAGGTGGATGTCCTTGGCCAGCGTGGAGCGGGTCTTGATGGTGTTGCCGCAGGAGCAGGTCGCGGTGATTTCTTCGTACTTCGGATGAATATCGGCTTTCATGGCGTTCTCCAGAGAATGGTAAAGGGCGGTCGCCCCCCTGCGTGATGCCGCACGCCGGCGGCAGGTAGCAGGAACGACCCGCGCACTCTCTTTTGACCCACCCCGACAGTCGCTTCGCCGGAGCCGGGCGCAACAAGGCCGCGAATCCTAGCAGAACGGGCCCGGCGGACCAAGCCCCGCCAGGCCCCGGCGCCCCGGCCGTTTGTCGCGCCCGCGTTTAGCCCCTACCCTAGCGCGACCGTTTCACCGCAGGCCCTCCATGACCCGCCACTACCTGCACCTGGCCCTGCCCTCGCCCCTGCGCCAGACCTTCGACTACATCCTGCCCGCGCGCATGGACCTGCCGCCGGAGGGGGCGCGCGTGCGGGTGCCCTTCGGTCGCCAGGAGCAGATCGGCATCTGCGTGGGCAGCGGCACCTCGACCACGGTGCCGGAGGACAAGCTGCGCGCGGCCACGGAGGCGCTGGACCGGGAGCCGGTGCTACCGCCTGCCCTGTACCGGCTCTGCCTGTGGGCCGCCGACTACTACCAGCACCCCCTCGGCGAGGTCTTCGACACGGCCCTGCCGGTCCTGCTGCGCCAGGGCGAGCCGCTGGCGGCGCCCGGGGAACTGCGCTGGCGGCTGACCCGCCTCGGCGAGCTGTACCCCCTGGACGGCAGCATCCGGCGCGCCCCCCGGCAGATCGAGGCGCTGCTCAAGCTGCGCGAACATCCCGACGGCCTGATCCCGCCGCTGCTGGCCAGCTTCGGCATCGAGCGTCCCACCCTGCTCGCCATGGAAAAGAAGGGCCTGGTGGAGTGCGTCAGCCTGGCGCCGCCGGACGCCGAGCAGCACGTCCGCGGCCTGCGCGAACCGCCGCTGCCGCTGAACCCCGAGCAGGCGCAGGCCGTGGCCGCCATCACGGCGCAGGCCGGCCGCTTCCATCCCTTCCTGCTCTTCGGCATCACCGGCTCCGGCAAGACCGAGGTCTACCTGCAAGCCATCGCCGCCGTGCTGGAACGCGGCGAGCAGGCGCTGGTGCTGGTGCCCGAGATCGGGCTGGCGCCGCAGACGGTGGCGCGCTTCCGCGCCCGCTTCCAGGCGGAGATCGCCGTGCTGCACTCCGGCCGCAACGAGCGCGAGCGCCTCGACGCCTGGCGCGCGGCGCGCAGCGGCCGCGCCGGCATCGTCATCGGCACCCGCTCGGCGGTGTTCACCCCGCTGGCCCGACCCGGCCTCATCATCGTGGACGAGGAACACGACCTCTCGTTCAAGCAACAGGACGGTTTCCGCTACCACGCCCGCGACCTCGCCGTGCGCCGCGCCCAGCTCGAGAACGTGCCGGTGCTGCTGGGCTCGGCCACGCCCTGCCTGGAGTCCCTGCACAATGCCCGCCAGGGCCGCTACGAGCTGCTCAGCCTGACGGGGCGCGCCGCCGGCGCCACACTGCCGCAATTCCGCCTCATCGACCTGCGCCACCAGGCCATGAAGGAAGGGTTCTCCGACCCCCTCCTCGGCGCCATCCGCTCCACCCTGGCCCGGGGCGAGCAGGTGCTGGTCTTCCTCAACCGCCGCGGCTTCGCGCCCGTGCTGATGTGCCATGACTGCGGCTGGCAGGCGCTGTGCCGGCGTTGCGACGCGCGCCCCACCCTGCACCGCGACCCGGTGCGCCTGCACTGCCACCACTGCGGCAGCGAGTCGCGCCCGCCCGTGCACTGCCCGTCCTGCGGGTCCGCGGACCTGCGCCCGGTGGGCCTGGGCACGGAGCGCGCCGAGGACTTCCTGCGCCGCAGCTTCCCCAAGGTGCCGCTCTTCCGCGTCGACCGCGACAGCACCCGGCGCAAGGACGCCCTCACCCGGCTCTACCACGACATCCACGCCGCCGGGGCGGCGGTGCTGGTGGGCACGCAGATGCTGGCCAAGGGCCACCATTTCCCCAAGGTGACGCTGGTGGCGCTGCTGGACATCGACGGCGGCCTCTTCGGCGCCGACTTCCGCTCCGCCGAGCACGTCGCCCAGCTCATCGTCCAGGTCGCCGGCCGCGCCGGCCGCGCGCAACGACAGGGCCTGGTGCTGCTGCAGACGCACCAGCCCGAGCACCCCCTGCTGCGCGAGCTCATCGCCAGCGGCTACGCTGCCTTCGCCGACCAGGTGCTGGAGGAACGTCGCCACCTCGACCTGCCGCCCTGCGGCTACCTCGCGCTGCTGCGGGCGGAGGCCACCGACGCCGGCCTGCCGCTGGCCTTCCTGCAGGCGGCGGCCGCCCTGGTGGCGCCGGGCGAGGTCGCGCTCTGGGGACCGGTGCCGGCGCCCATGGAGAAGCGCGCCGGCCGCTTCCGCGCCCACCTGCTGCTGCAGGGCACGCGCCGCGCCACCCTGCATGCCGTCGTCGCGGACCTGCTGCCGCGCCTGGAGGCCCTGCCCGAGTCCCGCAAGGTGCGCTGGTCGCTGGACGTCGATCCGCAGCAAATCACCTGAAAACCCCTTGCCGGGGTTAGGGTTTCGCGGCCGGCTTCGCTACAATCCGCCTCCGCTTTCCCTGAACCCTTGCGCTCCATGAAGACCCAGCTCGAATCGCTCCTTGCCCAGGCCCTGGCCACCCTCAAGTCCCAGGGCGTCCTGCCGGCCGACTGCCAGCCCGCCATCCAGCTCGAGCGCACCCGGGACCGGGCCCACGGCGACTGGGCCACCAACGTGGCGCTGGCCACCGCCAAGGCCGCGGGGCGCAAGCCGCGCGAGCTGGCCGAGGCCCTGGTGGCGGCCCTGCCCGCCGCCGCCGTGGTGACGAAGGTGGAAATCGCCGGCCCCGGATTCATCAACTTCTTCCTCTCGGCCGACAGCCGCTTCGAGTCGGTGCGCCAGATCCTGGCCAACGTCGTGGCCTTCTCCTCGCCCAACGTGGGCAATGGCGAGAAGGTCCTGCTCGAGTTCGTCTCGGCCAATCCCACCGGCCCCATGCACGTCGGCCACGGCCGCGGCGCCGCCTACGGCTCCGCGCTCGCCAACCTGCTCGCCGCCACCGGCCACGCCGTGCACCGCGAGTACTACATCAACGACGCCGGCCGCCAGGCCGACGTGCTCGCCGTGTCGGTCTACCTGCGCTACCTCGAGGCCTGCGGCGAGACCGTGGCCATTCCCTCCCGCGCCTACCCGGCGGACTATGTGAAGGTCTGCGGCAACGACCTGTTCGCGCACATGGGCCGCAAGTTCTTCCGCCCCTTCGCCGAGGTCAGCGCCGGCCTGCCGGAAGACCCCGAGGGCGAGGGCGACGAGATCAAGGCGCGCAAGGAAGCCTACCTGGACGCCATCATCGACCGCGTGCGCGGCCTGCTCGGCGAGGACTACCGCACCGTTCAGGACTTCGGCCTGAACGCGCAGCTGCACGACATCCGCGCCACGCTGGACGCCTTCAACGTGCAGTTCGACGAGTGGTTCTCCGAGCGCCGCCTCGCCGAGAGCGGCGCCATCGAGAAGGCCATCGCGCGCCTGCGCGAGCGCGGCCACGTGTACGACAAGGACGGCGCGGTGTGGCTGGCCACCAGCCAGCTCGGCGACGAGAAGGACCGCGTGCTGGTGCGCGACAACGGCATCCATACCTACTTCGCCGCCGACGTGGCCTATCACCTGGACAAGCTGGACCGCGGCTTCGACACGCTGATCGACGTGTGGGGCGCCGACCACCACGGCTACATCGCGCGCGTGCGCGCCGCCATCGAGGCGCTGACCGGGCAGGGCGACCGCTTCCATGTCGCGCTGATCCAGTTCGTGACGCTCTCCTCCGGCCGCATGGGCAAGCGCTCGGGCAATTTCGTGACGCTGAAGCAGCTGATCGAGGAGGCCGGCAACGACGCCACCCGCTTCTTCTACCTGACGCGCTCGCCGGACCAGCACCTGGAGTTCGACATCGACCTGGCGCGCTCGCAGACCGCCGACAATCCCGTCTACTACCTGCAGTACGCACACGCCCGCATCGCCAGCATGCTGCGCGAGCTGGGCGAGCGCGGCGGCGCGTTCGACGCGGACGAGGGCCTGGCGGCGCTGGCGGAGCTGCCCGAGGAGGCCGCCGAGCAACTGGCCAAGCGCCTGGGCAGCTGGCCGGAAACGGTGGCCTCGGCCGCGCGCAACCGCGCGCCGCAGCAGCTGGCCAATGCGCTGCGCGACATCGCGCAGGAGTTCCACGCCTACTACAACGCGCACAAGATCCTGGTCGAGGACGTGCGCGTGCGCAACGCCCGCCTTGCGCTCTGCGTCGCGGTGAAGGCCGTGCTCGCCCAGGGCCTCGGCCTGCTCGGCGTGTCCGCCCCGGACCGGATGTAAGCCATGGCCGCCGCGAAAAAGCCCGCCGCCCGCAAGAAGGGCGCCAGCCGCAAGTCCGCCCCCGCGCGCAAGGGCGCGCCCGGCGCGCTGTGGCTGGTGCTGGGCCTGCTGGCGGGCCTCTTCGTGGCCTTCCTCTGGCACCTGTGGGAGCTGAAGAAGGACGCGCGCCCGCCCGTCGCCACGACGGAGGCCCAGCCTGCCGCCGGTACCGGCAAGGCAGGCGGCAACTCCGCGGACGCGGCGGGCCCCGGCAAGGCCGCGGAGCCGCGCTTCGAGTTCTATACCCTCCTGCCCAACCAGGAGGTCATGCCCGGCAGCAAGCCGGCGCCGGCGCAGCCCGCCGCGCGTGGCGACGAGGACGGGCCCGCCTTCCTGCTGCAGGCCGGCTCCTTCAAGAGCGAGGCCGAGGCCGACAGGCGCCGCGCCTCCATCCTGATGCTGGGCATGCCGGTAAAGGTGGTGAAGGTGCCGGTCAAGCCCGGCGAGGCCTGGTACCGCGTCATGGTCGGCCCCTTCAAGGGCAAGGACGCGGCCGCCAGCGCCCGCGCCAGCCTGAAGGGCAATGGCGTCGAGACCCTGGTGGTGAAGCAGGGCTGATCCCTCGGGGCCGGGCCGCCATCGTCCGGCTTGAAATCCGCCATCCCGCCTCCATCTCGCTGGAATCCTTTCCGCCAGCCGAGGCCTTCCCGTGACCACCATCGTATCCGTCCGCCGCGGCAACCTCGTCGCCCTGGGGGGCGACGGCCAGGTATCCCTGGGCAACACCGTCATGAAGGGCAATGCGCGCAAGGTGCGCCGCCTTTACAACAACCAGGTCATCGCCGGCTTCGCCGGTGGCACCGCCGACGCCTTCACCCTCTTCGACTACTTCGAGAACAAGCTGCAGAAGCACTCCGGCCACCTGCTGCGCTCCGCCGTAGAGCTGGCCAAGGACTGGCGCACCGACCGCACCCTGCGCCGCCTGGAAGCCATGCTGGTGGTGGCGGACAGGACCGCGTCGCTCATCATCACCGGCAACGGCGACGTGCTGGAACCCGAGCAGGGCATCCTCGCCATCGGGTCGGGAGGCAACTACGCGCAGGCCGCGGCGCGCGCCCTTTACGAAAACACTGACCTCGATGCCCGCAACATCGTGGAAAAATCCCTCGCCATCGCCGCCGACATCTGTGTGTTCACCAACCACAGCACGGTGATCGAAACCCTGGAAACCTGACGGGCGGCGGCGCCCCCGCGCCCCTCCCCCCGCCGCGCCCGCGCGGCCCGACGCAAAGGATCCGCCATGAGCCAGATGACCCCGCGCGAAATCGTGCACGAACTCGACCGCCACATCGTGGGCCAGACCGCCGCCAAGCGCGCCGTCGCCGTCGCCCTGCGCAACCGCTGGCGGCGCATGCAGGTGGACGAGGCCCACCGCAACGAGATCACTCCCAAGAACATCCTGATGATCGGCCCCACCGGGGTCGGCAAGACCGAGATCGCGCGCCGCCTCGCGCGGCTCGCCAACGCCCCCTTCCTCAAGGTCGAGGCCACCAAGTTCACCGAGGTGGGCTATGTGGGCCGCGACGTCGAGACCATCATCCGCGACCTCGCCGACATCGCCTTCAAGCTGACGCGCGAGCAGGAGGCGCAGAAGGTCGAGCACCGCGCCCGCGAGGCAGCGGAGGAACGCGTCCTCGACGCCCTGCTGCCGCCGCCGCGCCAGGGCTGGGACAGCGCCTCGGCGCCCGCCCCCGACAGCGGTACGCGCAACGTGTTCCGGCGCAAGCTGCGCGATGGCGAGCTCGACGACCGCGAGATCGAGATCGAGGTCGCCGCCCCCGTCGCCGGCATCAACCTCATGGCGCCGCCCGGCATGGAGGACATGGCCAACCAGCTCCAGGGCCTGTTCGCCAACATGGGCGGCGGCAAGGGGCGCGCGCGCCGCCTGCGCATCGCCGAGGCGCTGAAGCTGCTGCAGGAGGAAGAGGCCGGCAAGCTGCTCAACGAGGAGGAGGTCAAGGCGCGCGCGCTGCAGGCGGTGGAGCAGAACGGCATCGTCTTCATCGACGAGATCGACAAGGTCTGTCGCCGCGGCGAGACCCAGGGCGGCGCCGACGTCTCGCGCGAGGGCGTGCAGCGCGACCTGCTGCCGCTGATCGAGGGCAGCACCGTCTCCACCAAGTACGGCATGGTCAGGACCGACCACATCCTGTTCATCGCCTCCGGCGCCTTCCACCTCGCCCGCCCCTCCGACCTCATCCCGGAGCTGCAGGGCCGCCTGCCCATCCGCGTGGAGCTGGAGGCGCTGTCGCCGGCCGACTTCGAGCGCATCCTGACCGAGCCGCATTTCTCGCTGACGCAGCAGTACACGGCGCTCCTCGCCGCCGAGGGGCTGCAGGTGGAGTTCACGCCGGACTGCGTGCGCCGCATCGCCGAGGTGGCCTGGCAGGTCAACGAGCGCACCGAGAACATCGGCGCCCGCCGCCTGCATACCGTGCTGGAGAAGCTGCTGGAGGAGATCTCCTTCAACGCCGCCGACCTCGCCACGGAGCGCCACGGCCAGGTGCTGGCCATCACCGCCGAGGACGTGCAGAAGCACCTGGGCAACCTGGTCGAGGACGAGGACCTGAGCCGCTTCATCCTGTAACCCCGGCGTCCCGGACCGGCCGGCGGCCCGCCGCCGTGCCCTCCGTGCCCGCCACCGACGAGGACTCCGCATGCAGACGCCCGCCCCCACCGAGCTGCGCTATCGCCGCGACAGCCGCGAGCTGACTGTTGCCTGGGGCGACACCCGGCACGTACTGAGCGCGGAATTCCTGCGCGTGCGCTCCCCCTCGGCCGAGGTGCAGGGCCATGGGGGCGAGGGCGGCACCCTGCCCCTGGACAAGGCCGGCGTCGCCATCACCGCCATCGAGCCCGTGGGCAACTATGCGGTGCGCCTGGTCTTCTCGGACGGCCATGACACCGGCCTCTACAGCTGGGACTGGCTCCACGAGCTGTGCATGGACCGGGACCGCCTGTGGCAGGCCTATCGGGACAAGGTGGCCAGCCTCCCGTCGGCGCCCCCTCCCGGCGGGGCCAGCGCAGTCGGGCACTACACGCCAAAGTAAGTAAGTACATACTTTAGTACTTTCGACGTCACAAATTGCCACGCTTTACGCCTGTCCTTGGAACAAGGCGGGGGTAGAATCGCCCGGCCGGTAGCGACACCCAGCGAGACACTAGAACCATGCACAGCAGTTCCCTTACCGCCCTCCCCGTGGCGGCCGCGGAGATTCCCATGACCACTGGCGACGTCGAGCTCGTCTACACCCCCGAGGGCCACGCCCTGCGCCGCGAGGACATCCGTACCCTGGCCGACCAGATGCGCTTCGAGCTGGGCCGGTTCCGGGCCTGGCGCAGCCACCATGACGAGGCCTTCCGCGCCCGCTTCGTGGCGGTGCAGAAGTGGCAGGCCGAGCGCCTGACCCGCACGCATGCCGACTTCCTGGCCGACGAGCGCTATGAGGCCGTGACCCGCTTCTTCCTCTCCGACCTCTATGGCGGCCTGGACCTCAATGAGCTGGCCCGCGAAATCGAGCGCGCCCTGCCGGTGGCCACCCGCCTGCTGCCCGACTCCGTCATGCGCACCTCCGCCGTCGCGCTGGAGCTCAACGCCCTGACCGGCGAGCTCGACGAGGCGGTGGCCGCCATGCTGTTCGAGACGCTGGGCTACAAGGAGATCACCGAGCTCAACATCCTGGAGGCCTATCGCGCCTGCGGCCAGTTCGAGGCGCGCAACCGCCAGCTCGACCTGCTGGCCGAGCTGGGCAAGGGCCTGGACCGCTATGTCCGCTCGCGGGTGATCTACGCCACCTTCCGCATCGCCCATCGCCCCGCCCGCATGGCCGGCCTGGCCGGGCTCTACGACTTCCTCGGCCGCGGCTTCGAGGTGATGCGTCCCATGGGCTCCGCCCAGGACTTCATCAACCTCTTCATCAGCCGCGAGCGCGCCATCCTCGGGAACATCCACGCCGGCAAGGCCGACCCCTACGCCTTCTGACCCCGGTCAAGGGTGGCGCGGCCCCCTCCGCGCCACCCTTGCCAGCCCCGCGGCCACCGGCGGACAATGCCGGTCCCTTTCCAGGCCCCGTCCTGCAGCCCAAGCCATGTCCGACTCGCGTTCCGAACAGCCCGCCGCCAAGGACGGGACCACCCATTTCGGCTACCAGACCGTCGCCACCACCGAGAAGGCGAAGAAGGTGGCCGAGGTCTTCCATTCCGTGGCCGACCGCTACGACATCATGAACGACCTGATGTCCTTCGGGATCCACCGCCTCTGGAAGCGCTACGCCATCGAGATGTCGGCCGTGCGCCCCGGGCAGCAGGTGCTGGACATCGCCGGCGGCACCGGTGACCTGGCCCGGGCCTTCAGCAAGCGTGTGGGCGCCGCCGGCCGTGTCGTGCTGGCCGACATCAATGCGTCCATGCTGGGCGTGGGCCGTGACCGCCTGATCGACGCCGGTCTCAGCCAGAACCTGGAGTTCGTGCAGGCCAATGCCGAGTGCCTGCCCTTCGCCGACAACAGCTTCGACCTGGTCACGATCGCCTTCGGCCTGCGCAACGTCACCGACAAGGACGCCGCCCTGCGCTCGATGTACCGTGTACTGAAGCCGGGCGGCCGCCTGCTGGTGCTGGAGTTCTCCAAGCCCGTGGCGGAACCGCTGGCCAAGGTCTACGACGCCTATTCGTTCAGCATCCTGCCCGCCATGGGGCAGCTCGTGGCGCAGGACGCCGCCAGCTACCGCTACCTCGCGGAATCCATCCGCATGCATCCCGACCAGGCGACCCTGAAGGGCATGATGGACAAGGCCGGCTTCGAGCGCACCGACTACCATAACCTCACCGGCGGCATCGTCGCCCTGCACCGCGGGTTCAAGCTGTGACGTCGCTGCCCGAAGTCCTGGCCATCCGGGCCCTCGAGAAAGTGATCCGCCAGGCGCTGGCGCTGGATCCCGGCACCCGCGCCCGCCTCGGGGCCTATGCCGGCAAGCGCATCTTCGTCGAGACGCGGGCGCCCGCGCTCGGCATCCTGGTCAGCCTGGAGAGCGACGGCGTGTACCTGTCGCCGGAAAGCGGCCAGCACCCGCACGCCACCATCGAGGCGCCGAGCTTCGAGCTGCTCAAGATGGCGCTGTCGCAGGAAGCCCATTTCATCGGGGGTCCCGTCAAGGTCAACGGCGACGTGATGCTGGTGCAGGAACTCCACGCCATCGGCCGGCAGCTCGACATCGACTGGGAATCGGGCCTGGCGCGCCTGCTCGGCGACACCGTCTCGTACCCGGTGTCGCGCGGCCTCCGCCACCTCTTCGGCTTCGCCAACCGCGTCGCCAACACCCTGCTGCAGAACACCGGTGAATACCTGCGCGAGGAGAAGGAGCTGGTGCCGGTGCCCTGGGAGGTCGAGGAACTGCTCACCGACAACCGCGACCTGCGCGTCGACCTGGACCGCATCGAATCGCGCCTGACCCGACTCAAGCGCCGCCTGGACAAGCTCGAGCAAAACGGCAAGGATCCCGCCTGATGCTGCAGCACCTGCCCCGCCTTCTCGCCATCTGGGCCGTCATCGCCCGCTACCGCCTCGATACCCTGCTGCCCCCGCCGCCCACGGCGCGCGCCCGCCTCGTGCTGGTGCTGATCCGCCTGCACCCGCTGTGGTGGCTGACCGGCGCCCGCGCGCGCTCGCCCGAGCGCCTGCGCCTGGCCTTCGAGGAACTGGGCCCGCTGTTCATCAAGCTCGGCCAGCTGCTCGCCACCCGCCGCGACCTGCTGCCCGAGGCCGTGCTGGACGAGCTGGCGCGGCTGCAGGACCAGGTGCCGCCCTTCCCCACCCGGCACGCCATCGCCATCGTGGAGCACGAGCTGAAGGCGCCGCTGGCGCAGAAGTTCTCGCGCTTCGACGAGCAGCCCCTGGCGGCCGCCTCGATCGCGCAGGTGCACACGGCGGCGCTGCCCGATGGCCGCGAGGTCGTGGTCAAGGTGCTGCGCCCGGGCGTGGCGACGGAAATCCGCCGCGACATGGCGCTGGTGCGCGATTTCACGCTGTGGCTGGAGGACCGCTTCCCCGAGCTGCAGCAGTTCCACCCGCACCGCATCGCGCGCGACTACGAGCAGACCCTGCTCGACGAGACCGACCTGCTGCGCGAGGCCGCCAACACCCGCCGCATGCGCGCCAACTTCCCCGGCTCGCCGCTGCTGTACGTGCCGGAGGTGCACACCGACTGGTGCACGTCGCGGGTCATGGTGGCGGAGCGCATCCACGGCGAGCCCATCGACCAGGTCGCCACCTTCGACCGCCTCGGCATCGACCGCAAGGCGCTGGCGGAGAAGGGCCTGACCATCTTCTTCACGCAGCTGCTGACGCATAACTTCTTCCACGCCGACATGCATCCGGGCAACGTCTTCGTGGAAACCGGCAATCCGCAGGCGCCGCGCTACATCGCCCTCGACGTCGCCATCGTCGGCCAGCTCTCGCGCGAGGACCAGCTCACGGTGGCGCGCCTGGTGCTGGCCCTGACGCAGCGCGACTTCATGGAGATCATCCGCGTCGCGCACCGCGCCGGCTGGCTGCCGCCCGGCGCCAACCTGGCCCAGCTCGCGGACGAGGTGCAGCGCATCGCCGGCCGCGCCCTCGACGTGCCCATCGACCAGCTCGAGTTCGGCCCCATCATGGTGGCCCTGCTGGACATGGCGCGCGCCCACCACCTGGAAATCCCGGTGCAGCTGGTGCTGCTCATCAAGACCCTGATCCACGTCGAGGGCCTCGGCCGCTCCCTGTACCCGCAGCTCGACATCTGGGCCCTGGCCCGCCCCATCGTCACGCGCTGGGTCAAGGAGCAGGTGGGCCCGGCGGCGCTGGCCAAGCGCCTGTCCGAACAGGTGCCGGCCATGCTGGCGGGCGCGCCCGACATGCCCGAGCTGGTGCTGGACGCCCTGACCCAGATGCGCAACAGCGGGCAGTGGCAGGACCGGCAGCTGCGCGAGCTGGCCCAGCTGCGCCAGGAGATCCGCAGCGGCCGCCGCCGCGACCTCCTGGCCGCCGCCGCCCTCGCCGCCGGCCTGGCCATGGCCCTGGCCGGCGCCGGGCCGGTCGCCACCCTGGGCGCCCTGCTCGCGCTGGCCGCCTTCGGCTGGCGCCTCGCCGCGGGCTGAGCGAAGGGGTATCCTTCGCTCCAACGTGTTTCGGATGCGACTCCATGAACTGGCTGGACGAGGTGCACTGGGACGATGACGGCCTCGTGCCCGCCATCGCCCAGGACTTCCGCACGGGCCGCGTGCTGATGGTGGCCTGGATGAACCGCGAGTCCCTGGCGCTCACCGCGCAGGAGGGCCGCGCCGTGTACTGGTCGCGCTCGCGCGGCCGGCTCTGGCGCAAGGGCGAGGAATCCGGCCATGTGCAAAAGCTGCACGAGATGCGCCTTGACTGTGACGGCGACGTGATCATCATGCAGGTCGAGCAGCTGGGCGGCATCGCCTGCCACACCGGCCGCGAGTCCTGCTTCTACCGCCGCCTCGTGGACGGCCGCTGGGAAACCGTGGACGCGGTGCTCAAGGACCCCCACGCCATCTACGCCACTCCCAAGGGCCATCCCCAATGAACAACGACATCCTGGACGCCCTGACCAAGGTGCTGGAGGAGCGCAAGCAGGCCTCGCCCGAGTCCTCCTACGTCTCCAGCCTGTACCACAAGGGCCTGAACAAGATCCTGGAAAAGGTCGGCGAGGAATGCACCGAGACCCTGATCGCGGCCAAGGACGCCGCGCAGTCGGGACAGCACGACGACCTCGTCTATGAAACCGCCGACCTGTGGTTTCATACCCTCGTCATGCTGTCACACTTCAATGTGCACCCCGATGCCGTGCTGAACGAACTGGCGCGCCGCTTCAACGTCTCCGGCCATGCCGAGAAGGCGGCGCGTTCCCTGCCCACCCCGAACCACCCCGCGGAGTAAGCCACCATGCTGTCCGGTCTGTCCCTTCCCCACATCCTCCTCCTGCTCGTCATCGTCGTGCTGATCTTCGGCACCGGCAAGCTGCGCAACGCCGGCAAGGACCTCGGCGGCTTCTTCAAGGGCTTCAAGGAAGGCATGAAGAGCGACGACGACAAGTCCCAGGCGCCCCAGCAGCTGACGCAGCAGGACGCCCCCAAGGCCAACGCCAGCGCCGACAAGAAAGACGCCGTCTAACCCATGTTCGACGTCGGCTTCAGCGAGCTCCTGCTCCTGGCCATCGTGGCGCTGGTGGTGCTCGGCCCCGAGAAGCTCCCGCATGCCGCGCGCATCGCGGGCGCCTGGGTCGGGCGCATCCGCCGCACCGTCACGTCCATGCAGGCGGAGATCGAGCGCGAGGTCGCGGCGCAGGAAGTGCGCCAGCAGTTCGAGAAGCAGTTCCGCGACCTGGGCGGCCAGGACTTCGTGAAGGAGCTGGAGGCCGAGCGCCGCGACATCGAGCAGGCGATCAGCGACACCGCCGCCGAGGCCGCCGCGCCCGTCGGCGGGGTTGCGACGCCCGCCGCCAGCCACGGCATTCCCCTGGTGGCCCCGGTCGTGATCGAGACGAGCTCCGCCGCGGCATTGCCGGGCGCGGTCGACCAGGCGGACCCGGTGCTGCCGCAGGCCGCCACGCCGCCCGACGAGGTGGCGCTGGACGGCGAGGCCGCCTACCGTGAGTGGCTGGCCGCGCAGCGCCGCGAGAACCGCATCGCCCCGCCCGCCCCCGCCCACAAGGATTCCTCCGCATGACGGAGCAAGCCCCCGAAATGCCCCTGGTCGCGCACCTCGTCGAGCTGCGCACCCGCCTGGTCCGCGTGCTCGCCGTGCTCGTCGTCGGCTTCTTCGCGCTGGTCTACTTCCGCAACGACCTCTACGCCGCAGTGTCCCTCCCGCTGCGCGAGCTGCTGCCCGCGGGCAGCACCATGATCGCCACCGACGTCACCGCGCCCTTCATGGCGCCGTTCAAGCTCACCTTCTTCGTGGCGCTGTTCGCCGCGGTGCCCTACATCCTGCACCAGATCTGGGGTTTCATCTCGCCGGCGCTGTACCGGCACGAGAAGCGCGTCGCCGTGCCCCTGCTGGTGTCCAGCGTGCTGCTGTTCTACGCCGGCGTGGCCTTCGCCTACTTCATCACGCTGCCGGCCATCCTGGGCTTCTTCACCAAGGTTGGCCCCACCGGCGTGGCGATGATGACGGACATCAACCTCTACCTGGACTTCGTGCTCAAGCTGTTCCTGGTGTTCGGCTTCACCTTCGAGATCCCGGTGGCGGTGTTCCTGGTGATCTCCACCGGCATCGTGAGCAGCGACACGCTGATCGACAAGCGCCGCTACGTCATCGTGTTCTGCTTCTTCATCGCCATGTTCCTGACGCCGCCGGACGCGCTGTCCATGGCCATGCTGGCGGTGCCCATGTGGCTGCTGTTCGAGGCCGGCCTCTTCTTCGGCCGCCTGATGGAGAAGCGCAAGGCGGCCGAGCTGGAAGGCTGACGCCGACCGCGCGACATCGCAGGAAAGCCGGCACCCGCCGGCTTTTTTCATGGCGCGGGCGGAAACTCGAGCAGGAAGGTGACGGGACCGTCGTTGACCAGGTGCACCTGCATGTCGGCGCCGAAGCGGCCGCTGGCCACGCGCGCGTGGCGCTGCCGCGCGGCGTGCACGAAGCCGTCGTAGAGCGCCTCGGCGCGCGCCGGCAGCTCGGCCGGATCGAAGCCGGGACGCAGGCCCTTGCGCGTTTCCGCCACCAGCGTGAACTGCGACACCACCAGCAGGCCGCCGCCGGTGTCGGCCAGGCTGCGGTTCATGCGTCCCTCCGCGTCCGCGAAAACGCGGTAGGCCAGCACCTTGTCGAGCAGCTGGCGCGCCTGCTCCTCGCCGTCGCCCTTGTGCACGCCGAGCAGGAGCAGGAGGCCGGGCCCGATCTCGCCCACGCACTCCGCCCCCACCATGACGCGCGCCTCGCTGACGCGCTGTATCAGTCCGCGCATGCCGCCTCCCGCTCGCGCCGCCTCAGCCCGCGCCCAGGCGCCGGGCGAAGTCGCTGGTGGCCCGCACCAGCGCGTCGATGATGCCGGGCTCGGCGGCGGAGTGTCCCGCGTCGGGCACAATCTGCAGTTCGGCCTCGGGCCAGGCCTCATGCAGCGCAAAGGCGTTGTCCAGCGGGCAGATCATGTCGTAGCGGCCGTGCACGATCACGCCGGGGATGCCGGCCAGGCGGTGCGCCTCCGCCAGCAGCTGGTTGTCGCGCAGGAAGATGCGGTTCACGAAGTAGTGCGCCTCGATGCGCGCCAGTGCCAGCGCCACGTGCGGGTCCGAGAAGTGCTCCACCACGTTGTGGTTGGGGCGCAGCGTGGCGCAGACACCTTCCCAGATGGACCAGGCCTTGGCGGCGGCCATGCGCGCGATCTCGTCGTCGCCGGTGAGGCGGCGGTGGAAGGCCTGCAGGAAGTCGCCGCGCTCCGCCTCGGGAATGGGGCGCACGTAGTCGGCCCAGTGGTCCGGATACACGTGGCTGGCGCCGTCCTGGTAGAACCAGCGGATGTCCTGGTCGCGGCACAGGAAGATGCCGCGCAGGATGAGGCCCAGCACGCGCTGCGCGTGGGCCTCGGCATAGGCCAGCGCCAGGGTCGAGCCCCAGGAGCCGCCGAACACCACCCAGCGCTCGATGCCGAGGAACTCGCGCAGGCGCTCGATGTCGGCGACCAGGGCCGGCGTGGTGTTGCCCTCGAGGTGGGCATGGGGCGTGGAGCGGCCGGCGCCGCGCTGGTCGAACAGCACGATGCGGTAGCGCGCCGGATCAAAGAAGCGGCGGTTCCAGGGCTGGAAGCCGGCCCCCGGGCCACCGTGCAGGAAGAGCACCGGCAGGCCGCGCGGATTGCCGCACTCCTCGACGTGGAGCACGTGCGGCGGCTCCACGGCGAACGCGTGGGTGGCGTAGGGTTCGATCTCGGGAAACAGCGTCAGCATGGCGGGACTCCGCAGCCGCGGGATGGCCGGCGCCGGCCGCCGCGACCGCCTTGCAGCGGGGTAAAGGGTGCAGTGTACATGCTCCGGGGCAGGGGCAGGCCTGCCGCGCTGTCCGGCACAAAGGGTTCAGGCCGACCTTCCCCTGCATTACAATCCGCCTTCCGACGGACCACCGGACTTCCTGCCATGTCCCTTCCCCTGCTGCTGGAACCCGCGGCACTGCACGCCGCCCTGGGCACGCCCGGCCTGCTGGTCGTGGACCTGGGCAAGGAGTCGGTGTACCGCCAGGCCCACGTCCCCGGCGCCGTGCCCTGCAACGGCCGCGACCTGCTCTGCAACGAACAGCCGTCGCCGGGCAAGCCGGCGTCGACGGCGCAGCTGGTGGCCGTGCTCTCGGCGCTCGGCATCGGTCCCGGCACCCATGTCGTCGCCTGCGACGACGAGGGCGGCGCCTGGGCCGGCCGCTTCCTGTGGACGCTGGAGCTGCTTGGCCACACGCGCTGGTCCTTCCTGGACGGCGGCATCCACGCCTGGCTGGCCGCCGGCCTGCCGGTGGAAAGCCAGCCCGTGGCGCCGCGCCCGGCCGGTTTCGCCGTGCAGCCGTCCGCCGGCGTGGCGGTGGACCTGGAGTTCCTGCTCGCGCACCACCGCGACCCCGGCCTCGTGCTCTGGGATTCGCGCTCGCCCGAGGAATTCGACGGCAGCATGGTGCGCGCGCAACGCGCCGGCCACATTCCCGGCGCGCGCAACTACGAGTGGACCCGCGCCCTCGACCGCGGCAACGCCCTGCGCGTGCGCCCCCTGGACACGGTGCGCGCCGAGCTGGCCGCCCTCGGCATCGGCGGCGACAAGACCGTCGTCACCTATTGCCAGACCCATCACCGCTCCGGCTTCACCTGGCTGCTCGGCAGGCTGCTCGGCTTCCCGCGCATGCTGGCCTACCCCGGCTCCTGGAGCGAGTGGGGCAACCGCCCCGATACGCCGGTCGAGACCTGACACCGCACCGCCCCCTTCGAATCCGGCCCGCCCGCAGCGGGCCCCTGCGAGACCCTGCATGAAACCCGAGACCCGTGATCGCCTGTTCATCCTGCTCCAGCAGATCCTGCCGCAGCACCTGCTGTCGCGCCTCGTCGGCTGGCTGGCGGAGAGCCGCATCGGCTTCATCAAGAACACGTTCATCGCCAATTTCGCCGCCAACTACGACGTGAACATGCGCGAGGCCGTGGAGGAAAACCCGCTCGCCTACGAGAATTTCAACGCCTTCTTCACGCGCCCGCTGAAGCCCGGCATGCGCCCCATCGACGCCACGCCCGGCAGCATCGCCTGCCCCGCCGACGGCGCCATCTCCCAGCTCGGCGACATCGAGGGCAACTTCATCTTCCAAGCCAAGGGCCACCAGTACACGCTGAACGAGCTGCTGGGCGGCGACGTCACGCGCGCGCATCCCTTCCTGAACGGCAAGTTCGCCACCGTCTACCTGTCGCCGCGCGATTACCACCGCGTGCACATGCCGTATACCGGCACGCTGCGCGAGATGATCTACGTGCCGGGCGACCTGTACTCGGTCAACACCCGCACCGCCGAAAACGTGCCGCGCCTGTTCGCGCGCAACGAGCGCCTGGTCTGCATCTTCGACACCGACATCGGCCCCATGGCCGTGGTGCTGGTGGGCGCCATGATCGTTGCCGGCATCGAGACCGTGTGGGCGGGACGCGTGGCGCCGGCGCGCCCGCGCAAGATCACCGTCACCGACTACCGCGACGCGCCCCGGCCCGTCGTGCTCAAGAAGGGCGACGAGCTCGGCCGCTTCTACCTGGGCTCCACCGCCATCGTCTGCTTCGGCCACGACGTCATGGCCTGGGACGGCCACTACCGCGCCGGCACCCCGACTCGCATGGGCGAGAAGATGGGCCAGCGCGCCGGCTGAGCCGGCGGGGCCGCGGCTCCGTCCCCGCCCGGGGCCGGCCCGGCGGCCAGCGGCCTTGCCTTATCTACCCTGCCAGTAATACCCTCAGTGATTCATCACCTGGACTGATGAATCATGCGCATCACCCTGAAGCAGCTCGAGGTCTTCATCGCCGTGGCGCAGGCCGGCAACGTGACGCGCGCCTCGGAAAGCCTGAACATCACGCAGAGCGCGGCCAGCATGGCGCTGGCGGACTTCGAGAACCAGCTCGGCCGCAAGCTCTTCGACCGCATCGGCAAGCGCCTGCAGCTCAACGACGCCGGGCGCCTGCTGCTGCCCAAGGCCCTGGACGCGGTGGCCCGCGTCGCCGACATCGAGCACATGGCCGGCAGCGACGAGGCCATGATCGGCCCCCTCCGCATCGGCGCCAGCCTCACCATCGGCAACTACATGATGCCGGGCCTGATCGGCCGCTTCATGCAGGCGCATCCGGGCGCCCAGCTCACCCTGGACGTGAGCAACACCCGCCACGTCATCGAGGCCATCAAGCACTTCCAGGTCGACATCGGCTTCATCGAAGGCTTCTGCCACGAACCGGACCTCGAAGTGCTGCCCTGGGGCGAGGACGAGCTCGTGGTCTTTGCCGCGCCCACCCATCCCCTGGCGCGCAAGGCCCGCGTCGACGAGGAAGACCTGGCCGCGGCCGACTGGATCCTGCGCGAGCCCGGCTCGGGCACGCGGGAGGTCTTCGACAATGCGGTCATGGGCCGCATCCGGCGCCTTAACCTGCTGCTGGAATTCGGCCATACCGAGGCCATCCGGCAAGCCGTGGCCTCCGGCATCGGCCTCGGCTGCGCCTCGCGGCGGACGCTGGAGGATGCCTTCCGCACGGGCAGCGTGGTGCCCCTGGCCACGCCCTTCCTCAACTTGCGCCGGGAGCTCTACGTGCTGGTGCACCGTCAGAAATTCCGCACCCAGGGCCTGGAGCTGTTCCTGCGCCATTGCCAGGCGGGGGTGGGGGCGCCGTCCTGACCGGCGGCGCCGGCGGCCGCCCGTCCGGGTGTCGCAGCGCTCTTGCCGCGATATCGAGGAAGATTCGGGAAGTCTCTAAAATCAATGAAAATTTCGGCCCTCGGGTTGCCCCCGCCTTAAGGCTGGGATAACAATGGGAGCCATACAGTTAGGCATCCGCCCGCCGCCCACCCGCGCCGGGCCCGCGGCCCGTCCCACCGGCACGGCCGCCGCGCAGAATAACAACCAGGAACGCCGCCATGGTCAGTAGTGCCGACATTCTCCGGCAACGCCTTCCCGCCCAGGACCTGGGCCGGTTGACGCTGGTCAGCCACCAGCCGCGCAAGCTGCGCGAGTGGGTCGAGGCGCTGCCGATGATCAATGTCGGCGAGACCTCGCGCCAGGTCTTCCAGACCCTGCAGGAACTGACCCGGCTGCAGCTCGACCCGGCCGCCCGCCTGGAACTGCTCGAGATCCTGCGCCCGGTGGCGCACACCCTCTGCAACGCCCTGTCCAAGCACTACCTCGGCCAGTCCGTGATGCTGCCCGAGCGCGCCACCAAGGTCGCCACCCTGGCCCAGTCCATGCAGAGCCACCTTGCCATCGGCTACAAGCTGGTCGCGCTCGCCCTGCTCGACCGGCTCGGCCCCAAGCGCGACCCGGAGCAGGTGAAGCAGGCGGCGCTGGCGCTCCACCGCGCCATCAGCGAACTCACCGCCAACCTGCTGCGCTCCACGCAGCTCTACCTGAACACACCGCCGCGCCTGTGGCTGGAGCTGCACTCGCTCTACCTCTGCGCCGCCGACGCCCAGCTCGCGCACCTGCCGGTGCCCGACCCCGTGCTGCACCGCCAGGCCGAGGCCTCGACGGTGGAGCACGCCTACATCCGCGCGCTGCTGCTCGCCACCTGCAAGCCCAACAAGCTGCGCCAGGCCGAGATCGCCCAGATCCACCAGCTCGCCGAACTGTGGGCGCCGCTGGTGACGCTGCGCGAGTTCGGCGGGAGCGGCGAACTCTTCGTCTTCGACCTGTCCAAGGACGCGCCCCCCACCTACCGCACCCTGGCCCAGGCCGGTTCGGCCGACCACGTGCGCGCCATCGATCCGTCGCGCCTGGTCGCGCGCCTGGGCGAGCTGCGCCTGTCCGCGCCCGGCGTGGCACCCAAGGCCCATGGCGAGGCCAGCCTGTCGGCCAGCCTGCTGCAGCACCTGGTGCAGGCCTGGAGCGAGCTCAGCGAACGCAGTTTCTCGCGCGTGGCCGCCGAGGGCACCCTGCATGCCTGCCTCGGCCTGACCGCCCTGCATTACTTCCTGTCCGGCGGCCGCGACTTCGACACCATGATGCGCGGCGAGCAGGGCCGCTACCTCGTCTCCGACTCCGACAACCCCTTCCTCAAGACCAAGCAGGTCGAGCACCGCCCCGACGACCGCCAGGGCAAGGACGTGTGGGCGCTGGCCTTCGGTGGCGCCGTCAGCGAGAAGAGTCCGTCCGACTACGGCCTGAAGTTCCAGGAGAAGGTCGATGCCGCCCCGCGCTACGACGTCTACAACTGCCAGATCGTGAACATCAGCCCCGGCGGCTACTGCATCGAGTGGTCGGGCGAGGTGCCCTCCGGCGTCCGCGCCGGCGAGATCCTCGGCCTGCGCGAGGAAGCCCAGCCCGCCTGGAGCATAGGCGTGATCCGCTGGGTGAAGCAGCTGCCCGGCCACGGCGCCCAGCTCGGCATCGAGGTGCTCGCGCCCAAGGCCAAGCCCTGCGGCGCGCGCGTGATCAAGAAGACGGGCGAGTCCTCGGAGTACATGCGCACCCTCATGCTGCCCGAGCTCAAGTCCATCGGCCGCCCGGCCACCCTGATCACCCCGGCGCTGACCTTCCGCGCCGGCTACAAGGTCGGCCTGAACATCGACGGGGAGGAGGTCAAGATCCACCTGTCCCGACAGGTCAGCGCCACCCCGAGCTTCTGCCAGTTCGAGTTCAACCAGCTGAACAAGCCCTCGGCCGGCCCCGACGAGCCCAAGCCGCCGCAAGGGGGCGACGACGAGGATTTCGACTCCATCTGGGCCAGCCTCTAGGCCCGCCGCGGTACCGGGACGGGCCCTCCGCCCGTCCCTTCCCCGCGCCCGCGCTTGCAAAACCGGCCGGGGGAAGGACAATAGCCGCCTGATTTACTGCAGGACATCGTTCGCGCATGCCACCCAGAAACGACACAGTCCGCCTTCTCGTGCTGCACGAGTCCCAGGACAACGCCGAACAGATCATCAACACGCTGAAAAACAAGGGCATCGCCACCCGCCCGGACCTGATCAGCAGCGACGATGAGCTGTCCGACGCCCTGAAGGACGGCGTCTGGGACATCATGCTGGCCGGCGAGATCACCAATGGCGTTCCCTACGAGAACGCCCTGATCCAGATCCGCAAGCAGGACAAGGACATCCCCCTCATCGTCCTGCTCGACAAGTTCGACCAGGAGGTGGTGGACGAGGCCATGAAGGCCGGCGCCGCCGACTGCGTGGTGTTCGACGCCCTGCCCCACCTCTCCGCCGCCATCCTGCGCGAGCTGGACAGCCTCCAGCACCGCCGCGCCCGCCGCAAGGCCGAGGCCGCGCTGTCCGAGGCCGAGAAGCGCAACCGCCTGCTGCTCGACAGCTCCCGCGACGCCATCGCCTATGTGCACGACGGCATGCACATCTACGCCAACGCCTCCTATGCGGAGCTCTTCGGCCACGAGAGCGCCGACGACCTCGAGGGCATGCCGGTGATCGACCTGGTGGCCAAGGAGGACCTGACCCGCTTCAAGGACTTCCTGCGCGCCTACAGCAAGGGCGAGGGCGCTTCCGAGGACCTGCGCTTCCACGGCATGAAGGCCGACGGCGAAAAGATCGACGCCATGATGCAGCTCTCCGCCGCCAGCTACGACGGCGAGCCCTGCACCCAGATCATCATCCGCCGCGACGACGGCGCCGGCAACGCGGCCCTGCTGGCCGAGAAGCTCAAGGAAGCGACCAGCATGGACCCGCTGACCGGGCTGCCCAACCGCCAGCGCTTCGAGGAGGACGTGACCGCCGCCGTGCACAAGGCGCGCAAGGACAAGTCCCGCTACGCCCTGTTCTGCATCGCCATCGACAACCTGCCGCAGGTCAGCGCCGCGCACGGCCTGGCCGGCACCGACACCGTGGTCAAGACCATGGCCAGCATGCTGGTCACCCAGTTCGGCAGTGCGCCCCTGGCGCGCTTCAGCGACTCCAGCTTCACCGCCCTGGTTGCCGGCGTCGAACCGGAGAAGGCGCAGGCGCACGCCGAGCAGATCTGCCAGCAGATCCACGACCACCTTTTCCAGATCCCCGGCGGCAAGACCCAGCAGACCACCGTCAGCATCGGCGTGGCCATGATCGGCGAGACCGCGCCGGAACCCGAGGAGATGCTGTCCCGCGTGGTGGGCGCCTCCGAGAAGGTCAAGCTGGCCAAGGGCAACGGCGTGCACATGTTCAATGCCGCCGAGCAGGCCGGCAGCTCCGACTCCGCCATGCGCGAGCTGCTGGTCGACGCCATCGAGAACGGCAAGTTCAAGCTCTTCTACCAGCCCCTGGTGGACGTCGAGGGCGGCAACGGCGAGTTCTACGAGGTCTTCGTGCGCCTGCCCCTGCCGGACGGCAAGCTGCTCACGCCGGACGAGTTCATGCCGGTGGCGCACAAGCACCAGCTCGGCGCCCGCGTCGACCGCTGGGTGATGCTGAACGCCGCCAAGCAGCTCAAGGAGCACACGCGCAACCATCCCAACTCGCGCATGCTGCTCAACCTGACCGCGGAATCGCTGCAGGACACCACCCTGCCCGCCTGGATCAGCAAGCTGTCCAAGGCCATCGACCCGCAGGGCTCGCCGCTGGTGCTGCAGTTCACCGAGAGCGACATGGTGGCCTACCTCAAGGCCGCCGCGCAGCAGACCGACGAGCTCACGCGCGCCGGCTGCCCGGTGTCCATCAGCCACTTCGGCACCTCGCTGAACCCGCTCAACACGCTCAAGCACGTGGCCGCCTCCTACATCAAGCTGGACCGCTCCTTCACCCAGGACCTGTCCAACGAGGAGGGCATGGGCCAGATCCGCAAGATCACCAGCGAGCTGCGCGGCTTCGACAAGAAGGTCATCGTCTCCTACGTCGAGAACGCCCAGACCCTGTCCAAGCTGTGGACGCTGGGCGTGCAGTACCTGCAGGGCTTCTTCCTGCAGCCGCCCGGCGAGACCATGCACTACGAGACGCAGGGTTAGTCCCCGCGGCAACAAAAAAGGCCGGCGATTGCCGGCCTTTTTCATGGGCGCGAGGCGGGGGCGGCGACGCGGGCCGGCCCTGCAGGGCCTCAGCGCGGCGGGTGCTCGAGGTCGCGGTCGCGCACGCCGAGCAGGTAGAGGATGCCGTCCAGGCCCAGGGTGGAGATGGCCTGCTTGGCGTTCTGCTTGACCAGGGGCTTGGCGCGGAAGGCGATGCCGAGGCCGGCGATGCCCAGCATGGGCAGGTCGTTGGCGCCGTCGCCCACCGCGATCACCTGCTCCAGGTTCACCCCCTCCTTCTGCGCGATTTCCCGCAGCAGCTCGGCCTTGCGCTGGCCGTCGACGACGCGGCCGATGACGTTGCCGGTGACCTTGCCGCTCTCGATCTCGAGCTCGTTGGCGTGCACGTAGTCGATGCCCAGGCGCTGCTGCAGGTAGTGGCCGAAGTAGGTGAAGCCGCCGGAGAGGATGGCGGTCTTGTAACCCAGCGCCTTCAGGGTGCGGATCAGCTGCTCGGCGCCCTCGGACAGCTGCAGGCGCTCGGCGATGCCGGAGAGCACGGACTCGTCGAGGCCGCGCAGCAGCGCCACGCGCGCCTTGAAGCTCTCGGTGAAGTCGAGCTCGCCGTTCATGGCGCGCTCGGTGATGGCGGCGACCTCCGCGCCCACGCCCGCGGCCTTGGCCAGCTCGTCGATGACCTCGTGCTGGATCAGCGTGGAATCCATGTCGAAGCAGACGATGCGGCGGTTGCGGCGGAAGGCGTTGTCCTGCTGGAAGGCGATGTCGAGCGCCAGCTCGTTGGCCAGGCGCAGGAAGGCGGCGCGCATGCCCTGGATGTCGCGCGGTTCGCCGCGCACCGAGAACTCGACGCAGGCCTTGCGCGAGGCGTCGGGCAGGGCCTGCTCGTTCTCCAGCGGCAC
Source organism: Moraxellaceae bacterium (assembly GCA_036275595.1). Classification (GTDB taxonomy): domain Bacteria; phylum Pseudomonadota; class Gammaproteobacteria; order Pseudomonadales; family Moraxellaceae; genus UBA2031. Next base: position 31,202 of record DASUDN010000017.1, read on the forward strand.
GCGCCCGGACAGGCGCTGCAGGCCGTCGATGTTGAGGCCGTTCTCGGCGACCAGGGCCGAGACCGCGGCGATGTGCTCGGCGGTGATCTTGCGCGCCAGCAGCGTCACGATGTAGCGCGCCTTGCCCTGCCCCGCCACCCAGTGCTGGTAGCTCTCGGCGGTGATGGGCGTGAAGCGCGCGGTCAGGCCCAGGCCGTGGGCGGCGAACAGCACCGCCTTCATGAGCAGCGCCGACTCGGTTTCCGACGGCGTCTCGATCAGCATGCCCAGGGACAGGTGGTCGTGGATGACCGCCTGGCTGATGTCCAGGATGTTGACGGAGTGGTCCGCGAGGATGCGGGTCAGGCGGGCGCTGATGCCCGGGCGGTCGGGGCCGGCGATGGTGATGAGGATGATTTCGCGCATGCTGGGCTGTTCCGTGAGGTGTCGCGATTGTACCCAAGCCCTGCGCAAAATGCCTGTCCCGGGCGTAGGCCGCCCCCGCCGCCCCCGCTATAATCGCGGCCATCTCACGGGGACCGGACGATGGCAACGAAGGGAACGGGACGCTGGGCGACCTTGCTGGCCGCCAGTTTTGCGGTACACGTGGCACTGCTGGTGAACAGCACCGAGACCGCCCTCTGGAACGAGCAGGGCCGCGAGGGCGCCCTCCTCAGCCAGCAGCTGGCCGAGTCGGCGGCCCCCCTGGTGCTCTCCCGGGACATGGTCAGCCTGTCGGTGCTGGCCAGCCGCTACGACAACCGCCCCGGCATCGCCAGCGTGCGCCTGTACAGCGGCAGCCAGGAGCTGCTCGCCGAGACCGGCAACCCGCGCAACGACGGCCGCCTCTTCGCGGCCCGCATGACGCTGCAGCAGCAGGCGCTGGGCCGCGTCGAGCTGCGCATGGACATCCCGCCGCGCGGCCAGATCGTGCGCGCGGAGATGGGCAACATCGGCCTGTCCGCCCTGCTGCACCTGCTGGTGTTCGGCGCCGGCCTGCTGCTTGCCGGCCGCGCGCCGGCGCCAGGCACCCGTGGCCTGGGCGCCCGCCCCGCCTCCCCGGCCCGCCCCGTGGCCGCGCCGGTGCCGCCCGCGGCCCCCGCCGCGCCCGCGGTGGCTCCCGCCAACCCGGGCGTCAGCCTGCTGCACCTGGCCATCGACGACCCCAACAGCCTGCTCACGCGCATCAGCGCCTCCCTGGCCGATGAGATGCTGGAGCTGTTCGACCAGTTCATCGATCGCGCGGCGCGCGTCTACGGTGGTGAGGTGACGGCCCCGTTCAGCCCGGCCGGCGTGCTGGTGCGCTTCCGCAACGAGGACGCCCAGGAGCGCGAGTTCCATGCCCTGGCCGCGGCCGCCCTCTTCCTGCAGCTGGTGCAGGATGCCAGCGAGGAGCGCACCCAGCACAACCAGCTCTGCCTGGGCGCCAAGGCCGGCGTGCTGCAGGGCGAGGACGCGCCGGAGATCGCCGCCGTGCTGGCCCACACCGCGCCCGCCGGCCGCATCCTGACCAGCCTGCCGCAGGCACCGGTGTCCGACTTCTGCCGCCTGGGCACGGCCTATCAGCTCGCCGTCGCCGAGGGCGAGGTTCGCCCCGCCGCCGTGGTGGAGGAGTTCGCGCCGGAATACCGCCAGCTCATCGCCAACCAGAGCCAGCAGATCCTGCTGCCCGCCGGCGACGACGACTGAAAGGAGTCCCCTTGCGGGGCGACTGAAAGGAGTCCCCCTGCGGGGCGACTGAAAGGAGTCCCCCTCTTCGGGACGACCGACGCCGCGGGCTCATCGCCACGGGAATGAAAAAGGCCGGCAATCGCCGGCCTTTTTCATTCGGGGCACCCCGCTCAGGCGTCGATGCGCATGCCATCCACCTTCTGGAAGCCGCGCGGCAATTTGGCGCCGCGACGGCCGCGCTCGCCGCGGTAGACCTCGAGGTCGGCGGCCTTGAGCGTGACATGGCGGCTGCCCGCCACCACGGTGAGCTTCTGCCCCGGGCGCAGCACCTGGATCGCAAGCACCGTCTCGCCCTCGTCGGGAGCGATGTTCATGAGCTTGTTGCCCTTGCCCTTGGCCAGCTGCGGCAGGTCCTTGACCGGGAACACCAGCAGGCGGCCCTCGGTGGACAGCACGGCCAGCAGGTCCTCCTCGCGGTTGTGCACCAGCACCGGCGTGAGCACGGTGGCGCCGTCCGGCGCATTGAGCACGGCCTTGCCGTTCTTGTTGCCGGCCTCGAGGTCACCCAGGGTGGCGACGAAGCCGTAGCTGGCGCTGGAGGCCATGACCACGAGGGCATGGTTCTCGCCCATCAGCACCCCGCGGAAGGTCGCGCCCGGCGGCGGGTTCACCTTGCCGGAGAGCGGTTCGCCCTGACCGCGCGCGGAGGGCAGCGCGCTCGCCAGCAGCGAATAGCTGCGCCCGGTGGAGTCGATGAAGTGGGCCATCTGGTTGCTGCGGCCCTCGGCCTTGGCGAAATAGCTGTCGCCGGCCTTGTAGGAGAGGCCGGCGGCATCCACCTCGTGGCCCTTGGCCTGGCGCACCCAGCCCTTCTCGGACAGCACCACGGTACAGGGCTCGCTGGGGGTGAGCTCGGTCTCGGACAGGGCCTGGGCCTCCTTGCGCTGCACGATGGGCGAGCGGCGCTCGTCGCCGTACTTCTCCATGTCCTCGGTGAATTCCTTCACCAGCAGCTTCTTCATTTCCTGGTGCGAGCCCAGGGTCTTCTCCAGGCCCTTGCGCTCGGCGGCCAGCTCGTCCTGCTCGCCGCGGATCTTCATTTCCTCGAGCTTGGCCAGGTGGCGCAGCTTGAGCTCGAGGATGGCCTCGGCCTGGATGTCGGAGATGCCGAAGCGCTCCATCAGCACCGGCTTGGGCTTGTCCTCCTCGCGAATGATGCGGATGACCTCGTCGATGTTGAGGAAGGCGATGAGCAGGCCGTCGAGGATGTGCAGGCGGTCGATCACCTTGTCGAGGCGGTGCTGCAGGCGACGGCGCACCGTCAGCAGGCGGAACTCCAGCCACTCGGTCAGGAAGTCCATCAGCGGCTTGACCTGCGGACGCCCGTCGAGGCCGATCACGTTCATGTTGACGCGATAGGTGGTCTCGAGGTCGGTGGTGGCGAACAGGTGGTTCATCAGCTGTTCGACGTCGACGCGGTTGGAGCGCGGCACGATGACCAGGCGCGTCGGGTTCTCGTGGTCGGACTCGTCGCGCAGGTCCTGCACCAGCGGCAGCTTCTTGGCCTGCATCTGCTCGGCGATCTGCGTCAGGATCTTGGCACCCGACACCTGGTACGGCAGCGCGGTGACGACGATGTCGCCGTCCTCCACCTCGTACACGGCGCGCATGCGCAGGCTGCCGCGGCCGGTGGCGTACATATTGACCAGCTCGTGGCGCGGTGTGATCAGCTCGGCGCGGGTGGGGAAGTCCGGGCCCGGCACGATCTCGCACAGCTCGTCCAGCGAGATGCCCGGATCCTGCAGCATGGCGATGCAGGCGCGCGCGACCTCCTTGAGGTTGTGCGGCGGCACGTCGGTGGCCATGCCCACGGCGATGCCCGTGGTACCGTTCAGCAGCAGGTTGGGCAGGCGCGCCGGCAGCACCTTGGGTTCTTCCAGGGTGCCGTCGAAGTTGGGCTGCCAGTCGACGGTGCCCTGCTCCAGTTCGGACAGCAGGACCTCGGCATAGGGCGACAGGCGCGACTCGGTGTAGCGCATGGCGGCGAAGGACTTGGGGTCGTCCGGCGAGCCCCAGTTGCCCTGGCCGTCCACCAGCGGGTAGCGGTAGCTGAAGGGCTGGGCCATCAGCACCATGGCCTCGTAACAGGCGCTGTCGCCGTGCGGGTGGTATTTACCCAGCACGTCACCGACGGTGCGCGCGGATTTCTTGTACTTGGCCGTGTTCTTGAGCCCTAGCTCGCTCATCGCGTAGACGATGCGGCGCTGCACGGGCTTGAGGCCGTCGCCGATATGCGGCAGGGCGCGGTCCATGATCACGTACATGGAGTAGTTGAGGTAGGCCTGCTCGGTGAAGGCCGACAGCGGGCGGCGCTCGCTGCCGTCGAAGTCCAGGTCCATAGAATCAGTCATGTCGAATACCGGAATCAGTTAACGCGGACGGCGGGCCGTCACACTTCCACTTCGGCCAGGTTGCCCTTGGTCTCGAGCCAGGTCTTGCGGTCGCCGGCGCGCTTCTTGGCGAGCAGCATGTCCATCACGTCATGGGTCTGCTTCTCGTCGTCCAGCACCAGCTTGACCAGGCGGCGGGTGTCCGGCGCCATGGTGGTCTCGCGCAGCTGCAGCGGGTTCATCTCACCCAGGCCCTTGAAGCGCTGCACGTTGGGCTTGCCCTTCTTCTTCTCGGATTCCAGGCGGTCCAGGATCCCGCGCTTCTCGTCCTCGTCGAGGGCGTAGTAGACCTCCTTGCCGAGGTCGATGCGGTACAGCGGCGGCATCGCCACGTAGACGTGGCCACGCTCCACCAGCGGGCGGAAGTGGCGCACGAAGAGCGCGCACAGCAGGGTGGCGATGTGCAGGCCGTCGGAGTCGGCGTCGGCAAGGATGCAGATCTTGCCGTAGCGCAGGCCCTCGAGGTTGTCGGAGGCCGGGTCGACGCCGATGGCCACGGCGATGTCGTGCACTTCCTGGGAGGCGAGGATCTCGCCGGAGTCCACCTCCCAGGTATTGAGGATCTTGCCGCGCAGCGGCATCACCGCCTGGAACTCGCGGTCGCGCGCCTGCTTGGCGGAGCCGCCGGCGGAGTCGCCTTCCACCAGGAAGAGCTCGGAGCGGGTGATGTCGGAGCCGGAGCAGTCGGCCAGCTTGCCCGGCAGCGCGGGGCCGGCGGTGACCTTCTTGCGCGCCACCTGCTTGCTCTGGCGCAGGCGCTTCTGGGCGTTGCTGATGGCGAGCTCGGCGAGCTGCTCGGCGATGTCGGTGTGCTGGTTCAGGTAGAGCGAGAAGGCGTCCTTGGCCACGCCGGAGACGAAGCTCGCGGATTCGCGCGAGGACAGGCGCTCCTTGGTCTGGCCGGCGAACTGCGGGTCCTGCATCTTCAGCGAGAGCACGAAGGAGCAGCGGTCCCAGACGTCCTCGGGCGAGAGCTTGATGCCGCGCGGCAGGAGGTTGCGGAATTCGCAGAACTCGCGCAGCGCCTCCAGCAGGCCGGTGCGCAGGCCGTTGACGTGGGTGCCGCCCTGCGCGGTGGGAATCAGGTTCACATACGATTCCTGCACCAGCTCGCCACCCTCCGGCAGCCACTGCACCGCCCAGTCCACTGCCTCGATCTTGCCGGCGAAGGCGCCGATGAAGGGCTCCTCGGGCAGCGTGACGTACTCTCGGTTGGCATCCTTTAGGTAGTCCTTGAGGCCGTCCTCGTAGAACCAGGTCTCGGTCTCGCCGGAGGCCTCGTCGGTGAACACCACCGTCAGGCGCGGGCACAGCACGGCCTTGGCCTTGAGCACGTGCTTGAGGCGGCTCACCGAGAACTTGGGGCTGTCGAAGTATTTCTCGTCCGCCCAGAAGCGCACCGTGGTGCCGGTCTGCTTCTTCGGCGCGCTGTCGATGGTCTTGAGCTGCGTGGCGGCGTCGCCGTCGCGGAACTCCTGCTGGTAGACGTTGCCGTCGCGCTTGACCGTGACGATGAGGTGCTTCGAGAGCGCATTCACCACCGACACACCGACGCCGTGCAGGCCGCCGGAGAACTGGTAGTTCTTGTTGGAGAACTTGCCGCCCGCGTGCAGGCGCGTGAGGATGAGCTCGACGCCGGAGACCTTGTGCTCGGGGTGGATGTCCACCGGCATGCCGCGGCCGTCGTCGGTCACGGACAGCGAGCCGTCCTTGTAGAGCACGACCTCGATGCGCGTGGCATAGCCGCCGAGCGCCTCGTCGACGGAGTTGTCGATGACTTCCTGGGCAAGATGGTTCGGACGCTGGGTGTCCGTGTACATGCCAGGGCGCTTCTTCACCGGGTCCAGGCCCGAAAGCACCTCGATGGCGGAGGCGTTGTAATTGTTGCTCATACGGTCTTCTTGCTGAGGAATTCCCAAATCGCCGGCAGCTTGTCCACGAAGCCCTCGTAGGCATGGCTGCCGCCCGGCGTTATATCAAGGTGGCTGTCCGCGTAGAACCGTTCGGCCAGCCGGTAATCCAGGGTCTCGTCGCCGGTTTCCAGCAGCACCCACAGGCGCTCCGGATAGGGCGGGCGGACCTCCATGTGCTCCAGCCAGCGGAAGTGCCCCGGCGTCACCATGGACACCAGGTGCGTGTAGTAGTTGCGCTGCAGGCCGATGTAGTGGCGCATCACCCGGTGCGGATGCACCGCGGGATTCACCAGCACCGCGCGCAGGCCGTGGCGAGCCGCAAGGATATTCGCATAAAAGCCGCCAAGCGAGCTGCCAATGACCCCCGGCGTCGTACTACACGCCTCCAGGGTCGATTCCAGCAGGCCCAGCGCCGGCACCGGGTCGACCGGCAGGGCCGGGGCATGCACGTGGATGTCGGGATGGTGCTCGCGCGCCCAGGCCACCAGCTGCCGCGCCTTCAGCGACTGGGGCGAGCTCAGGAAGCCGTGGATGTAGATCAGGTCCTTCATAAGCAGGGCCGGCGCCGGGCGGCCGGCGTGCCGTTGCGGGAGAAAGCCTTCAGGGTAGCAGCGGAACGCGGGCTCAGTAGCCCTTGGACGCGGTGTCCACCTCGAAGGCGACGCCGGTGACGCGGGACACCCCGGTCTCGAGGCGGCCGTCCGGGTAGAGATCCAGCCAGCGGTAGCCGGGGGCCACGGCATCGATGGCGAAGTCGCGGCTCTGCGGCTTGAACTGCACGCAGGTGGAGGGCACGGACATCAGGCGCACACCGCGGCGCAGGGTGTCCGAGGCCTGGTGCACATGGCCCCAGAGGACAGCGCGGACGTGGTCGTGGCGGTCCATGATGGACCAGAACTCGGTGGCGTTCTTGACCACCTGGTTGTCCAGCCAGTCGCAGCCCATGGGCAGGGGATGGTGGTGCAGGCAGACCAGGACGGGATGGCCCCGGCTCTGGTCCAGGGCGCGGGCGAGGAAATCCAGCTCGGTAGGCTGGAAATAACCCGGCACCTCGTGCTCCACGCTGGAGTTGAGCATGACGATGCGCCAGTTGCCGAGGGCGACCAGGCAGGGACTGAGGTGGCTGGCCCCGCCCAGGGTATTGACCATGGGCTCGGTAAGGTCATGGTTGCCCTGCAGCCAGTAGCTGGGGGCCTTGAACTGCTCGAGGTGCTGGCGGAAGCGGCGATAGGACTCCGGCGAGCCGTCCTGCGAGAGGTCGCCGGTCGCGAGAATCACGTCGATCCGGGGTTGTTCCCGGGCGATGAGGTGCAGGACGTGCAGGAGGCTGCCTTCCGTGTTCAGCCCGAGGAGCTTGCCTTCCGTGCTGCCGAAGAGATGGCAGTCGGAGATTTGCACCACGCGCAGCGGGCTCTGCTCACTCTCAGTCAAGATACCGTCCATAGAATTGGGGCTTCCCGCGAATGTAACTTAATCCCGGCGGGCTTTTCCAGAATACGGTCACAGTACCGGACTCAGTCCCCCCGGCCTCCCGACAGGCAGCGTCCAGTCCGCATACCCCTCCCGCAGGCAGTGGTCCAGGCACTCGGCCAGGAACTCGTTCACCTGGGTCTTCTCGTCCCTCCCCTGCATGGAGGGGTTGGGGTAGCGGTTGCGGGCCGGGATGCGGCGGGCGCGCTGGAAGCGCAGGACCTCGGCCAGCTCCACGTCGTGGTAGATGCGGACCTCCATGTCCAGGCGCGGGCACCAGGGCAGGCGCATGGTGGACAGGTGCAGCTCCAGGGTGTCGGTATAGACCGAGCGCCCGGTCACCCGGACCTCGAGCAGGGCCGGCTCGGGACCCGGCTGGTCCCAGTGGAAGCGGTAGTGGTCCTGGGCGCCGGGCTCCGGCAGCAGGCGGCGCAGGCGGCCGTAGTTGAGGGCACAGACGGTCTGCAGGTGCTGCAGGTCGACGGTATAGCGCAGGGCGGCACCCCGTCCGTCCGCGCCGCGCCGGGCCAGGCCGCGGGGCTTCACTTCCCCTTCCAGCGCGCCTGCAGGCGCGGCTTGTTCAGGGCCAGCCACTGCAGCGCGATGATGCAGGGGGCGTTGTTGATGCGGCCGCGCTGCAGGGCGGCCAGGGCCTGGTTCACGCTCATGACGTTGACGCGGATGTCCTCGCCCTCCTCGGCCAGCCCGTGGATGCCGCCGGCGGCGCCGAGGTCGGCGCGGGCCACGTACAGCGTCAGGACCTCGTCCGACCCGCCCGGGCTGGGCAGGAAATCCATGACCTTCTCCATGGCGCCCAGGCTGACGCCGGCCTCCTCGAGGGCCTCGCGCCGGGCCACATCCTCGGGCGCCTCGCCCGGCTCGACCAGGCCGGCCACGATCTCGAACTGCCAGGGGTGGGGAGTGTCCAGCGCCCCCACGCGGAACTGCTCGATGAGCAGCACCTCGTCGGCGTCGGCGTCATAGGCCAGCACCGCCACCGCATGCGGGCGCACGAACATCTCGCGGGTGATCAGCGGCCCCATGCCGCCGGCGAACTGCCGGTGGCGCAGGTGCAGCTTGTCGACGCGGTAGAAGCCCTTGAACAGCACCTCGCGCTTCTCGACCACCACATCGTCTTTTGTAAAGTCGCTCACAACGCTTCCACCCACTGGCGACGGACATTCATGTCCTCGTCGCTGAAACCGTTCCAGATCATGTCCTCGTATACCACGACCGGGACCCCGGGCAGGCCGATCACGTCGTACTGCCGCTTCGCTTCCGCGTCGCGCTCGATGTCGAGGTCGCGGAAGGCCATGCCCTGCGCCTTGAACCAGGCGCGCGCGGCGGCGCAGTAGCCGCACCAGTCGGTGCCGTAGAGCACCGGGATCCGCGCCTCGCCCTCGCGATAGACGCCGGCGCGGGCGAGCAGTTCGCGGTTGGGGCCGCGCTCGACATACCAGTTGCGCAGGATCTCCTCGCTGAAGACCTGCATGCGCCGCGGCCCGTCGATGATCAGGGGCAGGCGGCCGCCCGTGGCCTCCATTTCGTCGCGCGCCTCCGCGTCGCTCTCGATCGCGCGGCGCGCGACCGGCACGCCGGCGCCCTCGATCAGGTCCGCCGCCTGCTCGCAGGGGGCGCAGTCCGCGGCGGTGATGACCTGCACCCCGGCCGGGGCGGGCACTCCCACGACCTGGCTGCGCCACCAGCGCCGCACGTCGGCCTGGTGCTGCCAGCCCCAGGCCGCGCCCATCACGGCGAGCAGCAGCAGCCAGCGGGCCATGGCCGGCTCAGACCTCGTGGTAGATCTGCGCGCCCGCCTCGCGGAAGCGCACGGCCTGCTCCTCCATGCCGGCGTCCATCGCCTTCTGCTCCTCGACGCCCTTCTGCGCGGCATAGTCGCGCACTTCCTGGGTGATCTTCATGGAGCAGAACTTGGGACCGCACATGGAGCAGAAGTGCGCCACCTTGTGCGCCTCCTTGGGCAGGGTCTCGTCGTGGAACTCGCGCGCCGTGTCCGGGTCCAGGGCCAGGTTGAACTGGTCCTCCCAGCGGAACTCGAAGCGCGCCTTGGACAGGGCGTTGTCGCGCACCTGGGCGCCGGGATGGCCCTTGGCCAGATCGGCGGCATGGGCGGCGATCTTGTAGGTGATGATGCCGTCCTTGACGTCCTTCTTGTTGGGCAGGCCCAGGTGCTCCTTGGGCGTGACGTAGCAGAGCATGGCGCAGCCGAACCAGCCGATCATGGCGGCGCCGATGCCGGAGGTGATGTGGTCGTAGCCCGGGGCGATGTCGGTGGTCAGCGGGCCCAGCGTGTAGAACGGGGCCTCGTCGCAGCAGGCCAGCTGCTTGTCCATGTTTTCCTTGATGAGGTGCATGGGCACGTGGCCGGGGCCCTCGATCATGGTCTGCACGTCATGCTTCCAGGCGATCCTGGTGAGCTCGCCCAGGGCCTCCAGCTCGCCGAACTGGGCGGCGTCGTTGGCGTCCGCGATGGAGCCCGGACGCAGGCCGTCCCCGAGGGAGAAGCTGACGTCGTAGGCCTTCATGATCTCGCAGATCTCTTCGAAATGCGTATAGAGGAAGTTTTCCTTGTGATGCGCCAGGCACCACTTGGCCATGATGGAGCCGCCGCGCGAGACGATGCCGGTGACACGCTTCGCGGTCAGCGGCACATGCCGGAGCAGCACGCCGGCGTGGATGGTGAAATAGTCCACGCCCTGCTCGGCCTGCTCGATCAGGGTGTCGCGGAAGATCTCCCAGGTCAGGTCCTCGGCGACGCCGCCGACCTTCTCCAGGGCCTGGTAGACCGGCACGGTGCCGATGGGCACGGGCGAGTTGCGCAGGATCCACTCGCGCGTCTCGTGGATGTTCTTGCCCGTGGACAGGTCCATGACCGTGTCCGCGCCCCAGCGGATGGACCAGGTCATCTTCTCCACCTCTTCCTCGATGGAGGAGGCCAGCGCGGAGTTGCCGAGGTTGCCGTTGATCTTCACCAGGAAGTTGCGGCCGATGATCATCGGCTCCAGCTCCACGTGGTTGATGTTGGCCGGGATGATGGCGCGGCCGCGGGCGACCTCG
>DASUDN010000018.1:0-4762 GCA_036275595.1 Moraxellaceae bacterium
GCCCGAGGCGGAGTGGGGCGCCGGCCTCAGCAACCTGGAATACGCGCCGCTCGCCGAGGAGATGGGCCGCAACCTGATGCTGCCGGAGATCTTCAACTGCAACGCGCCCGACACCGGCAACATGGAGGTGCTGGTCAAGTACGGCTCCCACGAGCAGCAGGAGCGCTGGCTGAAACCGCTGCTGGCCGGGGAGATCCGTTCCGCCTTCTGCATGACGGAGCCCGGCGTGGCCTCCTCCGACGCCACCAACATGCAGGCCACCGCCCTTGTCGAGGGCGACGAGATCGTCATCAACGGGCGCAAATGGTGGAGTTCCGGCATCGGCCATCCGCACTGCCGGTTCGTGATCTTCATGGGCCTGACCAACACCGACCCGGAGGCGCCCAAGCACCAGCGTCACTCCATGGTGCTGGTGCCGCTGGACACACCGGGCATCAAGGTCGAGCGCATGCTGCCGGTGTACGGCAAGTACGACGAGCCGCTGGGCCACGGCGAGGTCAGCTTCACCAATGTGCGGGTGCCCGTCGCCAACTTCATCGCCGGTCCCGGCCGCGGCTTCGAGGTGGCGCAGGGCCGCCTGGGCCCGGGGCGCATCCACCACTGCATGCGCGCCATCGGCGCGGCCGAGACGGCGCTGGAACTGCTGTGCCGGCGCGCCGCCAGCCGCGTCGCCTTCGGCAAGCCGCTGGCGCTGCTGGGCGGCAACGGCGACATCATCGCCAACGCGCGCATGGACATCGAGCAGGCGCGCCTGCTGACGCTGAAGGCCGCCTGGATGATGGACAAGGTCGGCAACAAGGCGGCGATGAGCGAGATCTCGCAGATCAAGGTGGTGGCGCCGCAGGTGGCGCTGGACATCATCGACAAGTCCATCCAGATGCACGGCGCGCTGGGCGTGTCGGATGACGTTCCGCTGACCGGCCTCTTCTCCTACTGTCGTTCGCTGCGCCTGGCGGACGGGCCGGACGAGGTGCACCGCCGCCTGATCGCCAAGATCGAGATGGGCAAGTACCTGCCGCGCAGTCCGCGCTGACCCCAGGGAGAGGAGACGAACGACATGGCCGTGATCGACGAAGCGCGCAGCGTGCGCAAGGGCGACGAGCTCGACCTCGTGGCGGTGGACGCCTATCTCAAGGCACAGATTCCCGGACTCGCGGGCGAGCCCGCGGTGAAGCAGTTCCCCGGGGGCGCCTCCAACCTGACCTACCTGCTGCAGTACCCCGGGCGCGACCTCATCCTCAGGCGCCCGCCCGCCGGGCGCAAGGCCAAGGGCGCGCACGACATGGTGCGCGAGGCGCGCATCATGCAGGCGCTGAAGCCGGTCTATCCCTACGTGCCCGAGGTCCTGGCCATCTGCCAGGACGAGGCGGTGCTGGGCTGCGAGTTCTACGTGATGCAGCGCCTGGTGGGCGTGATCCCGCGCCAGGACCTGCCGCCCGAGCTCGGCCTGACGCCGGAGCGCACGCGCAGGCTGTGCCTGGACGTGATCGACAAGCTCGTCGAGCTGCACCGGGTCGACGTGCAGGCCGCGGGCTTGTCGGCGCTGGGCAAGGGCGAGGGCTACGTGGCGCGCCAGATCAGCGGCTGGAGCGAGCGCCTCCGCGCCGCGCACACGCCGGACAACAAGGACTTCGCCGAGGTGATCGCCTGGCTGGAGGCCAAGAAGCCCGCGCGCGAGGTCGCCATCACCCTGATCCACAACGACTACCGCTTCGACAACGTGGTGCTGGACCCCGCCGACCTGCACGTGATCGGCGTGCTGGACTGGGAAATGGCCACGCTCGGCGATCCGCTCATGGACCTCGGCAGCTCGCTGGCCTACTGGGTGCAGGCGGATGACGACGCCATCTTCCAGATGATGCGCCGGCAGCCCACCAACGCCCCCGGCATGCTGACCCGCGACGAGGTCGTCGCCTATTACGGGCAGAAGACCGGCTGGCGCGTGGACAACTTCGATTTCTACCTGGTGTACGGCCTGTTCCGCCTGGCCGGCATCGCGCAGCAGATCTGGTATCGCTACTACCACCAGCAGACCACGAACCCGGCCTATGCGCAGTTCGGACCCATGGTGAACTACCTGGAGCAGCGCTGCCTCAACCTGATCAACCGGTCGGCGCTGTAATGGCGAGCGTCTACCTGATCCGCCACGGCCAGGCCTCCTTCGGCAGCGCCGACTACGACCAGCTGTCCGACCTGGGCGCGCGCCAGTGCCGCCTGCTCGGCGAGTGGTGGCGCGCGCGCGGCCTGGCCACCGGCACCGTGCTGGGCGGACCCATGCGGCGCCACCGGCAGAGCTTCGAGGGCTTCTGCGAGGGCTTCGGGGTTACCCCGGACTTTGCCGTGGTGCCCGGTTTCGCCGAGTTCGACCACGAGAACGTGATCGAGGTGCACCGGCCGGAATTCGCCGACAAGGCGGCGCTGGCGCAGTTCATCGCCGGCCACCCGAGGCCGCGCCAGGCCTTCCACGAGTTCTTCACGCATGCGGTGACGCGCTGGCACAGCGGCGGCTTCGACCACGAATACAACGAGCCCTGGCCGCACTTCCGCGACCGCGTGGTGGCGGCCTTCCGCGACCTGCTGCGGACGGGCGGCGACGTCACGGTGTTCACCTCGGGCGGCGCCATCGCCGTCATCCTGCAGGCGGTGCTGGGGCTGGACAACCACCGCTGCTTCGCGCTCAACGGCATCATCGCCAACAGCAGCGTGACGCGGCTGCTGTACCGGGCCGACGAGACCAGCCTGCATTCCTTCAACGCCACGGCGCATCTGGACGTCCATGATGACGCCGCGCTCATCACCTACCGCTGACGCGACTCCAGGAGAGACCTTCATGAAGAACCCGTTCGACCTCACCGGCAAGATCGCCCTGGTCACCGGCGGCAGCCGCGGCATCGGCGAAGGCATTGCCCGCCTGCTGGCGGCCAATGGCGCGCACGTGATCGTGGCCAGCCGCAAGATCGACGGCTGCGAGCAGGTCGCCGCCTCCATCCGCGCCGCCGGCGGCAGCGCCGAGGCCATGGCCTGCCATATCGGCGAGATGGAGCAGATCGACGCCACCTTCGCCGCCATTGAGGCCAGGCACGGCCGCCTGGACATCCTCGTCAACAACGCCGCCGCCAACCCTTACTTCGGCCCCATCGAGAACACCGACCTCGGCGCCTTCCAGAAGACCCTGGACGTGAACATCCGCGGCTACTTCTTCATGTCGGCGAAGTTCGTGCAGATGATGGCGGCCAAGGGCGGCGGCAGCATCGTCAACGTCGCCTCGGTGAATGGCATCATCCCGGGGCAGTGGCAGGGCATCTATTCCATCACCAAGGCCGCGGTCATCTCCATGACCCATGCCTTCGCCAAGGAGTGCGCCCACCAGGGCGTGCGCGTGAACGCGCTGCTGCCGGGCTTCACCGACACCAAGTTCGCCTCGGCGCTGACGAAGAATGAAGACATCCTGAAGATGCTGATGCCGCACATCCCCATGCGCCGCGTGGCGCAGCCGGACGAGATGGCGGCGGCGGTGCTCTACCTGGTGTCGCCGGGCGCGAGCTACACCACCGGCACCTGCCTGAACGTCGACGGCGGCTACCTGCTGGCCTGATGCCATGAGAATCGTCGCCGACCTGCTCATCGCCTTCGTCGCCCTCCAGCACCTGGGCTTCCTGGTGCTGGAGATGTTCCTGTGGACCCGGCCCGCCGGCCGGCGCGTGTTCGGGCTCAAGGCTGACTTCGCCGAGCAGTCGAAGGCGCTGGCGGCCAACCAGGGCCTCTACAACGGCTTCCTCGCGGCCGGCCTGGCCTGGGGCCTGCTGCTGGGGGAGGCGGGCTTTCCGCAGAAAGTCTTCTTCCTGTCCTGCGTGATCGTGGCGGGCGTCTTCGGCGGCGCCACGGTCAGCCGGCGCATCGTGGTCGTGCAGGGCGTGCCGGCGCTGCTGGCGCTGGTCCTGCTCTACGCCTCGCGCTGAATTCTTCAACCGTCGCCACGTCCTGCCCGGACATTCAGGGAGCCGAACATGAAAGCCGTCCTCTGCAAGCAGCATGGCCTGCCCGAAACCCTCGTGGTCGAGGAGGTGCCGTCCCCGGTGCCGGGGCCGAAGCAGGTCCTCATCGCCGTGAAGGCCTGCGGCGTGAACTTTCCGGACACTCTCATCATCCAGAACCTGTACCAGTTCAAGCCGGCGCTGCCGTTCTCGCCGGGTGGTGAACTCGCGGGCGTGGTCAAGGCCGTGGGCGAGGGCGTGAAGCACCTGCAGGCGGGCCAGCCGGTGCTGGCCTTCACCGGCTGGGGCGGCTTTGCCGAGGAAGTGCTGGCGGACGCGAAACAGGTGGTGCCGCTGCCGCCCGGCGTGGATATGGCGGTGGCCGCGGCCTTCATGATGACCTATGGCACGTCTTTCCACGCCCTCAAGGACCGCGCGGCGCTGCAGCCGGGGGAGACGCTGCTGGTGCTGGGCGCCGCCGGCGGCGTCGGGCTGGCCGCCATCGAGCTGGGCAAGAAGCTGGGGGCGCGTGTGATCGCCGCCGCCTCCAGCGCGGAAAAGCTGGCGGTGTGCCAGGCGCATGGTGCGGACGAGCTCATCAACTACGAGGCCGAGGACCTGCGCGAGCGCATCAAGGCGCTGACCGGGGGCAAGGGGGTTGATGTCATCTACGACCCGGTGGGCGGCAAATACGCGGAGCCGGCATTGCGCAGCATCGCCTGGAAGGGCCGCTACCTCGTGGTCGGCTTCGCCGCCGGCGATATCCCGAAGATTCCGCTCAACCTGCC
>DASUDN010000019.1:0-9793 GCA_036275595.1 Moraxellaceae bacterium
AGTCGTCGTGGCCGTGGCCGGGCGCGGTGTGCACGGCGCCGGTGCCGGAGTCGGCGGTGACGTGCTCGCCGGTGATGACCGGCACGGTGCGCTCGAAGAAGGGATGTTGCAGCGCCAGGTGCTCCAGCGCGGCGCCGGGCAACGTGGCCAGCGTCTGCGCGTCGCCGGCCTCGTAGCGGGCCAGCGCGCCCTCCACGAGATCCGCCGCGACAATGAAGGCGCGGCGCTCACCGGCGATAGTGGCGGCGACGATGGCGTAGTCGAACTCCGGATGCACGCTCACGGCCTGGTTGGCCGGCAGCGTCCAGGGCGTGGTGGTCCAGATCACGACATCGACCGGTACGTCGATGGCAGCGAGGCCGGCGCGCTTCGCAAGGTCGGCCAGGTCCTTGACCGGGAAGCCGACGTCGATCGCGTGCGACTGCTTGTCGTAGTACTCGACTTCCGCTTCGGCGAGCGCCGAGCCGCAGTCCATGCACCAGTGCACCGGCTTCAGGCCCTTGTGCAGGTGGCCGTTCCTCGCGATCTGGCCCAGCACGCGGATGATGTCGGCTTCCTGCGTGAAGTTCATGGTCAGGTAGGGATTGAACCAGTCGCCGAGTACGCCCAGGCGCATGAAGTCGGTGCGCTGCTTCTCGACCTGCGACTGCGCGTAGTCGCGGCAGTGCTGGCGGAACTCCTTGGCCGTCACCTTGTCGCCCGGCTTGCCGACCTTCTTCTCGACGTTGAGCTCGATGGGCAGGCCGTGGCAGTCCCAGCCCGGCACGTAGGGCGCGTCGAAGCCCGAGAGCGTCTTGGACTTGACGATGATGTCCTTGAGGATCTTGTTGACGGCATGGCCGATGTGGATGTCGCCGTTGGCGTAGGGGGGGCCGTCGTGCAGGATGTACTTGGGCGCGCCGCGGCGGGCCTCGCGGATCTTCTCGTACAGCTGGTTCTCCTGCCAGGCGGCCACCATGGCGGGCTCGCGCGTGGCGAGGCTGGCCTTCATGGCGAAGCCGGTTTCCGGCAGGTTCAGCGTCGGCTTGTAGTCCACAGCGTTCTGGTCGGTCATGGTCTTTCTTTAACGTCTCAAATTCCGAAATAGCGGCGCGTCTCGGCGATGTCCCGCGCCATCGCCACCTTGAGCTCATCGAGCGAGCCGAACTTCAGCTCGTCGCGGATCTTGTGGTGGAAATCGATATGGATGCGGTGGCCGTAGATGTCGCCATTGAAGTCCAGCAGGTAGGTCTCGAAGCGCTCGTCCAGGCCGTTCACCGTGGGGCGCTTGCCTACGCTGCAGGCGCCATGGGCGACCTGGCCGGTGACGCCGTTGCGCACGGTGACGGCATAGATGCCCGCGAGCGGCGATACCTGGCGCTGCGCCAGCACGTTCGCGGTGGGCACTCCCAGGGTGCGGCCGATCTTGTCGCCATGCACCACGTGCCCGCTCACGCTGTAGCGGCGACCCAGCAGGCGCCCGGCCAGGTCGAAGTCGCCGGCCTTGAGCGCGGCGCGGATGCGGGTGCTGCTGACACGGGCGCCGTCGACCTCGATGGTGGGCGTGCCCTGCACGTCAAAGCCGTGCTCGCGGCCGGCCGCCTGCAGCAGGGCGAAGTCGCCGCTGCGGTCGCAGCCGAAGCGGAAGTCGTCGCCGATCACCAGGTGGCGGCACCCCAGGCCCTGCACCAGCAGCAGGTCGATGAACTGGCGCGCGGTCAGCGAGCGGAAGCGCTGGTCGAAGCGCACGCACAGCACGCGGGCCACGCCGCAGGCGGCCAGGGCATCGACCTTGTCGCGCCAGTGCATGAGCCGGGCCGGAGCGGCCGCGCCCTGGAAGAACTCCTGCGGCTGCGGCTCGAAGATCATGACCGTGTCCGGCAGGCCCAGGCGCGCGCCGGCCTCGCGCAGCGAACGCAGGATGGCCTGGTGGCCAAGGTGCACGCCGTCGAAGTTGCCGATCGTCACCACGGAGCCGTGGTGGCGGGGACGCAGGTTGTGGAGGCCGCGGATCAGTTCCATCGGGGGGTCAAGGCCGGTCGGGGAAGCCGCGCAGTATAAAGAAAGACGCGCCCCCCGTCAGTGATGGCGGATCTCCCGCAGGCGGAAGCCGAAGGCGAACAGGGCCGCGAAGTAGGTCCCCGCCCCGGCCGCGCAGATGCCCAGCAGGGCCCCCACCTTGACCCAGTTGCCGTGGTCGTGCCCGGTCCACCACAGGGTGGACGGCGTGATGGCCAGCAGGAGGGCGGCCATGACCGCGTTGGCGGCCAGGTAGCGCAGGCCCAGCCTGACCCAGTGGCGCTCGATGCGGTACACCCCGCGCTTGTGCAGGCCCCAGTACAGCAGGCCGGCGTTCAGGAAGGCGGACAGGGTGCTGGCCAGGGACAGCCCGACATGGGCCATCTGCAGGCCCAGCACCAGCACCAGGTTGAAGGCCATGTTGGCCGCCATGGCGATGATGCCGATCCGGACCGGGGTGCGGGTGTCCTGGCGCGAGAAATAGCCCGGGGCGAAGACCTTGATCAGCATGAAGGCGAGGATGCCCCCGGACAGGGCCTGCAGGGCCGCCGCCGACATCGCCACGTCGTGCGGGGTGAACTTGCCGTGCAGGAACAGCGCCGCGATCAGAGGTTCGGCCAGAATGCCCATGGCGAGGGAGGCCGGCAGGCCGACCATGACGACGACGCGCAGCGCCCAGTCCAGCATGTTGCGGAACTCGTCGTGGGCCTGCTCCGCGAACTTGGTCGAGAGCGAGGGCAGGATGACGGTGGCCACCGCGATGCCGATCAGGCCCAGCGGCAGCTCGGTCAGGCGCTCCGCCGTGTACAGCCAGGACACCGAGCCGGTGACCAGGAAGGAGGCCAGGATGGTGTCCAGCAGCAGGTTGATCTGGCTCACCGACACCCCGAACATGGCCGGCACCATGAGGCCGAGGATGCGCTTGACGTCGGGGTCCCGGAAACCCAGCCGCGGCCGCGGCAGCAGGTGGATCCGACGCAGGTGGGGCACCTGGAAGCCGAGCTGCACGATTCCCGCGATCAGCACCCCCCAGGCCAGGGCCATCACCGGCTGCGCCATCAGCGGCGCCAGCCAGAGGGCGCAGGCGATCATGGTCAGGTTCATCAGCACCGGCGTGAAGGCCGCGGCGCCGAAGCGGTTGTAGGAATTGAGGATGCCCCCCGCGAACGCCGTCAGCGAGATCAGCAGCAGGTAGGGAAAGGTGATGCGCAGCATGTCCGCCGCGAGCGTGAACTTGAGCGCGTCGCCGCGGAAGCCCGGCGCGAACAGGAAGATGATCAGTGGCGCCCCGACCATGGCCAGCACCGTGACGCTGCCCAGCACCGCGGTCAGGGTCCCGGCGACGCGGTCGACCAGGGCCTTCACGGCGGCATCGCCGCGCTGCGACTTGACCTCGGAGAGCACCGGCACGAAGGCCTGGGCGAAGGCGCCCTCGGCGAACAGCCGGCGCAGGAAGTTGGGGATCTTGAACGCCACCAGGAAGGCGTCCATCAGGCGGTCGGCGCCGAACAGGTTCATGAAGACCATGTCGCGCACCAGGCCCGCGATGCGCGAGAGCATGGTCATGGCGCTGACCACGAAGGTGGAGCGCCAGAGGCCGCCCCCCTTCTTCTTGGGCGAGGCGGTGGCCGGGGATTCGGGGACGGGAGCGACGGGCGAGGACATGGGGCAACCGGAACGGCAAAGGCGGCATGGTAGCGAATGGCGGCGACCTAGTGAAACCGGGCGATGGCTGGCGATTCGTAACCGTACCGGCCGCGCCACCGCTAGGTGGCCCGGCCGCCGCCGGCTAGAATGCCGCGCCATGCGCCTCGACAAGTTCATCGCCCACGCCACCCCCTACTCCCGCTCCGAGGTGCGCCAGCTCCTGCGCGCCGGCCGCATCGCCGTGGACGGGGTGGCGGTGCGCGACGCCGGCCTGGCCCTGGGGCCGTCCAGCCGCGTCACCCTGGATGGCGCGGCCGTCGCCCCCCGCGCCCCCCGCTACCTCATGCTCAACAAGCCGGCGGGCGTGGTCTGCGCCACCACCGACGGCCTGCACCGCACCGTGCTGGACTTGCTGCGCGGCGAGGACCGCGACGGCCTGCACGTGGCCGGCCGCCTGGACGCTGACACCACCGGGCTGGTGCTGCTGACCGACGACGGCCAGTGGTCCCACCGCGTCAAGGCGCCGGGCGGCCACGAGAAGCGCTACCGGGTGCGGACGGCGCGCCCCATCGCCGCCGACACCGCCGACCGCTTCGCCGGCGGCCTTGCCCTGCGCGGCGAGGAGGACCGCCCCACCCGGCCCGCCCGGCTGCAGCTGCTGGGCGAGCGCGAGGCGCTGGTCTGGCTGCGGGAGGGGCGCTACCACCAGGTGCGGCGCATGTTCGCCGCCGTGGGCAACCATGTGGAGGCCCTGCACCGCGAGGCGGTGGCCGGCATCGAGCTGGATCCCGCGCTGGCCCCGGGCGAGTGGCGGGCCCTGACCGCGGCCGAGATCGCCTGCGCCGCCGTCCCCTAGCGCGGCGGCCTGCCCGGCGCGCCGTCGCGGCCCGGCCGCCGGGTCCGCGACGGCCGGGTGGTGTTGACTTACGGGCGGGGCCTAGTCAAAATCCCGCGCCTTGTTTCGGGGAATGCCCGAACACCCGGTTTCAACAGAATTTTCAGGAGAGCCCACGTGGCCAATTCCGCACAAGCCAAGAAGCGTGCTCGCCAGAACGACAAGGTGCGCGCCCACAACGCCAGCCTGCGCTCCATGGTGCGCACCTACATCAAGAAGGTCGTCAACGCCATTGCCACCGGCAACAAGGCGGATGCCCAGGCTGCCTACACCAGCGCCGTTCCCGTCATCGACCGCATGGCCGACAAGGGCATCATCCACAAGAACAAGGCCGCCCGTCACAAGAGCCGCCTGAACGCCCAGATCAAGGCGCTTGCCTGAACCTTCTCAGGGGTTACGATCTGAAAAAACCGGCCGCGCGGCCGGTTTTTTTATGCCTGCGCGCCAGGTCGCGGCAGGTAGACCAGCACCACCCCGGCCAGGATCACCCCCAGCCCCGCCAGCTCCACGGCGTCGACACCCTCCCCGCCCAGCCACCCCCCCAGCACCACCGCCACCAGCGGATTCACGTAGGCATAGCTCGTGGCCAGGGCTGGCCGCACCGTGCCCAGCAGGTAGACATAAGCCGAGAAGCCCAGGATGGCGCCCACGAAGATCAGGTAGGCCAGCGCCCACAGCGCCTTTTCCGAGGGCATGCCTGCCACCGCCTCGCCACGCAGCTGCGAGGCCAGCAGCATGGCCAGGCCGCCGGCCAGCATCTGCGCCCCGCTGGCCATGAAGCCGCGCGGCAGGTCGAGGTGCTTGCCCCACATGGAACCGAAGGCCCAGGACAGCGACGCCAGCACCAGGAGGGCCGCGGCGACCGGGCTGGCGCGGAACTCGTGCCCGAAGTTGAGCAGCACGACGCCGGCCAGGCCGAGCGCGATGCCCAGCCACTCGCGGCCATGGGCGCGCTGCCCCCAGAAGCCCGCGAACACCAGCGCGAACAGCGGCGTGGCGGCCACCACCAGGGCCGAGAGGCCGGAGCTGACGCCACGCTCCAGCGCCAGTCCCACGAGGCCGTTGCCGCCCAGCAGGAGCAGCACGCCGACGAGGGTGGAATCGCGCCATTGCCGGCGCGTGGGCCAGGTCTGGCCGCGCAGGCGCAGGAACATCAGGATGAGGCTGCCGGCGCAGACATAGCGG
This sequence comes from Moraxellaceae bacterium, assembly GCA_036275595.1. GTDB lineage: Bacteria > Pseudomonadota > Gammaproteobacteria > Pseudomonadales > Moraxellaceae > UBA2031. Next base: position 5,726 of record DASUDN010000019.1, read on the forward strand.
ATGCCGCCCATGAGCAGGGGTGGCAGGCCCTCGATGGCGAAGCGCATGGCCAGGTAGGTGGAGCCCCAGATCAGGTAGACACCGAGCAGGGCCAGCAACACGGGAGCCCGGAGCGTCAACGGCACCCCCAGGACAGGGCCAGGGTACCGAAGCGCGGCCACTCCACGCCCTGGGTCTGGAAGGCCCGTGTGCTGACGTTCAGGCCGAGCTGGAGCGCCCAGCAGGAAAAACCGTAGCCGACCAGCAACTGGGCAGAGGCCAGTAAAGGCTCGCTTTCGACGCTGGCCGGACTGTCGACCCAGGTGTTGCCGTCGAGGAAGAGATTGCGCAGCACGCCGTTCACCTGAAGGCTGGCCAGGGCATAGAACCCGGCGGGCGCATCCCCGATGCGGGGATAGCGTCCCAGGTAATTGGGATTGAGCCCGAACACCGCGTCCGGGTTGCGGGCATAGAGAAGATTGACGCCTGCCGACGCGGATGTCACGAGGGTACCGACCGCGAAGTCGATGTTGTCGAAGAAGCGGAAGCCCGCCTCCCCCGCCATCGCCTCGCCGATCACTTCCTGGCGGTCGTAGCGCAGGTTGGCGACCAGCTCGTTGCGCAGCTGGGCCGGCCACCCGCGAGCCTCCTTCACCCCCGCCAGGCGATGCGCGAGATGCTGGCTTTCCTCGGCCAGCGACCACGGCCCCACCACGCCGTACTGCAGGCCCAGAGACTCCATGCGGTCGCGGGTGCGCAGGTGGTAGTGGCAGCCGGCATAGAGCAGGCCCGCATAGGGCTGGTCGTCCGCGCGCGGCGGCAATGCCCGCTTGTCCAGGGGCGTCTCGATGATCTGCCCGACCTCCCAGGAATGCGAGAAGCGCGGCCGGCTGTCCAGGGGCACGAGCACCGGCCCGAGCCAGCGCGCGAGCGGCGCGAGGCCGGGGCACGCCGCCCAGTCGCGCCCCTGCTCGACGGGGACATCGTCATCGACATGGTGGTAGACGATGCCGTTGGTGTAATAGGCATCGGTGTGGCGGGGAGAGAAGAAGTCGTTGTCCCAGAGGATGGCGTTGAAGTCCGCCTGCGCCGCGAGCGGCCACAGCAGCCATCCCGCCAGGACCAGGCGAGATGGCGTCATGCCGCACTCCCGGGTGCACTCCTTGCGGGGGTCAGCGCGCCCTAGAGCACCACCAGGTTGTCGCGGTGCATCAGCTCGGCATCGTCGACATAGCCCAGCAGCGACTCGATGCGGTCCGAAGGCTGCCCGGCAATGCGACTGGCCTCGTCGGCGCTGTAGTTCACCAGCCCGACCGCGATGGCGGCACCCTGCTCATCGACGCAGGCCACCACTTCGCCGCGCTGGAAATTGCCTTCCACCGACTTCACGCCCACCGGCAGCAGGCTGCGCCCACCCTGGCGCAGCGCCTTCACCGCGCCGGCGTCGATGACGACGCGGCCGGCATGCTGCAGGTGCGCGGCCAGCCACTGCTTGCGGGCCGCCAGGCGGTCCTGCTCGGGCAGCAGCAGCGTGCCCACCGTCTCGGCCTGGCGCAGGCGCACCAGGATGTTGTCGCCGCGACCGCTGGCGATCACCGTGGCGCAACCCGAACGGGCGGCGAGACGGGCGGCACGCACCTTGGTGACCATGCCTCCGCGACCGAGGACACCGCCGCCACCGGCCATGGCCAGCAGGCGCTCGTCCATGGCCTGCACCTCGGGCAGCAGTACGGCGTCGGGATCGTGCCGCGGGTCGCGGTCGAACATGCCGTCCTGGTCGGTGAGGATGACCAGGGTGTCGGCCTCGACCAGGTTGGCGACCAGCGCGCCGAGGGTGTCGTTGTCGCCGAAGCGGATTTCGTCGGTGGCGACCGTGTCATTCTCGTTGATGACCGGCAGCACCTTCCATTCGATGAGTGTACGCAGCGTGTTGCGCGCATTCAGGTAGCGCTGGCGGTCGGAAAGATCGTCGTGCGTGAGCAGGATCTGCGCCGTGCGCGCGCCGTGCTCGCGGAAATGCGACTCGTAGGCCTGCACCAGGCCCATCTGGCCGATGGCGGCACAGGCCTGCAACTCGTGCACCGCCTCGGGTCTTGCCTTGAGGCCCATGCGCACCATGCCCTCGGCCACCGCCCCGGACGACACCAGCACCAGCTCCACGCCCGAGCGCTGCAGCGCCACCATCTGCGCCACCCAGCTCGCCATGGCCTGCTGGTCCAGGCCCTGGCCGTTGGCGGTCAGCAGTGCGGAGCCGATCTTCACGACCCAGCGGCGACCCTGGGCAAGGCGTTGGCGGTTGTTCGAAGTCATGGTGTCAGGCGTCAGCAGAAATGATCAGGGACGATACTCGAACTCGACGTCGTAGTCGTCCTCGTTCCAGTCGTCGTCGTCCAGCGCCTCGCCCGCCTCCAGGGCGGCGCGGCGCGCGGCCTTGCGCTTCTCGGCCAGCAGGCGGATCTTCTCGCGCCCTTCCTCCTCGAGCCGGCGGCGCTTCTGCACCTCCTTCTCGGCGAGTTCCGGGTCCTCGGACTCGAGTTCGCGCTGCTCCTGGATGGCGTCCATCAGCTTGTAGCAGACCGCCTTGGCGTTCTCGCCGGTGAGGCCGGAGGTACGGAACACCGGGCCCTGCCAGTCCAGGCGCCTCACGATGTCGTCGCAGAGCTCGTCGCGCATGTCCTCGGGGACCTGGTCGATCTTGTTCAGCACCAGCCAGCGCGGCAACGAGGCCAGCGTCGGCGAGAACTTCTCGAGCTCGGCGGCGATGGCCTGCACGCTCTCGACCGGGTCGGAGGCGTCGGGCGGCGCCACGTCCACCAGGTGCAGCAGGAAGCGGGTGCGCGCCAGGTGCTTGAGGAAGCGGATGCCGAGGCCGGCGCCCTCGGAGGCGCCCGGGATCAGGCCGGGGATGTCGGCCATGACGAAGGAACGGTGGCGATCCACGTCGACCACGCCCAGGTTGGGCACCAGCGTGGTGAAGGGATAGTCGGCGACCTTGGGCTTGGCGGCCGAGACGGCGCGGATGAAGGTGGACTTGCCGGCGTTGGGCAGGCCCAGCAGGCCGACGTCGGCCAGCACCTTGAGCTCCAGGCGCAGCTGGCGGGCCTCGCCCGGGAAGCCGTTGGTGGTCTTGCGGGGCGCGCGGTTGGTGGAACTCTTGAAGTTGATGTTGCCCTGGCCGCCGTCGCCGCCGCGGGCGACGAGGATGCGCTGGTTGGCCTCGACCAGGTCGCCCAGGACCTCGTCGGTGTCCTCGTCGAGGATGGTGGTGCCCACCGGCACGCGCAGCACGATGTCCTCGGCGCTGCGCCCGGTGCAGTTGGCGCCCATGCCGTTCTGGCCGCGCTGGGCGCGGAACTGGCGGGTATAGCGGTAGTCCACCAGGGTGTTGGCGTTGGCGTCCGCCACGATCCAGATGCTGCCGCCGCGGCCGCCGTCGCCGCCATCCGGACCGCCGAAGGGAACAAACTTCTCGCGGCGGAAGCTCATGCAGCCATTGCCGCCGGCACCCGCCTCGACCTTGATCACGGCCTCATCGACAAAACGCATGTTGCTACCACCTGATTTCGGAACTGTGCGGGCATGGCGCCCATTTTATGCCACGGGGCCGGCTCGCGCGGGCCGGCGCCGCGCCAAGAAAAAAGCCCCGACCAGGCGGGGCTTTTTCCGGGGGCGTCAGCCTTGCGCTCAGGCCGCGGTCTCGACCACGACGTACTGGCGCTGCTGCGGGCCCTTGGTCACGAACTTGACCACGCCGTTCGCGGTGGCGAACAGGGTGTGGTCACGGCCGATGCCGACGTTCTCGCCCGGCCAGTACTGGGTGCCGCGCTGGCGGATGATGATGCTGCCGGCCTGGATCTGCTGGCCGCCGTAGACCTTCACGCCCAGGCGCTTGGCCTGTGAGTCGCGACCGTTGCGGGTGGAACCGCCTGCCTTTTTGTGTGCCATGTCGGATTACTCCTGAATCTATTGCTGGGCCCGCGCTCAGGCGCTGATGCCGGTGATCTTCAGTTCGGTGAAGTACTGGCGGTGGCCCGCCTGCTTGCGGTGGTGCTTGCGGCGACGGAACTTCTGGATGCGCACCTTGTCGTG
>DASUDN010000020.1:0-23754 GCA_036275595.1 Moraxellaceae bacterium
CCGCTTGTGCCCATGAAAAAGGCCCGCGTGTCGCGGGCCTTTTTCATGGCGGCGCCGGCAGGCGCTTACTTAACCTTCATGCCGGGGGTGGCGCCGTTGTCGGGGGACAGGATGAAGATGTCCTGGCCGCCCGGGCCGGCGGCCAGCACCATGCCCTCGGACAGGCCGAACTTCATCTTGCGCGGCGCGAGGTTGGCGACCATGACGGTGAGTCGCCCCACCAGCGACTCCGGCTGCGGATAGGCGCTCTTGATGCCCGCGAACACGTTGCGCGGCTTGTCCTCGCCGATGTCGAGCGTCAGCTGCAGCAGCTTGTCCGCGCCTTCCACGTGCTGCGCGGCCATGATGCGCGCGACGCGCAGGTCCACCTTCAGGAAGTCGTCGATGGCGATCTCCGGCGCCAGCGCCTCGGTGCCCGCCTGGCCGGCGCCCGTCCCGGCGTCGGCCTTGGCGCCCGGGGCCTTGCCCGTCGCCGCGGCGGCGGCCGGGGTGCCGGCGGGGGCCAGGCTCTCGCGGGAGGCGTCGACCATGGCTTCCACCTTTTCCTTTTCCACGCGCGTCATCAGCGGCACGAAGGCATGGATGGCGTGGCCCAGCAGCAGCGTCTCGCGCGAGGCCCAGTCGAGCGCGCCGACGTTGAGGAACTGGCGGCTGGACTCGGCCATGCCCGGCAGGATGGGCGCCAGGTAGGTGACGAGCTGGCGGAAGAGGTTGAGGCCGACGGAGCAGACCTCGTGCACCTCGGCGTCGCGGCCGGCTTCCTTGGCGAGCGCCCAGGGCTTCTTCTCGTCGATGTACTGGTTGGCGCGGTCGGCCAGGGTCATGATCTCGCGCACGGCGCGGCCGAAGTCGCGGTTCTCGAAATGCTGGGCGATGCTGTGGCCGGCGTGGATGAAGTCATCCAGCAGCGCCGGCTCGGCGCAGTGGGCGCTGAGCCTGCCGTCGAACTTCTTGTGGATGAAGCCGGCGCAGCGGCTGGCGATGTTCACCACCTTGCCCACCAGGTCCGAGTTCACGCGGAACTGGAAGTCCTCGAGGTTGAGGTCGATGTCCTCCACCGAGCCCGAGAGCTTGGCCGCGAAGTAGTAGCGCAGGTACTCGGGGTTCAGGTGCTCCAGGTAGGTGCGCGCCTTGATGAAGGTGCCGCGCGACTTGGACATCTTCTGCCCGTTCACCGTCAGGAAGCCGTGCGCGAAGATGGCGCTGGGCTTGCGGTAGCCGGCGCCTTCCAGCATGGCCGGCCAGAACAGGGCGTGGAAGTAGACGATGTCCTTGCCGATGAAGTGGTAGAGCTCGGTGGGCGCGCCCGGCGCCCAGAAGTCGTCGAAGTTGAGGCCGGGCCGGCGCTCGCACAGGTTGCGGAAGCTCGCCATGTAGCCGATGGGCGCGTCCAGCCAGACGTAGAAGTACTTGCCCGGCGCGTCGGGAATCTCGAAGCCGAAGTAGGGCGCGTCGCGGGAGATGTCCCAGTCGTTGAGGCCGGCCTGGAACCACTCGTCGAGCTTGTTGGCCACCTCGGGCTGCAGGCGGCCGGAGCGGTCGCGGTCCTTCAGGAAGTCCGCGAAGTCGGGCAGCCTGAAGAAGTAGTGCTCGGACTCCTTCATCACCGGCGTGGCGCCGGAGATGGTGGAGTAGGGGTTCTTGAGCTCGGTGGGCGCGTACGTGGCGCCGCACACCTCGCAGGAGTCGCCGTACTGGTCCTTGGCGCCGCACTTGGGGCATTCGCCCTTGATGAAGCGGTCGGCCAGGAACATCTGCTTTTCCGGATCGAAGAGCTGGCGGATGGGGCGGGTGGCGATGTGGCCGCCGTCGCGGTTCTTCAGGTAGATGTGCCGCGACAGCTCCCGGTTCTCGTCCGAGTGCGTGGAGTGGTAGTTGTCGAAGCGGATCGCGAAGTCGGCGAAGTCGCGCTCGTGGTCGGCCTTGACCGCGGCGATCTGGGCCTCGGGGGTGACGCCGTTCTGCTCCGCCTTGAGCATGATGGCGGTGCCGTGGGCGTCGTCGGCGCAGACGTAGTGGACCTCGTGGCCACGGGACTTCTGGAAGCGCACCCAGATGTCGGTCTGGATGTATTCCACCAGGTGGCCGAGGTGGATGGGCCCGTTGGCATAGGGCAGGGCGCTGGTGACGAGGATGCGGCGGCGTTCGCTCATGGTGTGACGGGGCTGGTGGCGGAAAGGGCGACATCATACCGGAAAAGGCGGCGGAGCCGGACGGCTTGACCCGACAACACCAAAACCCGCTCCCGCCGCGGCGCAAACCGGGCTACGATACGGGCCCGCTTTTGCCCGTTGCCCAGGCCCTCCCGTGACCGATACCGCCGCCGTCAAATCCGCCCTGTCCGCCGTCGTCGACCCCCTCATGGGCAAGCCCCTGGGCGAGCTCGGCTGGCTGGACCGGGTGCTGGTCGACGGCGACACCGTCCTGGTCGACCTGGCGCCGGCCTATGCCGGCGCCGCCGAGGAGCTGCGCCCCCTGTTGCTGGGGGCCCTCGCCAGCCTGGGCCTGGCCCAGCTCGGCCTGCGCGAGGCACCCGCGATTCCGCGTGCCCGGCCCCAGGGCGGGCTGCCCGGGCTGGACCGCGTCAAGAACGTCATTGCCGTCGCCTCGGGCAAGGGCGGGGTGGGCAAGTCCACCACTGCCGTGAACCTGGCCCTGGCCCTGGCCGCCGAAGGGGCCCGCGTCGGCATCCTGGACGCCGATATCTACGGCCCCAGCCAGCCCATGATGCTGGGGGTGCCGGCCGGCACCAAGCCGGGGGTGAAGGACGATGCCTGGTTCGTGCCGCTCAGGGTGCACGGCATCGAGATGATGTCCATCGGCCTGCTGCTCGACAGCGACAGCACGCCGGTGGTGTGGCGCGGCCCCAAGGCGACCGGCGCCCTGCTGCAGCTCCTGCAGCAGACGCTGTGGGACGACCTCGACTTCCTGGTGGTGGACATGCCGCCGGGGACCGGCGACATCCAGCTCACGCTGGCGCAGAAGGTGCCGGTGGCCGGGGCGGTCATCGTGACCACGCCGCAGGACATCGCCCTGCTCGACGCGCGCAAGGGCATCGAGATGTTCCGCAAGGTGGAGATCCCGGTGCTGGGCGTGGTGGAGAACATGGCGCTGCACGTCTGCGGCAACTGCGGCCATGTCGAGCACATCTTCGGCAGCGGCGGCGGCGAGCGCATCGCGCGCGACTACCAGACCGAGCTGCTGGGGGCATTGCCGCTGGACCTGCGCATCCGCGAGGAGGCCGACAGCGGCCGTCCCACCGTGGTGGCGGAGCCGGACGGGGAGATCGCCGCGCTGTACCGCCAGATCGCGCGCCGCACCGGCGCGGCGCTGGCCCGGGCCGCGCAGGTCGATCCCAAGCGAATCAACATTGTTTTTGAATGATTTCTGAACCAGGGGGCAGCATGAGCATCAAGGCGGACAAGTGGATACGCCGCATGGCGGAGCAGCACGGCATGATCGAGCCCTTCGAGCCCGGCCAGGTGCGGTCCGTGGGCGGCAACAAGATCATTTCCTACGGCGTGTCCAGCTATGGCTACGACGTGCGCTGCTCCAACGAGTTCAAGGTCTTCACCAACGTGCATTCCGCCACGGTGGATCCCAAGAACTTCGACGAGCGCAGCTTCATCGACATCCATTCCGACGTCTGCATCATCCCGCCCAACTCCTTCGCGCTGGCGCGCACGGTGGAATACTTCCGCATTCCGCGCAACGTGCTGACCATCTGCCTGGGCAAGTCCACCTATGCCCGCTGCGGAATCATCGTGAACGTGACGCCGCTGGAGCCGGAGTGGGAAGGACATGTGACGCTGGAGTTCTCCAACACCACCAACCTGCCCGCCAAGATCTACGCGAACGAGGGCGTGGCGCAGATGCTCTTCTTCGAGAGCGATGAGGTCTGCGAGGTTTCCTACAAGGACCGTGGTGGCAAGTACCAGGGCCAGACCGGGGTGACGCTGCCGCGCGCCTGACGTCGCCGGCGCCTCCCGCCCGCGTCCGGGCATGAAAAAAGGCGGCCTTCGGGCCGCTTTTTTCATGGGTGTCCGCCAGCGCGGCGAACCGGTCGACGTGAAGGCTAGCGGGGCGTCCGCGGCATGTTCACGCTGGTCAGCTCCAGGATGTAGAGCGTGCCGCCGTCGTCCTGCACCACCTTGGCGGGCAGGAAGTTGAAGTCGCGCGCCAGCCAGAACGTGGTGTGGCGGGTGGGGTCGGCATGCTTGCGGCTGACGCGCAGGGTGTTGAGCTTGCCGAAGGGGGTCGTCAGGACCTGGTTGCCCTCGACCACGAACTCCAGCGGCGTGATGTCCTTGGGGGTGGCCAGGGTGTAGGGGCCGCCCAGCCGGCCCAGCTCGACGAGGTCGCGGCGGATCTGGATCTCCATGTTCAGCGAGTCCAGGGTGCCGGCCGTCAGCGGGTACGTCACGGTGGGCTTGTCGTCGCGGGTGCCGGTGCCCTTGCGCGCGCGCCAGTCGAAGGCGATGGCGGCCTTCTTCTTGGAGAACGCGATGTTGCGCTGCTGCTGGTAGCCCAGCGGCTGCACCAGGCGGCCGTCGAAGGCAAAGTCGCTGGTCTCGCTGGCGGAGGCGAAGGGCGCGCTCGCCGAGAAGCTGTAGCGCCAGAGGTTGGCGCCGCGGCGCTCCAGCTTGCGCGTGGCCGACCCCTTCAGCTTGTTGTCGAGGTTGAAGCTGTAGCTCGCCACATAGGGGGCCAGCTCCAGCGCCTGCGCCAGCGGGGCGGCCAGCAGCAGCACCAGGCCCAGGGTCAGCGATCTCAGCATGCCGGTTTCTCCGGATAGGGAACACATACCAAGTTAACGCAGGCGGGAAGATCAGGTTGACGACTTGTGTCAACGGTACCAGCGAAATCGTGATCAGCCGGCGGCGGGCAGCTGCAGCGGCGCCGCCAGGGGCTGGCCCCGGAAGCGAAGCTGTCCCCCACGGTACTCCAGGTCGCCACTGGCGAGCCAGCCCAGGACGCGGGGATAGAGCCGGTGTTCGGCCGCGTGCACGCGCCCGGTCAGCGTCTCTTCGGTGTCGTCCGGAAGCACCGGCACCCGCGCCTGGGCGACCACGGGGCCGCCGTCCAGCTCGGCCGTGACGAAGTGCACCGAGCAGCCGTGCTCGGCGTCGCCGGCCTCGAGGGCGCGGCGATGGGTATGCAGGCCCTTGTACTTCGGCAGCAGGGAAGGATGGATGTTGAGGAGCCGGCCCTCGTAGCGGGACACGAAGGCAGGCGTGAGGATGCGCATGAAGCCGGCCAGCACCACCACGTCCGCTGCCCAGGCATCGATGCGCTGCGCCAGCGCCGCGTCGAAGGCGGCGCGGTCGGGAAACTCGCCGTGGGCGACCACCGCCGTGGGGATGCCGGCGCGCTGCGCCCGCACGAGGCCGTAGGCGTCGGCGCGGTTGGAGAGCACGCCGGCGATGCGGCCCGCGATCTCGCCACGGGCGATGGCGTCGATGAGGGCCTGCAGGTTGGAGCCCGAGCCGGAAATCAGGACCGCGATCTTGAGCATGGGGGTTGCCACTGCCTGCGTCGGGAGGGGAGCCGGGCCGGCGCGGGGCCGGCCGGCGTGCGTCAGGCGAAGACCACCGTCGGCTCGGCGTGCGTGGAAGGCACGATTTCGCCGATGCGCCAGGCCTTCTCGCCGGCGGCGTTGAGGTGGGCGATGGCGGCGTCGGCCTGGTCGGCGGGAACCACCACGACCATGCCCACGCCGCAGTTGAAGGTGCGGTACATCTCGAAGCGCTCGACGCCGCCCTGCTGCTGCAGCCACTGGAACACCGGCGGCCAGGTCCAGGAGGACTCGTCGATGCGCGCGTCGGCGCCCGCCGGCAGCACGCGCGGCAGGTTGCCGGGCAGGCCGCCGCCGGTGATGTGGGCGAGGGCGTGCACGGGCAGCGCCTCGATCAGCGACAGGATGGGCTTGATGTAGATGCGGGTGGGCGCCATGAGCACGTCGGCCAGCTTGCGGCCGTCGAGCGTGCTGTTGAGGTCGGCCTTGCTGACCTCGAGGATCTTGCGCACCAGCGAGTAGCCGTTGGAGTGCACGCCGCTGGAGGCCACGCCGACGAGCACGTCGCCGGCCTTCACCTTGCTGCCGTCGATGATCTCGGACTTTTCCACCACGCCGACGGCGAAGCCGGCCAGGTCGTAGTCCTCGCCCTCGTACATGCCCGGCATTTCGGCGGTCTCGCCGCCGACCAGCGCGCAGCCGGCCTGCAGGCAACCCTCGCCGATGCCGGTGACGACGGTGGCGGCGGTGTCCACGTTGAGGTGGCCGGTGGCGTAGTAGTCCAGGAAGAACAGCGGTTCGGCGCCGCAGACCACGAGGTCGTTCACGCACATGGCCACGAGGTCGATGCCGATGCTCTCGTGCTTGTTCAGGTCCAGCGCCAGCTTGAGCTTGGTGCCGACGCCGTCGGTGCCGGAGACCAGCACCGGCTGGCGGTAGCCTGCGGGGATCTCGCACAGCGCGCCGAAGCCGCCGAGGCCGCCCAGCACCTCGCGGCGGGCGGTCTTCTTCGCCACGCCCTTGATGCGTTCGACGAGGGCGTCGCCCGCGTCGATATCGACACCGGCATCCTTGTAGCTGAGGGAGGGGGAGGCGGACTTCTGTTCGGACATGGCGATGGGGCTTCGCAAGGCTGGCTGTAAAGGCCGCGTATTATAGGGAAGCGGGCCGCGTCCCGCACCTTGTCGTTGCCTCGCTGCGTCGGCTTTCGTAGTGTAGGCGCCTGCCCTTGCCGGACCTGTGCCATGCCGCGCCGCCTGATCGCCGTCCTCTTCCTGTTTCTGCCACTGTCCCTGCCCGCCGCCGAGGCGCCCGCGCGCGAGCTCGGCGCCGAGCTGCTGGCCCGTACCGGCACCCTGGCGGTGCTGGCCAATCCGCGCGTGCAGGCGGCCCTGGCGGACCCGCGTCCCTTCATGGGCGAGGCGGGCGCCCCGCGGCGCCAGCGCCTGCTGGAAGAGGCCGGTTTCCGCGAATGGCAGGGCCTGCGCCTGTGGGTGCTGGAATGGCGCCGCGAGGGCGAGGCCGAGGCCTGGCGCCCGGTTCCCGCCGCCTGGGCGCCGCGCATCGCCGCGCGCGGCTGCGCGCTCGTGAGCGCCACGCCGCTGCCCGCGGCCGCGCAGGCCATGGGCTTCCTCGTGCCGGGCCAGCCGGCGCCGGCGCTGGCCGCCGTGCTGGCCGCCTATGGCGCCGACGTGCTCGTGCTGGTGAAGGGCAGCGACTGGAGCCTGTGGTCCGCCGCCCTGGCGCAGAAGGGCAGCCTGCCGGCGGGCAGCGATGCCCTGCCCGAGGTGCTCGCCGAGACCCTGGCGGCGGCCTGGCAGTGGCCGGAGGCCGCCGGCCGGACGGTGCTGCAGGTCGAGGGCGTGACCGACAGCGCCGGCCTCGCGGGCGTGCTGGCGGCGGTGCAGGCGCTGCCGGGCGCGCGCCAGCCGCAGCTGGTCCGCGCCACCCGCGAGCGGGCCTGGATCGCGCTGGCCGCGCCGGCGCCCGAGGCGCTGGCGGCCGCGCTCGAGTCCGAACCGCGCCTGCCGGCCGCGGCCGCCCGGGTTCCGGGCCAGCCGCCTGCCGCCCAGTCCGCGCTGCGCCTGGCGTCGCCACTGCTCCTGCGGCACTGGCGCCCCGATCTCGCACCGCCGCCCCCCGCGCCCGAGGCGCCCACGTTACAATCGCCCGCGTACTGATATCCGCCACCAGGGATGACCATGTCCGACAACCGCCTCTGGCCGTGGCTGCTGCCTGCCGCCGCGACCTGCTTCCTGCTCTACCTGCTGGCCCCCATCCTCATGCCGTTTGCCGCGGGGGCCCTTCTGGCCTATCTCGGCAATCCCCTCGTCAACCGCCTGATGACCCGCGGGCTGTCGCGCAACTGGGCGGTGAGCCTGGCCTTCTTCACCCTGCTGACCCTAGTGGTCCTGGCGGTGGCCTTCCTGACGCCGATGCTGTGGAAGCAGCTGCTGTACGTGGAGGCCAAGCTGCCCTCGCTGCTGCGCTGGTTCAACCGCGAGGCCACGCCCTGGCTGGAGCGGCACCTGCACGTCGACATCCCGCGCCTGGACATGCAGCTGATCGGCGAATGGCTGTCGGGATACTGGAGCGAGGCGGGGCAGGTGGCCGGCAACGTGCTGTCGCGCATGGCGGCCTCCAGCCTCACCCTGCTCGGGGTCCTGGGGACCGTGGCGCTGGTCCCCGTGGTCACCTTCTACCTGCTGCTGGACTGGGACCGCCTGCTGCAGCGCATCCGCGACCTGCTGCCGCGCGACGTCGAGCCCACGGTGGCGCGCCTGGCCGCCGAGTGCGACGAGGTGCTGGCGGCCTTCCTGCGCGGGCAGCTCCTGGTGATGATCTCGCTGGCGCTGGTCTATGCCATCGGCCTGGAACTCGTCGGCCTCAAGCTCGCGCTTATCATCGGCATGGTGGCCGGCCTCGGCAGCATCATTCCCTATTTCGGCTTCGCCATCGGCGTCGTGTCCGCGACCATCGCCGCCATCATCCAGTTCGGCAACTTCCACGACGTGCTCATGGTCTGGGTCGTGTTCGCGGTCGGCCAGGCGATCGAGGGCTGGGTGCTGCAGCCTTATTTCGTGGGCAACCGCATCGGGCTGCATCCCGTGGCGGTGATCTTCGCCATCATGGCCGGCGGCCAGCTCTTCGGCTTCGTGGGCATGCTGCTGGCGCTGCCGGTGGCGGCCATCATCCTCGTCCTGCTGCGCCATGGCCATGCCCTGTACCAGCAGAGCCGGCTCTACCAGGGCAAGACGCCCGGCATCGTGGTCGAGGACGTCGATGCCGGCGGTTGAGCAACTCCTGCTGAACCTGCGTCCGCGCCCGGACGCCCGCCTGTCCGACTTCGCGGCGCCGGCCTGGGCGCCCGTGGTGGCGGCGCTGGAAGCCTTCCTCGAGGCCCCCGGCGGCCTGCTCTACCTGCGCGGCGATGCCGGGCTCGGGCGCAGCCACCTCCTGTCTGCCCTGTGCGGCGAGGCGGAGCGACGCGGCATGGCCGCGCTGCTGCTGCCGCTGGGGGAGCTGCGGGGGGAGGATCCGGGGCTGCTGCAGGGGCTCGAGGCCCAGGACCTGGTGGCCTGCGACGACCTCGAGGCCATTGCGGGGCAGGGGGGCTGGGAAGAGGCCTTCTTCCATTTCTTCAACCGGGCGCGGGCGACGGGCTGCCGGCTGCTGTTCTCGGCCGCGGCCGGACCGGGGGAGTGCGGGTTCCGCCTGCCCGACCTGGTGTCGCGGCTGGCACAGGCGCCCTGCTGGGCGCTGGCGCAACCGGACGATGCCAGCCGCGAGGCCCTGGTGATGGCCGCCGCGCGCCGGCATGACCTGGCGCTGGAGCCGGACGTGGTGCGCTACCTGCTGGGTCGCGGTCCCCGCGAAACGGGGCGCCTGCTGGCGCTGGTGGCCGACCTCGACCGCCTGTCCCTGGTCGCCGGCCGGCGCCTGACCATCCCCTTCGTGCGCGAGGTCCTGGAGCGTCCGGGCGGGCAGGGCGGGGAGCCGCGCCAGGCCGGCTGACCTTGCCCGTCCGGCGGGCCTGTGCCAGAGTACGGCGCCCCGCTAGGTAACAAAAATCAATAACTCCATTACAGACCCTGCGGGTAGTATTTCGGGCGATATTGCCTCAAAAAAACAAGAATTTAGGAGACTCGCTCCATGTCCTGGACCCGAGAGAGCCTTTTTGCCGCCATCCTTGCTCTTTCCGCCCCCTGGGCTGCCGCGGACTCCCTGACGGTCAACACCACGACCGACGATTACTCCGGCAACTCCCTCTGCTCCCTGCGCGAGGCGGTTGAGTACTTCAACCGCGGCAAGCCGGAAAACGGCTTCCAGGGCTGCAAGTCCACCGCAAACGACAGCTATGCCTTCATCACGCTGCCCGCGGACAAGAAGCCCTATCTGATCGAGGATGGTCCCATCACCATCCGCACCACCCTCAGCATCTCCGGTGAGGGCCGCACGGGTGACGCAATCACTACCGTGCAGGTGGTGGGCGCCCATCGTGCCTTCGTCATCAACCACAATCCCCAGTACCTGCCGCCGCGCTGCGCCACCACGGCCCCGGGCTGCGCCACCAGCCCCGCGACGTTCGACCTTGCCGACGACTCGGACCTCGGGACCGCGGACGACTACCTGACCACCCTGCATGCGCTGCAGTTCAATGGCGTGCTGCCCGGCGTGACCCCGACACCGCCCGCCACCGACCCGCCCGCCTACAACTATGTCGTGCGCGTGTACGACAACCCGGAGACCGGCGATCCGGTCCTGGTGGGGCAGACCGTGGTACCGTACTCGTCCGCGCCGATCCCCTGGCAGGTTACGACCTATTACCTGCAGGACGACAAGGTCCATCACTTCTCCTACACGCTGCAGGTGGTCGATCCTGCCACCTCCACCGAGATCGTACCCCAGGGCCCGCAGAGCGCGGCCCGGGTGCAGGTCGCCCTCTATACCGAACCGGCGCGTATCGATGTCCAGTTCAACCGCATGATCATCAAGGGTGGTTGCGCCACCGCCGCGGGCTGCGCGGGCAATGTCGACGACAACACCAACATCATCAACGACCCGGCGTCCGGCAACGCCGCCTATGACGAATATGAGCTGAGCTACACCAATGGCTTGACCTCTACGGCCGGCAATGGCGGCGTGATCTTCAGCGGCGACCACCTGACCCTGTCGGATGTGCTGCTGCAGGATGGCGAGGCCACCAAAGGGGGGGGCATCTACCTGGGAACCGACGGCGTGGCGGCCATCAACACCAGCGAGCTGCGCGCCAATCGCGCGGACGCCGGCGCCGCGATCTATGCCGAGCGCAACGTCGTCGACCTCGAGACCAGCCTCCTGACGGCCAACGTCATCAATGTCCCGGCCGGCAGCGGTGCGGTACTGGAGGTGGCGGACGCCACGCGTCCGACGGCCATCGCGCCCACGGCCCTGATCAACGTCACCATCAGCGGCAATACCGGGCGTGCGCTGTCGCTGCGCGAGGACGCCCGCGTCAATGCGTCCACCATCGTGCTCAACACTGGCGGCGGCCTCGACTTCAATGGCGAGGACGTGGTGGTCTACAACACCATCCTGGCCGGTAACACGACCAACGGCGACTGCGAGAACCTGCCCGGGACGCCCACCATGGAGTTCAACCTGGTGCTGAGCCCGGGGACCTGTCCCACGACCGGCAACCAGACCGTGGATGACCAGGCCGGCACCCCGGGGCAGCTGATGGCCACCCTGGTGAACGGCAAGTGCGCCAGTGACTTCGGCCTGCTGTGCCCGCTGTCCGACCGTGGCGGCCCCACCTTCGTGCACATGCCACACGTGCTGCCGGGCTACGGGGCCGATCCGCTGCTGCTGGACGCCTCGCCGCTCATCAACAAGGGCGCCGACAGCATCGGTTCCAGCGGCAACTCCTGCCCGAGCACCGACCAGCGCGGCAAGGAGCGCGTGGTGTATGCCTGCGACATCGGCGCCGTCGAGATGCAGGGCGTGGGCGCGAGCGAGATCACGCTCTCCGGCGACGTCATCAAGTACGGCCAAACCCATACCCAGTACCTGGGCGACGACCTCGCCGACGAGGAGCTGCTGCCCGCGGTGCTGTGTCCGACCGGCGTGATGCTGACGTTGCCGCCGGCGACGGCCGCTTCCCTCTATCCGCCGCCCTCCCTTGCTCCCGACCCCACCCGCGTGGTCGGCGGGACCTATCGCGCGGACGTGCCGGGCTGTCCCTGGGTCGAGCGCTCGCCCACCCGCGGCACGGTGACCTTCGACACCGACGGCAACTACATCTACCGGCCGAGCGGCGACTTCCACGGCTTCGACACCTTCGACATGCGTGTCGTGACTTCGCTCAGCATGCTCTACACCCTGCCGGCGGACCGCAGCCACGTGGTGGCGGCCCGCGTCATCGTGGAGCCTGACACCACCATGGCCAGCGACAAGCTCGGTGGCGCGATTGACGGTGCCGGGCTGCTGTTGCTCGCCCTGCTGGGCCTTGGCTGGCGTCGTGGAGATCAGGAATGAAAAAGGTATGCCTTCCCCTGGTGGCCGGCCTGCTCGTGCTGTGCGCGGGGGCGCCACGCGCCAGCCTCGTGACCACCATCAATGTGACGACCACCGCGGACGAGGACGGCGCCAACCCCTCCCGCTGCTCCCTCCGCGAGGCCGTGAAGGCGGTCAACAGCCGCAAGGGCTATGGCGGCTGCCCGGCCGGCGCTGCCTTCACCGACAACCTCATCCAGCTGGACCCGGGCACCTACGTGCTGACCCGCGGCGAGCTGTACATTACCAACGACATCATCATCAAGGGTGCGGACAGCCAGAAGGAGGCCCATGACGAGGTCACGGATCCGCTGACCGGCGTCAAGCCGCGCTCATTCCGACCCGACTACGAGGATGCCGATCCCCTGGTGGGCAAGACCGGTACCTACATCGTCGCCCAGCCCGGCCGCCGCATCTTCTCCAACGCGGCGGCCCTGAACCTCGAGCAGCTCGTGCTGGAAGGGTCCGCCAGCAGCGCGCAGACTGCGCCGGCGCCGGTCGCCGACAACGGCGGCATCATCTTCGCCACCTCCTCCGTGAGCCTGCGGAACGTGGTCGTGCGCGGAGGCAGCGTCAGCGGCGGCAGCGCCGCGGCGGGCAACGGCGGCGCCATCTACCTGGCCGGCGACAACACCACGCTGACGCTTACCGACGTGTCCCTGGAAGGCAACCACGCCGACAACAAGGGCGGCGCCGTCGCCATGCTGTGCACGGCCGGGCTCAATCCCTATGCCCTGCACAACGTGACCGCCAGCCGCTCGCTGTTCCGCGGCAACAGCGCGAGCGCCGGGGCCGGCGCCATCGAGTTCTGCGGCAACACCGTCGGTACCATCACGGCCTCCACCTTCTCCGCCAACAGCTCGGCACCCAGCTCGGGAGCGCTGGCCTATGTGCAGGGCAGCGCGGTCGGCCTCGGTGTCCTATACCTCAACTACATCACCGCCGTGGAGCAGGTGGGGCACATCATCGCCGCCAACGGCCTGTCCGCCCTGAACATCACCGGCTCGTTGCTGTCCGCCTTCCAGACGCCGGGCGCCACCTCGGTCTGTTTCAATCCCGACGCCGCCGTGGAGTGGGCCGCCAGCAATCCCGCGGGCTCCTACAACGCCTATGACAACGACGGCAGCTGCTCGGCGCTCATGGTGTCCAACAACGTCCTGATCCCGCTCCTCACGCCGCTCACGGACGTGCTGGTGCCCATCCGCACCCGCGCCGACTACTACCCGGCGTCCGCCACCGGCGCCCCCTTCGGCCTGACCGACTACTACCTGCCCAAGGTGGCCGTGGGTTCGCCCATCCTGGACCGCGCGCAGGAGATCGGCAGTTGCTTGTCCATCGACCAGCGCGGCGTCCAGCGCCGCAGCGGCACGGCCTGCGACATCGGCGCGATCGAGCGCCTGCAGATCACCGCGCGCGACGACGTCGCGGACAGCACGCTGGACACCGACCGCCAGGGCATCGTCGACGTACTGGCCAACGACAGCTTCGGCGAGGACGACACCACGGGTCCCTACAAGTTCGCCGCCAATACGCCGGACGATCCCGCCACCACCCCCGCCAACGAGCTCAGCCCCTCGGTGGTGCTGGTGGATGACGCCGGTGGCCGCTGCAGTTGGAAGCTGAGCGACGACGCCGATTATCCCGGCATGATGGTGGTGGAGAACAAGGAGCTGACGCCTACGCCGGCGGAGCCGCCCTATCCCAATGGCGAGCTGACGACCGACGACGCGCCCATCACCTGTACCTACCGCGTGGTCGACACCAACAGCACGTCCGCCGCGGTGGGGACCGTGAAGGTGCAGATCAAGAACCAGGCGCCCAACGCGGTGAATGACTCCTACCTGCGGCCGGTGGGCGAGGCCGAGGTCATGTTCAACCCCCTGGACAACGACAACGACAAGGGCGACGGCAAGTTCGGCCTGGTGCTGCACGTGACTCCCAACGCCAATCCGCTGCTGCCGCCCACCCGGGTCTACGGGCCCGAAGTGAACTGGGCCTCGTTCTATCCCATCGAGATCGTGGATCAGCCCTCGCTGGGCAAGGTCTTCGGTGCCTCCTCGGGCCTGTGCCCGGGCAGCTCCTCGGTGCCCAAGATCTGCCTGAACCCGCCCCTGCGCTACGTGGCGGACAACAACATGTCGCCGTTCACCGATACGTTCACCTACCACGTCTATGACGCGGATGGCCAGAATTCCGGGAACGCGACGGTGTCCATCCGTACCGACGCCCCCGATCCCGACCATGGCGGCGGCGCCGGCAGCCTCGACTGGCTCGCCGGCATCGCGCTGGGCCTGCTCGGCTTGCGGCGCTTCCGGAGGCTCTGATAAAAAGGCCGCATTCGCGGCCTTTTTTCTTTCCTTTCCGTTCGGCGTCCGCCGGAGATTTTCCCCATGACACTGTCGTTGCGTTCCCTGGCCCTGCCCGTGCTGGCCTCGCTGCTCCTGCTGGCCGGCTGCGCCGCCAGCCGTGGCCCCCTCAAGACCTACGAGGGACCCGTACGGGCGGTGACCGAGGTGGCGCTGCTCGACCTGCCCGAGCAGGTGCAGGTCATGGCCATCGACGGCCGCGAGCCGCCCACCGGCTTCCTGACCTCGCAGGTGCAGCTGGCCCTCCTGCCTGGCGAGCATGTGCTGGCCGTGCGCTACGTGCAGCTGTTCCAGCTCAATGCGGAGGACCATGACGTGGTGCGCTCGCGCCAGGCGGTGCTGCGCTTCACGGCGGTCGCCGGTGCCCGCTACCGGGTGGAGTACCCGCCCCAGCGTGACCGCGAGGCCGCGCGCCAGTTCGCCAGGGAGCCGCATTTCACGGTGGTGGCGGCGGGTGGCGAGGTGGCGGCGCAGTCCACCGCGATCAAGTCCTTTGCCGAGGCGTCGCTGATCGACTCCCTCGGCAGGGCATTCGAGTCCCAGCAGGAGAGTCGCCCGGTGACCAACACCGACCTCCTCAAGGACATCTGGAACCGCAGCAGCGCCGAGGAGCGCGAGGCGTTCCGGGCCTGGATCAACCAGCCGGCGAAGTAGGCTCCCATGACTGATCTCGATCTTCCGGGTTACCGGATCAAGCGCACCCTCGGCAGGGGGGGCATGGCCACCGTTTATCTCGCGGAGCAGCTCAAGTTCGAACGCGATGTCGCGCTCAAGGTGATGGCGCCGGCGCTGTCGGCGGACGAAGGGTTCCGCGAGCGCTTCCTGCGCGAGGCCAAGATCGTGGCCCGCATTTCCCACCCCAACATCGTGGCGGTATATGACGTCAACGAGGTCAACGGGGTCTACTACATCGCCATGGAGTTCCACCCCGGCGGCGACCTCAAGGCGCGCATCCGCGGCGGCCTGACCGTGGCGGAGGCGCTGCGCATCGCCCGCGACGTGGCGCGCGCCCTGGACTATGCCCACGCCAAGGGCTACCTGCACCGCGACATCAAGCCTGACAACATCCTCTTCCGCGAGGACGGCAGCGCCGTCCTTACCGACTTCGGCATCGCGAAGGCGACCGAGGGCGATGCCGGCCTGACGCAGATGGGCATGGTGGCGGGAACGCCCAAGTACATGAGTCCGGAGCAGGCGCGCGCACAGGCGCTGGACGCGGACTCCGACCTCTACAGCCTGGGCGTGGTGCTGTTCGAGATGCTGACCGGCCACCTGCCGTTCGAGGCCACGGACCCCATCGCGCTCGGCATCATGCACATGAACGCACCCGTGCCGCGCCTCGAAGGCGCGCTGGCGCATTTCCAGCCCCTGCTCGACCGCCTGCTCGCCAAGCAGCCGGGCCAGCGCCCGCAGAGCGGGGCGCAGGTCATCCGCGAGATCGATGCGCTGGAGAAGACCTTTGACTTCAGCGCCCCCGGCGCGACGCCCGCCGACAGCGAAACCGCGCTGCGGCCGGCCGTGCGCCGGCCGGCCGCGCCGGCTGCGGCGCCCGCACCTGCTGCTTCGGCGCCTCCCCGGCCGGCGGCGCCGTCGGGCGGAGCGACGCCGGCGATGGCCGGGGGCGAGGACGCCACGGTGCTGGCGCCGGCGGCCCTGGCGCCCGTGGCGCCGCGCGCTGCTGCTCCTGCCCCCGTGCCGGCCACTCCGGCCGCGCCCGCGCCCGCGCCGTCGGCGCGGGGCAAGGTGGCCGCTGCCGTTGCCCTGGTGGTCGCGCTGGCGGGCGGAGGCGGGTGGTGGGCGCAGCGGCATTCGGAGGCCTCGGCCCAGGCCGCGCGGGTGTCCGCCGAACTCGATGCCGGCGCCGCCGCCCTGGCCCGCAACGCGCTGGTGGCGCCGCCGCCCGACAATGCGCTGGCACATTACCGTGCCGCGCTGTTGCTGCAGCCAGGCAACGCCGACGCAACCGCCGGCATCGGCAAGGTGGTGGCGGCGCTGCAGGCGCAGGCGTATGCGGCGCTGGCGGAAAAGCGCTTCGACGCCGCCGACCGCCTGCTGGCCCAGGCCAGCGAGATCGATCCCTCCGACTCCGGGCACGTGGCCCTGCAGCGCGCCATCGCCGAGGCGCGGGTGGCGGCCAGCCGCGAGGAGATGGCGCGCGGGCAGGAACAGACCGTCGCGCAGCAGGTGGCGGTGCGCCAGGAGCGCCGCGCCGAGGCGCGCGCCGCCGTGCGCGAGCAGCTGCAGGAGGCCACGCCGCCCGATGCGCTGGCCCGCCTGCGCATCGGTGGCATGCTGGGCAGCGCCCGGCGCGCGCTGGAGGACGGCGATACCGCGACGGCCATCCAGCGCTACGAGCAGGTGCTGCGGCTGGACCCGGCGAATCGCGAGGCGCGCGAGGGACTGCGGCTGGCGCGCGCGCGCTAGCGGCGCACCGGGCAGGTCAAAAAAAGCCGCGCAAATGCGCGGCTTTTTTTCAGGGCGGGAAAGGGCGGGTCAGGGGGCCTTCAGCGCGTACTGCTCCAGCGCCAGGCGGGCCTGAGTGGTGTCCTGGCCCTTGAGGTTGGCCAGGGCGAAGGCATACGCCTGGTTTTCCGCGGCCATCACCGGATCGACTTCCTCGGCGTAGCGGTGCGCCGCCTCGGCATAGCGCTTCTCGGGTTCCTTGAGTTCCTGTACCAGCTTTTCGCCGATGACATCCGAGATCTTCTCGGTCAGCTTCTGCAGGATCTCGGTGTCCGCCGGCAGGCTGGCGAGCTTGAAGGGCATGCGGAACTGGCCGAGCTCGATGCCCTCGTTGCCTTCATCCGTGTACTCCACCTTGGCGGTCTCGGAGCCCGTTGCCAGCACCTTGCCGGTTCGCGCCTCCACCAGGCGGTAGGAGGCGGACAGGATGCCCACCTTGCGCATGATCTGCAGGTTGATGGTGATGTCTTCCTTCTTCTCCTGCGTGAGCAGGCGCGCTGGCTCCGACACCTTGCCGCGCTGCGCCTCGGGCAGGGCGGCCCACTGCTCGTAGGCAGGGTTGGTCACGGTCGACGTGTCGGTCACCACGCGCATGGTTTTCTTGCTGCGGTTTTCCGTGGTGTCCACGCGCGACTCCAGGATCTTGCCCTGGATCAGCAGGTCGGCGGTGGCGAGCTCGGTGTTCTGCGAGGCGCCGAGTTCCTTCTCGCGCAGGATGGCCTGGAACTGGTCGCGCTCGATGATGCGGATGTCGTTGGGGATCTTGTCGAACAGGTGCTGTGTCACCTTGGCCGCGACGGCGCCGCCGAACTCGGTGCTGCCGCCGGCATCGGTGAAGGCGGCGGTGCTGACCTTCTTGGTGGCCTTGGCCAGGGTGGCGTCGAGCGTGGTGCGCAGGTTGGCGCGGAGGCCCGGATAGTCCGGATTGAGGCGCTCCACCACCTTGAGGTAGCCCAGGGCGAGGCCGGTGTGGCCCGCCTTCAGGGCCTCCTGGCTGCGCGCAAACACGGCCTTGGCAAAGGCGTCTTCCTGGGGCGAGCGCGGGGCGCCGGCGCCGCTGGTCTTGGTGCGCAGGTCGCTGGCCTGGTTCAGCAGCTTGTAGGCGTCGGCCAGGCGGTTCTCGCCCACGGCCACGCCGGCCTGCGCGATGAAGTAGGCCACCATGTCGTCCGAGGACTTGGACAGGCGCTTCATGATCTCGGGGAATTCGGGTGTCTGCGACAGGCTCATGAACTGCGTGTAGGCGTCGTCGAGCTTGCCGTCGGCCAGGCTGTCCCAGAACTTCTTCTCGAACAGCCGGGCATCGGCCAGGGTGATCTGGCTGCCCAGGCTCTTGTCCTCGGGCGCCACCTGCCGCAGCGCGGTCAGGGCCTGCTTGGCCTCGCCGTACTGCTCGTTCTTCAGCGCCTCGTCGGCCTTGCGGCGCAGGGTGGCCACCACGTCCGCGCTTTCGCGGCTGTAGCGGTCGTCGCCGGTCAGCTTGGCCAGGTCGTCAAGCACGGCCACGCGCGGACCGAGTTCCGTTTCCGTGAAACGCGCGAGCTGGTTCTGCTGCGAGGTGATGCGGGCCTGGGTGCGGCCGCGCAGCTCGTTGAGGTCGGCGGCGAGGCGGCTGTGCTTCTCGGGCGCCCACTTCTGCATCGGCGGCAGGCGTGCGATCTGGGCGTCGATGATGGGCAGCGGCACCAGGCCGCTGGCGGTGGCCTGCTGGTGGATCTCGCCGCGGATGTCCTGCTCGAGCTTGCGCGCGAGCTGGGCGCCGATCTCGTTGAGCTGGGCGACGGCCTTCTGGCCTTCCGGCGTGTTCAGCTTCTGGCCTGCCAGGCGCAAGGCGTACTGGTCGTAGAGGCCGGCGAGGTTGCCGGCCTGCTGCGCGGACTGGAGTTCCTGCTGGGAGAGGGGAGCGGGGCCGGAGGCACAGCCGGCGAGGCTGAACGCGACGGCGAGGCCGGTAAGGGTGAGGCGGGACATGCGGTTACCCCTGGAAAACGTTGGAAAGCGGGCGGGAACGACCCCCGTGGCGCCGGCCGGTGTGCGGCGCAACGGGCAGGGTGGCACTTCCGGTGCCATTCTCCTGCGGATGGAGGGAGTCTATCGGCTGGCGCCGGCGCGGGAAAGCCGGACCGGCAGCGCCCGCGGCCGCCGGGTCAGCCGCGGGCGGCGCGGTGCCAGCGCACCATCAGCATCAGGGCCGTGAAGCAGGCCCCGATGAGCAGCGCGCGCAGCAGCGCCAGCAGGCCCTCGGTGCCCGGCACGAAGGCACCCAGCAGTGCCCAGCACAGGTAGGGCAGGAGCATCAGGCTGAGCCAGAGCGCGCTGTCGGCGTTGCCGCGCCAGAGGGGGCGCAGGAACAGGGCCAGCGGCAGCAGCAGGGCAGCGCCGAACACCAGCATGGCACCCGCCGGCAGCGGCTTGAGGGCGGTCTCGACGGCCAGGAACGCCATGAGCAGGACCAGCAGGGCGAAGGCGGCACGACTGCCGCGGCGGAATTTCTCGACCGGGGGCATGGTGGGCCTCAGGACCGGGCGCGGCGGGCATGGCGGCCCAGGCGCCTGCCCAGCGCCAGGCAGAGCTCGCTTTCGTGCGGATCGAGGGCGCGATCGTTGCCGCTGCCGGCCAGGTGGCTGGCGCCGTAGGGCGTACCGCCGCCGGCGGTGCGCGAGAGGCCGGCCTCGGAAAAGGGCAGGCCCAGCAGCACCATGCCATGGTGCAGCAGCGGCAGCATCATGCTGAGCAGGGTGCTCTCCTGGCCGCCGTGCGGGGTCCCGGTGGAGGTGAAGACCGCCGCAGGCTTGTCGATCAGGGCGCCGTTCACCCACAGGCTGCTGGTGCCGTCCAGGAAGTACTTGAGCGGCGCCGCCATGTTGCCGAAACGGGTGGGGCTGCCGAGGGCGAGACCGGCGCAGCCGGCGAGGTCCTCGAGGCTGCAGTACAGGTCGCCGGTCTCGGGCAGGTCGAGTTCGGTGGCTTCGCAGACGGTGGAAACCGCAGGCACCGTGCGCAGGCGCGCCTCGATGCCCTCGGCCTCGATGCCGCGGGCGATGAGCCGGGCCATCTCGCGCGTGGCGCCGTGGCGGCTGTAGTAGAGCACGAGCACGTAGGGCGTGGTCATTTCAGCAGCTCCAGCACCTTTTCGGGCGGGCGGCCGACCACGGCTCGGCCGCCGCTGACCACGATGGGGCGCTCGATGAGGCGGGGGTGCGCCACCATGGCGGCGATGAGGGCCTCGTCGTCCAGCGCGGGGTTGCGCAGGCCGAGGTCGCGGTACTCGTCCTCGCCGGCGCGCAGCAGGTCGCGGGCGCCGATGCCGAGGGCGCGCAGCAGGTTGCGCAGGGTGGCGGCGTCGGGAGGCGTCTCCAGGTACTTGACCACGTTGGGCCGGAGGCCGCGGGCCTCCAGCAGTTCCAGCGCCTGGCGCGACTTGGAGCAGCGCGGGTTGTGGTAGATGGTGAGCATGGCGGCCTGTGCGGGTCCGGGTCGGGAGGGGCGATTGTACCGGCCCTCCGCAAAGAACTCGACAGCGGGGGAGGGCCCGGGAATACTTGCCGGCACACGCGACCAGCCCTGACAGGAAACCCCATGCGGCACGAGTTGGCGGCCGGCATGCGCCGCGGCGGGGAGTTTGCCCGCTTCGTCTTCCGGCACTTCACCCATGACACCCGCAACCAGCACGCGGTGGTGCTGACCTATACCACCCTGTTCGCGGTGGTGCCCATGATGACGGTCACCTTCGCCATCCTCTCCTCCATCCCCTCGATGCAGGCGGTCAGCGGCCAGCTCCAGCAGTTCATCTTCCGCCACTTCATCCCGAGCAGCGGCCAGGCGGTGCAGCAGCACCTGGCGGAGTTCTCGGCCCAGGCCAGCCACCTCACGGTGATCGGCAGCGCCATGCTGTTCATTACCGCCATCATGATGCTGGTGACCATCGAGA
This sequence comes from Moraxellaceae bacterium, assembly GCA_036275595.1. Lineage (GTDB taxonomy): Bacteria > Pseudomonadota > Gammaproteobacteria > Pseudomonadales > Moraxellaceae > UBA2031. The sequence goes on from DASUDN010000020.1 coordinate 20,810, forward strand.
AGGCCTTCAACGAAATCTGGAAGGTGCGCGAGGGCCGCAAGGGACTGGTGGGCTTCCTGCGCTACTGGGCCGTGCTGAGCCTGGGACCCCTGCTGCTAGGCGCGGCGTTCGCACTGTCCTCGTACATGATGTCGCTGCAGCTCTTCCACTCTGCCGCGGAGCTGGTCGAGCACGGCATCGGCGTCCGCCTGGTCACGCTGCTCTTCACCGCGCTGGGCTTCACGCTGCTCTATGTCGCCGTGCCCAACTGCAAGGTGCCGCCGCGCGCGGCCCTCGTCGGCGGGATCATGGCCGCGCTGCTGTTCGAGGGCGCCAAGCACGCCTTCGCCATCTTCATCAGCCACTTCTCCTCCTACACCCTGGTGTACGGCGCCTTCGCCGCCTTCCCCGCCTTCCTGCTCTGGATCTACCTGAGCTGGGCCATCATCCTGCTCGGCGTCGAGATCACGCGCGCGCTGACGCTGTTCGGCCTCAGGGGCCGGCGTTACCGGCACCCGGTGCTGGCGCTGATGGAGGTGCTGCAGCTGTTCTGGCAGCGCCACCGCGAGGGCGGCACCGTCAGCCACCTCGAGATCATGGCGGTGCTGGGCGAGCAGGAGGAGGACGCCTGGCTGGAGTTCGCGCCCCTGCTGGAGCGCCTCCGCCTGATCCGGCGCACCGAAGGGGGCAACTACGTGCTGGCCCGCGATCTCGCCACCCTCGATTTCTATGCGTTCCACCGCGCGCTGCCCTGGGCGCTGCCCACGCCCGCCGACCTCGCCGCGCTCGACGATGACACGCCCTGGCTGCGCCAGCTTCGCCCCGCGTTGCTGGCCGCGCACGAACGCCTGGGCGACACCCTGCAACTGCCGCTGGCCCGCCTGTTCGCCGGCGCTGCAACGGAGGAGGCCTGATGGCCGCGATCGAAACCTTCACCCTCGCCAACGGCGACCTGCGTTTCTCCGCCCGTGCCCTCGGCGAGGGCCCGCTGGTGCTCATGGTCCACGGCTTCCCGGACGACTACCACAGCTTCGATGCCCAGCTCGAGTCCATCGCGGCCGCGGGCTACCGTGTCGTCGCCCCGATGCTGCGCGGCTACGAGCCGGGCTCGCAATCGCCGCGCGACCTCTACCATCTCATCCACCTGGCCGGCGACGTCTTCGCGTGGATGGACAGCCTGGGCGCGAAACAGTGCCACCTGGTCGGCCACGACTGGGGCGCCCTCACCAGCTACGTGGCGGCCGCGCTGCAGCCCAAGCGCTTCGCGTCGCTGACCACGCTGGCGATCCCGCACCTGCGACGCAGCCTGGTGGGCGTGGCGGAGGTGCCGGGCCAGCTCGTGAAATCGTCCTACATCCTGCTCATGCAGTTCGCTCGCATCGCCGAGCACATCGTCGCGCGCGACGACTACGCCTTCGTGGAGACGCTGTGGAAGCTCTGGTCGCCGGACTGGCGCTATTCGCCCGGGGATCTGGAGCAGGTCAAGTCGACGTTCCGCGCGGACGGCGTGGTGCATGCGGCGACGCAGTACTACCGTTGCCTGCTGCAGCCGCTGTCGCTATCCACGCAGCAGTCCTGGCGCATGCTGACCGCGCCGGTGCCGGTGCCCACGCTGGCGCTCACCGGCGAGCACGACGGCTGCATGGACACCCGCCTCTACGACACCCTGATGCGCGAGCAGGACTTCGAGGGCGGCCTCATGGTGAAGCGGCTGCCCGACACCGGGCATTTCCTGCACCGCGAGGCCCCCGAGGCCGTCTCCGCGCTCATCCTCGACTGGATTCGCCAGCATCCCGCCCGCTGAGGCCGCCCGCGCCCGGCCCCGGCCCCGGGGCGCAGGCGAGGGTCAAAATCGGTAGCCCACCCCCGGCGAGCCCGCCGCCGGCAGGGTCCCCGACGGCCCCTTGGGTCCCGGCCGGCTCGTGTATAATGCCGCCCGCCTCGCGCGAGCCGGCCCACAAGGCTGGCCGCTTTCGTTGCCAGCCCCCGGAGTCCACCCCATGACCGTCATCAAGAAGGACGACCTCATCCAGAGCGTCGCCGATGCCCTGCAGTACATTTCCTATTACCACCCCGTGGACTTCATCCAGGCCATCCATGCGGCCTATGAAAGGGAGCAGAACCAGGCCGCCAAGGACGCGATGGCGCAGATCCTCATCAACTCGCGCATGTGCGCCGAGGGCCACCGCCCCATCTGCCAGGACACCGGCATCGTCACCGTGTTCGTGAAAGTGGGCATGGACGTGCGCTGGGACCTGGGCGGCATGAGCCTGGACGACGCCATCAACGAAGGCGTGCGCCGCGCCTACCTGCACCCGGACAACGTGCTGCGCGCCTCCATCCTGCGCGACCCCGCCGGCAAGCGCGCCAACACCAAGGACAACACCCCGGCGGTGATCCACTACAGCATCGTGCCGGGCGACAAGGTCGACATCACCGTTGCAGCCAAGGGCGGCGGTTCCGAGAACAAGTCCAAGATGGCCATGCTCAACCCCTCCGACAGCATCGTCGACTGGGTGCTGAAGACCGTGCCGACCATGGGCGCCGGCTGGTGTCCGCCGGGCATGCTCGGCATCGGCATCGGCGGTACCGCCGAGAAGGCCGCGCTGCTGGCCAAGGAATCGCTGATGGATCCAGTCGACATCCAGGAGCTGATCGCGCGCGGTCCGAGCAACCGTATCGAAGAGCTGCGCATCGAGCTCTACGAGAAGGTCAACGCGCTCGGCATCGGCGCCCAGGGTCTGGGCGGTCTGACCACGGTCATCGACATCAAGATTCTCGATTACCCGACCCACGCCGCCTCGCTGCCGGTTGCGATGATCCCGAACTGCGCAGCCACCCGCCACGTGCATTTCGAGCTCGATGGCTCGGGCCCGGCCGAGCTGGAAGTGCCGAAGCTCGAGGACTGGCCGAAGATCACCTTCGACGCCAGCAAGTCGCGCCGCGTCAACCTCGACACCGTCACC
>DASUDN010000021.1:0-12314 GCA_036275595.1 Moraxellaceae bacterium
GAGACCGTCAGCGCCAGCGCCCGGGCGTCGGTCAGGAACTGCGTGGCCAGCGCCGTGAAATCCAGGGTCAGGGCCTGCAACTGGTCGGCGATGCCGTCCTTGAGGTGGCTGAGCAGGGGACCGAGCGCGGCCAGGGTGCCGCTGCCGGAAACGGTGGCGTCGTGCCCGAGGATGTGCACGCCGATGTTGAGCTCGGCGGTGCCGTGCTGCGCCAGCGCGAAGCGCAGGTAATGGCCCTGCTCCGGGTCCACGGTGAAGGTGTCGCCATTGGGCAGCTCCAGGCTGCCGTGGTCGACCTGGCCACTGGCCTTCACGCCGCCGCCGGCGAGGCCGTCCATGTCGACCTGCAGGCCGGCCTTGCCGGCCACCGCCAGGCGGCTGGTTTCCACCAGCGCTTCGCCCTGCAGCTCCAGCCGGGCCACGCCAGCGCTGCCGTCCAGGGTGAACTCCGCCTGGCCGGCGCGCAGGATGCCGCCCACCGCCTGCAGCAGGCCGGCCTGGGCCAGCATCACGGCGTTGGGGTCGTCCCCCATCGAAGCCATGACGTAGGCGGCGATGGCATCGCGCAAGGGTGCGAAATCAGTGCCGGTGGCGTCGATGGCCAGGGTGCCGTTGATGCTGGCGCGCAGGCGCTCGTTCTGGAGGGTGCCCTGCGCGCCGAACACGAAGGCCATGGTAGCGCCGGGCTCGTAGGCCTGGATGGTGTCCAGCAGGGGCGGCAAGGTGACGTCGAGGTCGATCGCAAGGCCGTTGATCGTGCCGTCGAAGCGCAGCACGTCGCCCTCGCGCACCAGGGTGAGGCCGGCCGGCGCTCCCAGCGGCATGCCCAGCACGCTCAGGGCACTGGCGCCCACCACCTGCATGGCGCTCTGCGCGAGCGCGATGCTGTCGGCGGACAGCAGCCAGCCGTAGCGCGAGAGTTCGCCGGCGAGCAATTGCTCGAGAGTCTCCACCCCCTTCTCGTCCATGACGCGGCGCAGGTCGCCGCCCAGGGTATCGCTGCCGGTGCCGAGGGCTTCCAGGAAGACATTGCTGTCGAAGGGCTGGCAGTCGGGGGCGCAGGCCGACGTAGTGAGCTGGTCGGACTGCAGCGCCGCCGTCACGCCGGTGATCCAGTCCTGCACCCAGGACTGCACGGCGGGCGCGCCGGCCGCAGCGATGATCGCCCCCATTGCTCGGTAGACGTCGCCCAGCGAGCCCGTCTCGCCGTCCTGCATCAGGTGGCCGTCATACTGGCTGAAAGTGGTGGCAACATGCTGCAGCACCTGCTCGATGCTGTAGCCCGAGGCCGTCGACAGCTCGGCGAAGGCGGCCGACAGCAGGGACACCTTGATCGCCTCGGGGCTGGCGACATCCAGCCACAGGGCATTGGCGATGTTGCCGGGACGGACCAGGAGCTGCTCCGGGGTCATCTTGAACAGGCCGGCGATGCGCTGGCGCGCCACCTCCAGGGTGGGGGCGGTGAGGTGGCCGCCGCCCAGGTCCTCGGCATAGCGCACGAGCATGGTGCTGACCGGGGTCATGGGCATCACGGTGAGCGTGCCGTCGCCGCCCACGCTGATCCAGCTGGTGAGGCCGAGGCCGGTGGTGAGCGGCACCCAGTCGCCGCGCACGCCGCTGCCGCATTGAGCGACGTCGCACAGCATCTCGGTGCGGTAGCCGGGGCGGGTGTCACCGGACACGTCGAGCGCCAGGCGCAATACTTCGCCCGGAACCGGGTCCTGGACGGCGAGGGAAAAGTCGCCGTTCTCGCCGGTGCGCGCCGAGCCCACCAGCACGTAGGCGCCCTCGCTCCAGCGCCAGGCGGTGACCACGCCGTTGCGGATCAGGCCTTTGACGACATTGCTGCTGGCGGTGGCCGACGGCGGCGCGCTGGCGGCATCCCCGCCGGAGCCGCCGCCGCAGGCGGCCAGCAGCAGGGCAAGTGTCAGGACGAAGCTGGACAGCAGGGCACGCAACATGGCTGGCGACCTTTCTTGTTGTTGTCTGAGTCGTCGGGATGCCCGGATACAGGCCCCGCAGGCCTTCAGGGTACCCGCCGACCCTACCCTCGCCCAAGGCGGCCAGTCGGCCGGCGCGGCTTTCCGGCCAGTCGGCCGCCCGGCAGGGACGAACGGTCAGAAGCGCAGGTTGTAGAACAGGTCGATGGTGCTATCCAGCGAGGACACCGCCTCCAGGTAGAGTCGGGAATTGATCTTGTAACGCAGGGTGGCGGTGTTGACGGGGGTGAAGATGCCCACCCCGTAACGCAGGTAGAGCTTGGGACTGATATAGCCGGACACGGTGAACTGGGTGTCGTCGCCGCTGCCCTCGGCGTCCACCGAGAAGTCGGATATGCCCAGCGTCTCACCCACCTTGTTGGTCACACCCAGGCCGCCGGCGCCGGTGGCGCCGAGCTTGATGGCAGCCGCGGCGGCGGTGAGGTTGCCGGCGGCCTCGGGCCGGCCCTGGGTGTCCAGGGGGCGCCCCAGTACCAGGTAGGAGACGATTTCCTCCTGGGACATGGCGGTATCCGAGAACAGCATGGCCTCGGGCTGGTTGGCGCGGCCCTGCACGCGCACGCCCACCACCTTGTCGTCGACGGTGCGGATGGCTTCGACGTCCAGGCCCGGCTGGGACAGGTTGCCGGCAAAGATGAGGCGGCCGCGGCGGATCTGCAGGCGCTGGCCATAGGCGTCATAGCGCGACTCCTTGTCCAGCTCGACCTCGCCGGATGCCTCCAGCCCTCGCCTGCCCTCCTGGCGCAGGCGCAGGCCACCGGCCAGGCGCCCGGTCACGCCGAAGCCCTGGAAGTAGACCTCCTCGCCCAGGCGCAGGCGCACGTCGGCGTTGATGTTCCAGTCCTTCACCCGGCCCGCCAATTGCGCCGCCTCGCGGTCGCTGGCCAGCACCACGCGCACGTCCGGGGAGAGCGGCACGGCCTGGTCGGTCAGGCGCTTCAGGTTGAGGCGGCCGGTGGGCACGAACAGGCTACCGGTGAGGTCGACGCGATAGGGAGCGACTTTCAGGCTGAGATCGGGATCGACCTCGGCCTGCAGTTCCGGCGGCTGGCTGAGCTGGAAACGCTCGCCCTTGAGCGCGAGCTCCAGCCGGGGCTCGTCGCTCCAGTCGGCGGCGCCGGACAGGGTGGCGCCCCCGGGACCGCTCTTCATGCTGCCGCTGATGTCGGCGCGGGTGCCGCGCACGTCGATGCGCGTCACCAGGTTGCGCACATGCAGCGGCAGGCGCAGGAAGGCGAGCTCGCCATCCTCCACTCGCACCTGCCCCTCGAAGGCCGGACGCGCCAGCACTCCACCCAGGCGACCCTCGGCGGAAAGCAGGCCCGACAGCGTGGCGAGCCCCGGGAAAAACGGCTGGAACACTCCGAGGCGCAGGCCGTGCAGGGCCACGTCGCCGGTGAGCGGCTTGCCGGGGGCGCGCGGATCGATGCGCACGCGCGCCTGCCCCTGCCCCATGTCCTGCGACACCAGGTCCAGGCCCAGGTTCACGGCCTGGAGGCCGGCGTCAGCGCTCAATGACAGGCGCTCGAAGGTGCGCACCAGCGGTGGCAGCCCCTCGTCGCGCAGCAGGCGGACCTGGCCGTCGCGCGCCTCCGCCACCGCCCGCAGCAGCGGCGACTCGCCCGGCGCCCAGTCGCCGGTGACCTGGCCATTGACCTGGCCCGCCACTTCCAGGCCCTCGGGCCAGGTATGGCGCAGGCGCTCCAGCGCCAGTCCGGCCAGCTCGAGGCGCACGTGGCCGGCACGGCCGACCCGGGCCTCGTCCTGGTTGCACAGCGTGGCGGCGCCGCTGCGCCAGCAATGGGGCGCCAGCGTGAGCTGGCGCATGCCCTGCCGCCAGGCCAGGGCAAAGGGAGCGTCCAGCCGCCATTCCAGGCCGGCAACGGCCACCTGTCCCGCCGCCAGGGTGCCGCGCCAGCCGTCCGTGGCCAGCCCCCCGCTCAGAGCGCCGCGGCCGGTGACCTGGTCACTGTCGATGCGCCAGTCCAGCGCATGCTGGTCGCGGGTGCCATCCAGCGCCAGCGTTACCTGGCCCCAGTCACGGCCGCTGGAAGTGGTCAGACCATCGGTGGCGAGCACCACCTGGCTGGAGCGGTCGCCCAGGGACATTACCGTCGCGTCCAGGCGCGCGGACTGCACCGCCATTCCCGCCCGGCCCAGGCCGCTGCCGGTCAGGTGGGCCTGGATGTCGGGGCGGCGCTCGGGGCCCGACAACCCGAGCTGCCCGCCCACGCTGCCGCGCACGCCGGGCACCAGGAGCGACAGGTCGCCCAGCGCCAGCTCGGCTGCCATGTCCCAAGTGCCCTCACGCAGGCCACCCGCCACCAGGGCGCGGTTCTCGCCCCAGAGTGCCTCGAGGCGCGGGCTGTACAGGGCGGGCCAGGCCGCATCGCGCAGCTGGATGTCGAGGGGGCCCTGCAGACTGAAGGGCCGTTCGCGCAGGCGGCCCTCGAGTTGCACCCGCGACAGCTGGAAGTCGCGCCGGCGCTCTCCCCACGCTCCCTGCCCGGTCACTTCCCCGGACAACTGGCCAGACCACTCGGGAGAGAGCCAACCCGTCGCCAGGTGGTCAAGGACCAACCGCCCTGACCAACGCAGCGGCGCGCCCAGGGCAAGCTCGCCCTGGAAGCCCAGCGCCCCGGCCTCCCCGCTGTAATCCAGGCGGGGAACCACCACCTGCCGGCGCTGCCCCTGCAGGGTCGCGACCCACTGCCCGGGGGGCAGGCGCTCGCCGGCCAGGGCGGTATCGATCTGGGCGCGCCAGTCGTTGCGGTGCCCGAAAGCTTCAAGCCGGCCAGAGTCGGCATAAATGGTCTGACCATTCTTCAGGGTCCGTCGCACGCCATGCCACTGCGCCGCCAGCTGCTGCCGCGCCGCCAGGTTCCAGGCCCAGCCGTCGGACTGCTGCGTCAGGTCCCAGCGCTCCCCCCCGGCCAGGCGCAACGCGGCCCTGACCGCGCCGCCCCCGGAACTGGTCTTACCATTAAAATCAAGATCCCCCGTCAGCACGGGAAGCGCCAGCCGAGGCACCGGCCATTTGCGCGCCAGGTCGACGTTCTGCAGGCGCCCGCGAAGCGTCCAGGCCAGGCCGGACCGCCAGCGCACTTCGCCTGCCACATTCGCATTCCCGCCCAAGCCATTGAAATCCAAAGCCTCGACCTGTGCCGAATGCCAGTCGGTACGGCCCTTCAAGGCATACTTTCCCGCCGGCAGGTGGCGCCCTGACAGCTGGGCCTGGCCCTGGGCCTGCAGGCCGTCGCGGTTGCCCTGCAGGCGCAGGTCGCCGCCCTCGCTGCGAATCTGCTGGTCGGACCACCACGGCAGCACCAATGCCGGCCAGCGCAGCTGCGCCGTGTAGGGAATCTGCTTTTCCAGCGGCTGCACCCGCCCCTGCGCCACCACCGCCGCGGGCCCCTGCAGCTTGAGGCGCAGCTCCAGGTCGGCCACTTCCCGCGCGAGGCGGACCTGCACCGGCCCCCAGCCCCGGGCACGGAACGGCAGGTAGTCGAGGCGGCCAGTCGCCTCCAGGGGATAGCCGCCGCGCAGGCGGATGCGCCCGGCCAGCGCCAGCTGGCCAATGCGGTCGTGGTCAGCCTGCAATGCCCCGAATCGCACCCGGGTTCCGCTCCAGTCTGTATCGGCCAGCGCCAGGCGTCGCAAGGTGTAGGGATGGGTCGCGGCCCAGGGCCAGAAGCGGATGTCGCTCGCCTGCCCCGCCGCCAGATGGAGGCGCAGGGGCAACAGCAGCACCGGCAGCGTGGTCTTGTCGGGGCCGGGCGGCGTCAGGCGCCGCAGGTCCACGCCCTCGAGCTCGAGGCGGGACATCTCGACACGGCCGCGCAGCAGCCCCCACAGCGACCAGCGCGCCAGCAGGCGCCGCACCTGCAGGTCGTTGCTGGCGGAGCGGTAGCGTACGCCGGACAGCTCCAGTCCGCCGAGGAAGGTGCCACCCTGATAGCGCGCCTCGATGCTGCGCTGCATGCCCAGGCCCTGCTCCAGCAGCCAGCGGCTGCCGGTCTCGCTGCCCAGCACCGCCAGCAGCGCGCCGGCCAGCGCCAGCGCCAGCACGAGGCTGGCGAGGACGAGCCGCCAGAGGTGACGGCCGGCACGGCGGACGTGGTGGTGCCACATCAGAGGTTGGGCCCCATGGAAAAGTGGATGCGCAGGTTCTTCTCGACTTCCGACACGGGCCAGGCCACGTCCAGCCGGATGGGGCCGACCGGGGACACCCAGCGGATGCCCACCCCGGAGCCGACCTTGACGGACTCGTTGGGCGAGTCGAAGGCATTGCCCGCGTCGGTGAACACGGCCAGGCGCCAGCGTGGCACGAACTCGTAATCGTATTCCAGGGTGCCGGTAAGGAGGTTGCGGGCACCGACGGCCAGGCCGTTCTCGTCGCGCGGCGACACCGACTTGTAGGCATACCCACGGATGCTCTGGTCACCGCCCGCGAAGAAGCGCATGGATTGCGGCACGTCGTCGAAGTCGTCGGTCAGGATGGCGCCGGCGTCGGCGCGCACCAGGAACTGGTGGCGACCGGCCAGGGTGCGCAGCAGGCGCAGGCCGGTGCGCACCGACACCAGGCTGGCATCGGACAGCACTTGCTCCGAAGCGGCCTCGAACTGGTAGAACTGGCGGTCGCCCCAGTCGGGATCGATGCCGCCACGGGTGCGCAGGCGGTCGAAGCTGATGCCGGGGAGCACCAGGTCCTTCTTGACCGTCTCCAGCGGGGTCTCCGTGGTGTCGCGCAGCGCGCGCAGGGAATAGGTGCGCTGCCAGCCGCTCTCCTTCTTGATCTGGCGCTGCACGCCCAGCACGGTGTTCCAGGTGACCACCTCCTGCACGTCCTCGCGGCGTACGCCATACAGGTATTGCAGGGTGTCGTGGAGGGGGTGGGTCAGGGGCACGGTGTACTTGGCGTCCAGACTGGACCGCACCGGCGACAGCTCGGTGCCGATCTCGATGCCGTGGCCGCGGTCGTTGATGAGGGGGCGCTGCCATTTCAGGGTGAGGCGCTCCTTCACGTCGGTAGAGTAGCCCACGCCGATATCCACGTTGTTGGGCTTGTCGGCCGCCAGCACGACTTCGATGGGCACGGCGCCGTCCACCGCGCGCTCGCGCTCGGCGTGCACGCGCACCTCGCTGAAGAAGCGCGAATCCAGCAGCGCGCGGTTGAACTTGATGAGGGCACCGGCGTCGTAGGGGTCGCCCTCGTCGAACGTGAGGAAGCGCCGCATCAGCGCCGGGCGCAGCAGGACATCGGCGGGCTCGCCAGTGGTCTTGCGGAAGCTCACCGGCCCGAAGCGGAAGCGCGGGCCGCTGGCGTACACCAGCACGATGTCGGCGGCATTCGCGGCAGGATCGACCTCGACGCTGTGTGTTTCCCAGTCGGCATCGAAGTAGCCGCGCTCCACCCCGAGATTGCGCACGGCGGTCTTCAGCGCCTCGTAGCGGCCATGATGCAGGGGGTCGCCCTGGCGCAGGGGCAGCTTCTCGCGCAGGGCCGCGAAGGCCGGGTCGGAGGCGGCCTCGCCGCGGATGTCCAGGCGCAGCGTGCGCACCGTCACCGGCGCGCCCGGTGCGATGCGGATGGTCACGACGCTGCCGTCGTTGCTGATGTCGACGTTGGGCCGATAGTAGCCCAGGGCGCGCAGCGCCTCCTGGACGGTGGCGTAGAGGCGGGTGCGCGTGTTGCGCCAGCTTGCCAGGTCGTCGCTGCCGACCCGCCCCACATAGGCCCTGACATTGTCCAGCAAGGCGCCCGACACGCCCCTGACCTCGACATCGACGTCCGAGTCGGCGGCAGCCGGGCCCGCGAGGGCGCCCAGGAGGCACAGCAGGGCGCCCACCCCTCTCCAGCCGAATCCCCCGCCGCGTCGCGTCACGCCCGCCTGCTCTCCGTATTAGCGCAAGGGTCGATCATAGCAGCTTCGCCCCGCGCTGCCGGCCGCCCCGCCGGGACGGCGTCACGTTCCGGCATCCGCGGCGCTGGCCTGCCCGCGGCGGCTTCTTTAAGCTTGCAACGCCCGCGTGCCGGACCGGCAGGGTCGCCACCATTCCACCAGGGATTGCCCATGAGCAGCCAGTTCAGCCTCCTCAAGACCCGCCGCTTCCTGCCGTTCTTCACCACCCAGTTCCTGGGAGCCTTCAACGACAACGTATTCAAGCAGGGTCTGATCATCCTGCTCACTTTCCGCGCGGTGCAGCTCAGCACCCTGCCGGTCGAGATGCGCGCCCCCATCTGCCAGGGCATCTTCATCCTGCCCTTCTTCCTGTTCTCGGCTACCGCCGGGCAGATTGCCGATGCCTGGGACAAGGCGGTGCTGATCCGGCTGGTGAAGACACTGGAGGTCGGGATCATGACCCTGGCCTGCGCCGGCTTCTACCTCCACAACCTGCCCTTCCTGGTGGGCGCCCTCTTCCTGCTCGGCGTCCACTCCACCCTCTTCGGCCCGATCAAGTACGCCATCCTCCCGCAAACCCTGCGCGCGGACGAGCTCGTCGGCGGCAACGCCCTGGTCGAGACCGGCACGTCCATCGCCATCCTGATCGGCTCCATCCTCGGCGGCTACCTCATCACCCTGCCCGGGGACGCGGGCATCCACGCCCTCAGCATCGCCATCGTGGGCGTGGCGCTGGCCGGCCTGGGGGCCGCCTTCCTCATTCCCCGGACCGGGGTGGCCGCACCGGACCTGAAGGTGAACTGGAACCCGGTCACCGAGAGCATCCGCAACCTGGCCTTCATCCGCGCCAACCGTACCATCTTCCTGTCGGTGCTAGGCATCTCCTGGTTCTGGTTCTACGGCCTCACCATGATGTCCAGCATTCCGGGCCTCACCAAGGAGGTCCTGGGCGGCAACGAGATGGCCGTGATCCTGCTCATGACCACCATGTCGGTGGGCACCGGCATCGGCTCCCTGCTGTGCGAGAAGCTCTCCGGCAAGAAGGTGGAAATCGGGCTGGTGCCCTTCGGCGCCCTCGGCCTCACCGCCTTCGGCGTGGACATCTGGTTCGCCACCGGCCACCACGCCCCGCTGGCGCCGGCGACGACCCTGTCGGCCTTCCTCGACATTCCCGGCAACACCCGCGTCCTGTTCGACTTCCTCGGCCTGGGCGTGTTCTCCGGCTTCTACATCGTGCCGCTGTACGCCCTGGTGCAGGCGCGCTCCGAGCCCAGCCACCGTTCCCGCGTCATCGCCGGCAACAACATCCTGAACGCGTTGTTCATGGTGGTCGCGGCGCTGATGACGGTCGTGCTGCTGAAGGCCGGGGTCACGCTGCCCGGCGTGCTGGCCATCACCGCCCTGCTCTCCGCCGTGGTCTCGCTCTACATCTTCACCCTGGTGCCCGAATTCCTCATGCGCTTCCTGGTGTGGATGTTCATGAGCGCCTTCTACAAGGTGGAGCGCCGCAACGTGGAGGCCATCCCCGAGGAAGGCGCCTGCGTGCTGGTCTGCAACCACGTCAGCTTCTTCGACGCCCTGATCCTGGCCACCGCCATCCGCCGCCCGCCGCGTTTCGTGATGGACAACAACATCTTCAGGAACCCGGTGCTGAACTTCATCTTCCGCACCGCGCGAGCCATCCCCATCGCCCCCGCCAAGGTCGACCAGGCCCTGCTCGACAAGGCCTATGACGACATCGCGCAGGCGCTGGAAAACGGCGAGATGGTCTGCATCTTCCCCGAGGGCCGCATCACCGACACCGGCGAGATGTACCCGTTCAGGAACGGCATCCAGCGCATCGTGGAGCGCACCCCGGTGCCGGTGATCCCCATGGCCCTGCAGGGCATGTGGGGCAGCTTTTCCAGCCGCAAGGGCGGGGCCGCCTTCACCAAGTTCCCGCGCCGCTTCCGCTCCCGCGTGGCGGTGTCGGTGGGCGCCGCCGTGGAGCCCGCGCAGGCCACCCCGGCACTGCTCGAGGAAAGGGTGCGCGCCCTTAGGGGCGACTGGCGCTGAGGCGCAGCGTCCCGCGGCCACCCCCGCGACGCCGTGAGGGCGGCACAAAAAAGGCGACCCGGGGGTCGCCTTCTTCATTGCGCCGCGACTTACTTGCCGGCGGGATGCCCGGCCTGCTCGATGGCGTGCTTGACCTGCGGCGGCATGTAGTTCTCGTCGTGCTTGGCCAGCACTTCCTCGGCCACCACCACGCCGTTCTCGAGGCGCCCGTTGGCGACAATGCCCTGCCCCTCGCGAAAGAGGTCCGGCAGGATGCCGGTATAGGTCACGTCCACCTGGTTCTTGAGGTCGGTGATGGTGAAGCGCACCGCCAGCGAATCGGGCGCACGCTGCAGCGAGCCCTTCATGACCAGGCCGCCCACCTGGATGCGACGCCCCTCGGGCGCCTCGTGCTGCACCAGCTGGGTGGGGGTGTAGAACAGGTTGAGGTTCTGGCGCAGCGCGTAGAGGGCCAGGCCCACGGCAATGCCCACGCCCGCCACGACGGCGAGCAGGATCAGGAGGGTCTTCTTGCGCTTGGGGGTCAGGGTGAAGCTCATGTCAGGCTACCGGCAGTGATTCAGGGGGACGGGTCGGCGCCGTCCCTGGCGCTGGCGCCGGCCTTCGCGGCCGCGCCCTGTTCGCGGCGGAGCTGCGCCGCCTGTTCCTGCAACAGCCGCCGGCGCAGGCGCAGCGGCTGGATGATGTTCCAGAGCACGATGGCGAGGGTCACGCCCCAGGCGCTCCATACATAGGGCCCGTGGTGGCCCATGGCCAGGAAATCGGCGAAGGATTCGAAGTACATCAGCGCCCCCTCCCGGCCGCGGCCTGCACGATCTCGCGCACCCACTGCGAGCGGCGCTCGCGCTGCAGGATCTCGTTGCGCGTGCGCGCGACGACGCAGGCGGCGAAGAAGGCATAGAAGCCCAGCAGCATGACGAGCAGCGGCAGGTACATTTCGGGCGGCATGGTCGGGCGCTCGGTGATGCGGAACGTGGAGCCCTGGTGCAGCGTGTTCCACCATTCCACCGAGTACTTGATGATGGGCAGGTTGACCACGCCCACCAGCGCCAGGATGGCAGCCGCCTTGCCGGCGCTGGCCGCGTTCTCGTAGGCCGAGTACAGCGCGATCACCCCGAAGTAGAGGAAGAGCAGGATGAGCATGGACGTCAGGCGCGCATCCCAGACCCAGTAGGTGCCCCAGGTGGGCTTGCCCCAGACCGCGCCGGTGAACAGCGCGACGAAGCAGAACCAGGCGCCGATGGCCGCCACCGAGCGCGCCACCATCTCCGCGGTCTTGACCTTCCACACCAGGGAGATGAGGCCGCAGGCCGCCATCAGCACGTAGCCACCCATGGCCAGGGAGGCCGCCGGCACGTGGATGAAAATGATGCGGTAGCTGTTGCCCTGCTGGTAGTCGGCCGGCGCGATGGCCAGCGACCACAGCGAACCCGCCGCCAGCAGCAGGCCCGCAGCCAGCCACAGCCAGGGCAGCCACTGCCCGCCGATGTCGTAGAAGTGACGCGGGCTCACGGTGCGCTGGATATAGTTCCAGATCGCTCGAAACATTCCCAACCTCTCTCATGCGCCGTCCGGGACGGCATCCACCGGCTGTCGGGCCCCTGCCCTCAGCCGCCCACCGCAATGCGCAGCGCGGCCGCCACGGCAAAGGGCACCAGCGTCAGCGCCAGCACCAGGAAGGCCGCCAGCAGCGCCAGGTAGCCGGCCACCGGCATGCCGGCCGCCGCCGCCTGCACGGCGCCGGTGGCAAACACGATCACCGGCACCAGCAGCGGCAGCGTGATCAGTGGCACCAGCACACCGCCGCGGCGCAGCGCCACGGTCAGGGCGGCCGCGATGGCACCGGTCAGGCTCAGCACCGGGGTGCCGAGCAGCAGGGTCGCCACCAGCACCGGCAGCACCTGCATGTCCAGGAACAGCATCACCGCGGCCACCGGCGCCAGCAGCACCAGGCAAAAGCCGGTCTGCAGCCAGTGCGCCACCACCTTGGCCAGCACCAGCGCGGGCAAGGGCGCCGGCGCGACCAGCAGCTGCTCCAGCGAACCGTCCTCCAGGTCCTGCCGGAACAGGCCGTCCAGCGACAGCAGCATGGCCAGCAGCGCCCCTACCCAGATCACGCCCGGGGCCATCACCGCCAGCTTTTTCGGTTCCGGCGTGATGGCGAGCGGAAACAGTGTCACCACCAGCAGGAAGAAGCCCAGGGGCATCAGCCAGTCGCCGCTCTGGCGCAGGGCCAGGCGCAGGTCGCGCGCCAGCAGGGCCAGGGCCGCGTTCATGCCGCCTCCCCGGCGGTGCCGGCCGCGGGGCGGAAGTCCGCCACGTTGAGGCGGGTCACCGGGAAGCCGGCGGCAAACTC
>DASUDN010000022.1:0-3165 GCA_036275595.1 Moraxellaceae bacterium
TGCCCGGCGCCGCGCTGGAGCACCTGGCGCTGCAACATCCCTTCTTCGAGCGCACCGTGCCGGTCATCACCGGCGAGCACGTCACCGCCGACTCCGGCACCGGCGCCGTGCACACCGCGCCCGGCCACGGCCACGACGACTTCGTGGTGGGCCGCCGGTACGGCCTGGCCGTCGACAACCCCGTCGACAACGCCGGCGTCTTCCTGGCGAGCACGCCGCTGTTCGCCGGGATGCACGTGAACAAGGCCAATGAGCCCATCATCGAGACGCTGAAGTCGCATTCGCGCGCCAACCGCTCGCTGCTCTTTGCGCACAAGAAGATCCAGCACAGCTACCCGCACTGCTGGCGCCACAAGACGCCCATCATCTTCCGCGCCACGCCGCAGTGGTTCATCTCCATGGAGCAGAACGGCCTGCGCGACCTGGCCATGAGGACCATCCCCGAGGTGCAGTGGGTGCCCGACTGGGGCCAGGCCCGCATCGAGGGCATGGTCGCCGGTCGTCCTGACTGGTGCATCTCGCGCCAGCGCACCTGGGGCGTGCCCATCACGCTGTTCGTGCACAAGGAGACCGGCGAACTGCATCCGCAGACCGCCGAACTGATCGAGCAGGTCGCGCAAAAAGTGGAGAAGGCGGGCATTGATGCCTGGTTCGACCTGGCGCCGCAGGAGCTGCTGGGCGACGAGGCAAGGCACTACGACAAGGTCACCGACACGCTCGACGTCTGGTTCGATTCCGGCGTGACCCATACCTGCGTGCTCAAGCGCTTCGACGGCCTGCAGTACCCGGCCGACCTCTACCTGGAGGGCTCCGACCAGCACCGCGGCTGGTTCCAGTCCTCGCTGCTGGCCGCGCTCGCCGCCAACGGCCAGGCACCGTTCCGCACCGTGCTGACGCATGGCTTCACCGTGGACGGACAGGGCCGCAAGATGTCCAAGTCGGTGGGCAACGTGGTGGCGCCGCAGAAGGTCATGCAGACCCTGGGCGCCGACATCATCCGCCTGTGGGTGGCCGCCACCGACTATCGCGGCGAGATGTCGGTGAGCGACGAGATCCTGACGCGCATGTCGGACACCTATCGCCGCATCCGCAACACGCTGCGCTTCCTGCTGTCCAACCTGAACGGCTTCGATCCGGCGGCGCACCTGGTGCCGGCGGAGCAGATGCTGGCGCTGGACCGCTGGGTGGTGGACCGCGCCGCGCTGCTGCAGCAGGACATCGTCGCCGCCTACGACTCCTTCCAGTTCCACACCATCTACCACAAGCTGCACAACTTCTGCGTGGTGGAGCTCGGCGGCTTCTACCTGGACATCATCAAGGACCGCCAGTACACGACGCAGGCCGACTCGCTGGCGCGCCGCTCCGCGCAGACCGCGCTGTTCCACATCGCCGAGGCCTTCGTGCGCTGGATGGCGCCCATCCTGAGCTTCACCGCCGACGAGATCTGGGCGGTGCTGCCGGGCGCACGCTCCGAGTCCGTGCAGCTCGAGACCTGGTACACCGGCCTCGCCACGCTGCCGGAAGGCAGCGGTGACCTCACGCTGACCCGCGCCTACTGGGACGAGGTCATGGCGGTGAAGTCCGCGGTGAACAAGGAGATCGAGGAGGCGCGCAACCGCAAGGAAGTGGGCTCCGGCCTCTCCGCGGAAGTCGACCTCTACGTGTCGCCGGAAAAGGAAAAGACGCTGTCCGCCATGGGCGAGGAGCTGCGCTTCGTGCTCATCACCTCGGCGGTGCGCCTGCAGCCCTTCGCGGAAGAGGGCGTGGCCACCACGGTGGACGGGCTGCGCGTGAAGGTGACGCCGTCGGCCTGGCCCAAGTGCGCGCGCTGCTGGCATTACCGCGCCGACGTGGGCGCGAACGCGGCGCACCCGGACATCTGCGGCCGCTGCGTCGACAACCTGCCGGGCGGCCCCGGCGAAACGCGCCAGTTCGCCTGAGGGGGTTCCCGTGCACGCACAAGTCCGCAAGAACCTGAACTGGCTGTGGCTGGCGCTGGTGGTCATCGTCCTCGACCTCGCCACCAAAGCCTGGTTCAGCGCCAACATGCAGCTCGGCGAGTCGCGCCCGCTGCTGCCCTTCTTCAGCTGGACGCTGGCGCACAACTACGGCGCCGCCTTCAGCTTCCTGCACGACGCCGGCGGCTGGCAGCGCTGGCTGTTCGGCGGCATCGCGCTGGCGGTGAGCACCGGCATCGTGTGGTGGCTGACGCGCCTCAAGGCCAACGAGGGTTTCCTGGCCGCCGGCCTGGCCCTGGTCCTGGGCGGCGCGCTGGGCAACCTCCATGACCGCCTGACCCTGGGCTACGTGGTGGACTTCATCCACGTGCACTACGGCGGCTGGCATTTCCCGGCCTTCAACATCGCCGACTGCGGCATCACGGTGGGGGCCGCCATCCTCATCATCGACTCCCTTTTCCTCGAGAAACGACGGCAGGTGGTAAATGTCTGAGCGCATTGGTCCGGGCAAGAAGGTCACCCTGCACTTCTCCGTGGCCCTGGCCGGCGGCGAGGTGGTGGACAACACCCGCCCCTCCGGCGTGCCGGCCGAGTTCACCGTGGGCGACGGCAGCCTGCTGCCGGGCTTCGAGAAGGCCCTGCTGGGCCTGCAGGCGGGGGACCGCCGCTCGGTGTTCATTGACGCCAGGCGCGGCTTCGGTGACTGGAACCCGGACAACCTGCAGACCTTCACCCGCCTGCAGTTCCGCGACATGGACCTGGAGCCGGGTCTGGTGGTGTCCTTCGCGGACCGCTCCGGCGAGCTGCCCGGGGTGGTGAAGGAGGTCAACGACGAGACGGTGGTGGTGGACTTCAACCACCCCCTGGCCGGCCGCGACCTGGTCTTCGAGGTGGACATCATCCGTGTCATGGACGCCGACGCCGCGCCCGTGACCCTCGGCCTCAAATGATCCGACCGCCCCGGCCGGCCGCGCATATCCCTACAGCGCCGAGGGTTGATGCGGCCGCCGCCGAGGCGCAGCATTGCCTCCCCCGGGAGAGATGAACATGCAAATCAAGCTCGCCAACCCCCGCGGCTTCTGCGCCGGGGTCGACCGCGCCATCGAGATCGTCAACCGCGCCCTCGAGGTCTTCGGTCCGCCCATCTACGTCCGCCACGAGGTGGTCCACAACAAGTTCGTGGTGGACGACCTGCGCAACCGCGGCG
>DASUDN010000023.1:0-5268 GCA_036275595.1 Moraxellaceae bacterium
CCAGCGTGGCCTTGCGCCCGATGCGGTCGCCGAAATGCCCGAACAATCCCGCGCCCAGCGGACGGGCAATGAAGGCGATGCTGAAGCTGGCGAAGGCGCTGAGCAGCTGCGCGCCCTCCGACGCGCCCGGAAAGAACAGCGGTCCCAGCACCAGCGCGGCGGCCGTGGCGAAAATGTAGAAGTCGTAATACTCGATGGCGGTGCCGACCAGGCTGGCCATCACCACGCGGCCGGTACTGTTCGCCGGCAGGTCCTTGCGTTCGCTGTCCATGGTCACTTGCCGATGCAGAAGCTGGAAAAGATGCGCCCGAGCAGGTCGTCCGAGGTGAATTCCCCGGTGATTTCCGCGAGCGCGTTCTGCGCCACGCGCAGGTCCTCGGCGACGAGCTCGCCGGCACCCCGCCCCAGCAGCTGCTCCAGCGCCACCTGCAGGGCGGCCTTTGCATGCGCCAGCGCCTCGAGGTGGCGGCGGCGCGCGGTGAACACGCCCTGCTCGCCGGACTCGAAGCCCATGCGCTGCTTGAGCACTTCCCGCAGCGCGTCCAGGCCCTCGCCGCGGCGGGCGGACAGCACGACCTCCTCGTAGACGGCGGCGTCCGCCACACGCTCGCGCCGCCCCGCCGCCTGTCCCGGCACCAGGTCGCACTTGTTGGCCACCAGCAGCAACCGGGACGGTGGCGGCAGCGGCTGGAAAAACTGCGCCGCCAGCGCCAGCGGATCATCGCCCGCGCCCAGGTCGTACACGAACATGACGCTGTCGGCGCGCGCCACCTCGGCGAGGGCGCGACGCACGCCCTCCTGTTCCACCACGTCGGTGGTCTCGCGCAGCCCGGCGGTGTCGACCACGTGCAGCGGCATGCCGTCGATCTGGATACGCTCGCGCAACACGTCGCGCGTGGTGCCGGCGATGTCGGTGACGATGGCGGCATCGAAACCGGCCAGGGCGTTCAGCAGGCTGGACTTGCCGGCATTGGGGCGGCCCGCGATCACCACGTGCATCCCCTCGCGCAGCAGGGCGCCCTGGCGCGCCTGCGCCGTGACATCGTCGAGCCGCGCCTGCAAGTGGCGCAGCTCCTGCTCGACGTGACCGTCGCCCAGGAAGTCGATTTCCTCGTCCGGAAAGTCGATGGCCGCCTCCACGTACATGCGCAGGTGGATCAGTGCCTCCACCAGCTCATGCACCTTGCGCGAGAACACTCCCGACAGCGAGCGCACGGCGGAACGCGCCGCCGCCTCACTGCCGGCATCGATGAGGTCGGCGATGGCCTCCGCCTGCGCCAGGTCCAGGCGATCGTTCAGGAAGGCACGCTCGGAAAATTCCCCGGGCCGCGCCAGGCGCGCGCCGAGCTCCAGCACACGCCGCAGGAGCAGGTCCATCACCACCGGGCCGCCGTGGCCCTGCAGCTCCACCACGTCCTCGCCGGTAAACGAGTGCGGTCCCCGGAAATACAGCGCCAGGCCTTCGTCGATGGCAGTGCCCGCCGCGTCGCGGAAGCGGCCGAACACGGCCTGGCGCGGCGGCAGCGCCGCGGCGCGCGCGAGCACCTGGCCGGCGATGGCCAGGGCGGCCGGCCCCGAGAGGCGGATGATGCCGATGCCGCCGCGACCCGGCGGCGTGGCGATGGCGGCAATGGTGTCCTTGCTCGGCGTCATGGCGATGGTTGCCTTGCGGCGTCAGGTTCTGGAAAGAAAAAGGCTCCCTCAGGAGCCTTTTCCGGTGGCGGCCTCAGGCCCGCTTGGTCTCCGCCTTCTCGATCTGGCGGGTGATGACCCACTGCTGCGCGATGGACAGCACGTTGTTCACCACCCAGTACAGCACGAGGCCGGCGGGGAACCACAGGAACATCACGCCGAACACCAGCGGCATCAGCTTCATGACGCGCGCCTGCAGCGGATCGGTCGGCGCCGGGTTGAGCGCGGTCTGCACGAACATCGACGCCATCATCAGCACCGGCAGGATGAAGTAGGGGTCCATCACCGACAGGTCCTTGATCCACAGGATCCAGCCGGCGTGGCGCAGCTCGACCGACTCCATCAGGGTCCAGTACAGGGCGATGAACACCGGCATCTGCACGAGGATGGGCAGGCAGCCGCCCAGCGGATTGATCTTTTCCTTCTTGTACAGGTCCATCATGGCCTGCGACATCTTGGCGCGGTCGTTGGCATAGCTCTCGCGGATGCGCTGCATCTCGGGCGTCACGCGGCGCAGGTTGGCCATGGACTTGTAGCTCGTGGCGGAGAGCTGGAAGAACGCCAGCTTCACCAGCACCGTCAGCAGGATGATGGACCAGCCCCAGTTCGGCACGACATAGGTGTGGATGGAGACCAGCAGCCAGAACAGGAACTGGGCAATGAACCACAGCCAGCCGTAGTCCACGGTCAGCTCGAGGCCTTCGGAAATCTTTTCCAGGTTGGCCTGGATCTTCGGGCCGGCATAGAGGCTGGCGCCCAGCGTCGTGGTCTGGCCCGGGGCCACGGTGACCTGCGGACCCGTGAACACCAGGTAGTTCTCGCCGGTGCGGGCGTCAACGCGCGTGCTGTAGTTGTTGGTGGCCTTGGCATCGGGAATCCACGCCGCCACGAAATAGTGCTGCACCAGGGCGATCCAGCCGCCGGTGGTTTTCAGGTCCAGCTTTTCCTTGGGGTCGCCAAGGTCATCCAGGGCCACCTTGTTGTAGGACTGCTCGGGCGACCACCAGGCGGCGCCGAGGAAGGTCGACATGCCGAAGCCCTGGTGCGCGGCGCTGGGGTCGGTGCTGTTGTCGCGCTTGAGCTGGCCATACATCAGGCCCTGCCACGGGGCCGCACCGCCGTTGGCGATCTCGTAGCGCACCTTGACCTGGTAATCGCCACGGGTGAACTCGTACACCTTGCGCACGGTGACGCCGTTCGCCGCCGGCAGCGTGAGCACGACCTGCAGCGACTTCTGGCCGTCGGCAAGCACATGGTTGTGGGCGCCGGCCTCGTAGGTGGGGCGGCCGGCGGGGCTGGCATCCGGACCGTTGGCGCCGATCAGGCCGCTCTGCGCCACGTAGACGCGCTTGGCGGAGTTGTCGAGCAGGACGAAAGGTTCCTTGCTGTCGACGGCTTCGGTGTACGCCGGCAGCGCGACGCGCACGAGGTCGCCGCCGGTGAGGTTGATCTGCACGTCCAGCACGTCGGTCTTCACGCTCACCACGTTGCCGGCCACGGCAGCGGCCGGGGTCGTGGCGGGCACATCCGACTGCGGCGCGGCCGGCACGTCGGTGCCGGGGCTCGCCGGCTGCGCCGGGGCGGCCGGGACGTCGCCGCCGCCCGCCGCGGGCGCCGCGGCGGTGGTGGCAGCAGGCGTGCCCAGGGAGCCATGTTCCTTCTGCCAGGTGATCAGCAGGAAATAGCCAACCACGGCCATGGCGACGATGAGGAGGGTACGGCGCAATTCCATAGTCATGAGCCCTTGCCTTCGCGCACTGGGGCGCGCAGCGAAAATTCAGTGGGAACGGGGTCGAAGCCACCTGCTGTCCAGGGATGGCAGCGCATCAGGCGATGGAGCGCGAGATACGAGCCGCGCACGGCACCGAAGCGCTGGAGCGCTTCCACGGCATAGGCAGAGCAGGTGGGATGAAAACGGCAGTGCGGCGCCATCAGGGGACTGATGGCCACCTGGTAGAAGCGAATCGGGAGGATCAGGAGGATCTTCATGCCTCGTTTCCGCTACCCGCCGGCCGGGAACCGTCCATCTTCCGGCGCAAGCGCTTCCATGCCTGGGCCAGCGCCGCATGCAGCTCGGGGCTGGCGAGGGTGGCCAGCTCGTTCCTGGCCATGAAGATCACGTCGGCCGCGGGGAGCGCGGCCTGGTGAAGGCGAAAGCTTTCGCGGACCACCCGCTTCAGCCGGTTGCGGTCGACCGACCGCCTCACCTTCTTTTTTGCAATCACCAACCCCAGGCGGGGATGGTCGCTACCGTTGGGGCGAACCAGCAACAGGAAACCGGATTCGCCTACCTTGAATCCGGCACTGTCAAAGACGGCCTGGAATTCCGCCGGCCGCAGCAAGCGGCTGGACCGCGGAAACCTGCGGGGCGTGTCCAATCACCAGGGTCAGG
Organism: Moraxellaceae bacterium; assembly: GCA_036275595.1. Lineage (GTDB taxonomy): Bacteria > Pseudomonadota > Gammaproteobacteria > Pseudomonadales > Moraxellaceae > UBA2031. The sequence goes on from DASUDN010000023.1 coordinate 4,085, forward strand.
TGGTCGGCGTCAGACGGTCAGGCGCTTGCGGCCCTTGGCGCGACGACGGGCCAGGACCTGGCGGCCGTTCTTGGTGGCCATGCGGGCACGGAAGCCGTGGACGCGGGCGCGCTTGAGCACGCTGGGCTGGAAAGTACGCTTCATGATCTTTGCTCGAAAAATGAACGAAATCCGACCAAGTCGGAAAGGGCGGCCATTCTAGGCAGGTGGCGGGTAATTGGCAATGGGGAGTTGCGCGGTCCTGGACGCAGCCCCGGGCCGGGTCCTGCGCCGAGTCCCGCAGGGACGAGGCGCGTTTTCCCGCCCTTCCCCCGCTCTTGATCTTATAGGTTTATATATAGGCAAGAGCTTTAACTATTAGCTCCGCCCCCTCTTGTGGATAAGGGATTTTTGTTTATAAAAATCATGCCCTTAGAAATAAGGAAAAATTGTGGGCCGAGGGGGTGGACGGCTCTTGATAAAACGGGGCAAGTTGTGGATAACTTGCAGCCTTCTTTCTGTCCCCGGTGTATGCCCTGGTTCCACGGGCATTCATCCACAGCCTTTCGCGGGCGCACCGGACAGTGCCCCCCAGTGTTTTTGCAGTCCAGGATGATGTCGTGGCGATCTGGCCCAACTGTTTGGAGCGACTCCAGGAGGAGCTCCCGCAGAATCTTTTCAATATGTGGATCCGGCCCCTGCAGGCCGAGGAAGGCGCACAGAAGCTGAGGCTCCTCGCGCCCAATCCCTTTTTTGTCCGCCATATCGCCGACAAGTACCTCAACCGCATCCGCGAGCTGGCCCTGGACCTGAGCCACGGCCAGGTGGACCAGGTCAGCCTCGAGGTGGGCAGCCGCCGCGACAACGAGGCCAATGCCGCCCCGCCCCCGCCGCGCCAGAGTGCGGCGGCCGCTGCCGCCGCGCCGGCGACCCCGGCCCCCGCGGAGACGCTGCCGCGACTGTCCAGCAACCTGAATCCGCTGTTCACCTTCGAGAACTTTGTCTCGGGCAAGTCCAACCAGCTCGCCTTCGCCGCCTGTCACCAGGTGGCCGAGAAGCCTGGCAGCACCGGGCATAACCCGCTCTTCATCTATGGCCCCACCGGTCTGGGTAAAACACACCTGATGCATTCCGTGGGCAATGCCGTACTGCGCGCCAACCCGAACGCCCGTATCCTCTACATCACCTCCGAGCGATTCGTGGGC
>DASUDN010000024.1:0-4098 GCA_036275595.1 Moraxellaceae bacterium
GCGACGGCCTGCCCTGGAGCGTGAAGCTCCTGCGCGCCCTGGAGAAGGGCGAGGGCTGCCCCGGCGACATCGAGATCCTGCTGTCGCTGGTCGACCGCCTGGGTCCGGGCAAGACCTACTGCGCGCATGCGCCGGGCGCGATTGAGCCCCTGGGCACCGCGATCCGCCTTTTCCGATCCGAATTTGAACAAGGTATTTCGGCGACGGCCCCGACCCGTTCCGAACGGCCTGCCATGACGGGAGTGCTGTGATGGCGACCATCCATGTAGACGGCAAGCAGTACGACGTAAACGGTGCCGACAACCTGCTCGAGGCCTGTCTCTCGCTCGGTCTCGACATCCCCTATTTCTGCTGGCACCCGGCCATGGGCTCGGTGGGCGCCTGCCGCCAGTGCGCGGTGAAGCAGTACGCCAACGCCGACGACAAGCGCGGTCGCCTGGTGATGTCCTGCATGACGCAGGCCACCGAGAACGTGATCATCTCCATCGAGGACGAGGAGGCGAAGAAGTTCCGCGCCTCGGTGGTGGAGTGGCTGATGACCAACCACCCGCACGACTGCCCGGTGTGCGAGGAAGGCGGCCACTGCCACCTGCAGGACATGACGGTGATGACCGGCCACAACATGCGCCGCTACCGCTTCAGCAAGCGCACACATGTGAACCAGGACCTGGGCCCCTTCATCAACCACGAGATGAACCGCTGCATCGCCTGCTACCGCTGCGTCCGCTACTACAAGGACTACGCCGGCGGCACCGACTTCGGCGTCTACGGCGCGCACGACAACGTGTACTTCGGCCGTCCCGAGAGCGGCACCCTCGAAAGCGAGTTCGCCGGCAACCTCACCGAGGTCTGCCCCACCGGCGTGTTCACCGACAAGACCCACTCCGAGCGCTACAACCGCAAGTGGGACATGCAGTTCTCCCCCAGCATCTGCCAGGGCTGCAGCGTCGGCTGCAACACCAGCCCTGGAGAGCGCTACGGCGAGATCCGCCGCATCGAGAACCGCTACAACGGCACCGTGAACCACTACTTCCTGTGCGACCGCGGCCGCTTCGGCTACGGCTTCGCCAACCGCGACGACCGTCCGCGCCAGCCGCGCGGCCGTGACGGCGCCCTGCTCTCCGGCGACGCCGCCCTGGACCAGGCCGCCGACGCCCTGCGCGGCGCGCGCCGCGTCATCGGCATCGCCTCGCCGCGCGCCAGCCTGGAATCCAGCCACGCCCTGCGCGAGCTGGTGGGCGCCGACAACTTCTTCGCCGGCGTCAGCGCGGCGGAGCTGGGTCTGCTCACCCTGGCGAAGGACATCCTGGCCCGTGGCGTGCGTACCCCCTCCCTGCGCGAAATCGAGGGCTTCGACGGCGTGCTGGTGCTGGGCGAGGACGTCACCCAGACCGCGCCGCGCGTGGCCCTGGCCCTGCGCCAGGCCGCCCGCAACAAGACCGTGAAGATGGCCGCCGCCAGCAACGTGCAGGCCTGGCAGGCCGAGGCCCTGGCCAATATCGGCCAGGGCGCGAAGAGCCCGGTCTACCTGGCGAGCTTCGAGGCCACCCGCCTGGACGACATCGCCGCCGGCACCTTCCGCGCCGCCGGCGAGGACATCGCCCGCCTGGGCTTTGCCGTCGCGCATGCCATCGACGGCGACGCGCCTGCCGTGGCCGGCCTCGACGCCGCCACCGCCGCGCTGGCGCAGAAGATCGCCGCCGACCTGCTGGCCGCCGACAAGCCGCTGGTGGTATCCGGCACCGGCGCGCAGAGCGCCGCCGTGATGGAGGCCGCTGCCAACGTCGCCACCGCGCTGGCGAAGAAGGGCAAGGCCGCCGGCCTCACCCTCTGCCTGCCGGAAGCCAACAGCCTGGGCCTCGCCCTGCTGGGTGGCAAGGCGCTGGACGAGGCGCTCGCCACCCTCGAGCACGGCGACGCCGATGCCGTGGTGATCGTGGAGAACGACCTCTACCGCCGCGCGCCCCAGGCCCGCGTCGACGCCGCGCTGGCCAAGGCCGGCACCGTGATCGTGGTCGACCACCAGGCCACCGCCACCGCGGCGAAGGCACACTTCCTGCTGCCGGCCGCGAGCTTCGCCGAGGGCGACGGCACGCTGGTGAACAACGAGGGCCGCGCGCAGCGCTTCTTCCAGGTCTACGACCCTGTCTACCTGAAGCCGGACACCGTCATGCACGAGTCCTGGCGCTGGCTGCATGCCCTGCACACCGATCTGCAGCAGCGCGAGCTGGACTGGACCATCCTGGACGACGTGACGAAGCACTGCGCCGCCGCGAACCCGGCGCTGGCCGGCATCGTCGCCGCCGCGCCGGGCGCCGACTTCCGCATCAAGGGCCTGAAAATCGCGCGCTCGCCGCGCCGCTACTCCGGCCGCACCGCGCAGCGCGCGCCGATCTCGGTGCACGAGCCGCGCACCTCCCAGGATACGGACTCCGCGCTGGCCTTCTCGATGGAGGGCCACTCCGGCCCCAACGAGCCGTCGTCGCTGGTGCCCTTCGCCTGGGCCCCTGGCTGGAACTCGCCCTCCGCCTGGAACAAGTTCCAGGACGAGGTCGGCGGCCACCTCAAGGCCGGCGACGCCGGCGTGCGCCTGCTCGAGGGCAAGGGCGAGCTGCCCTACTTCGGCACGGTGCCGGCGGCCTTCGCCGCGGGCAGCGAACTGCGCGTGCTGCCGCTCTACCACCTGTTCGGCTCCGAGGAGCTGTCGTCCCGCGCCGACGTGGTGCAGTCGCGCATTCCCGCGGCCTACGTCGCGCTGTCCGCCGCCGATGCGGCCCGCCTCGGCCTGGCCGACGGCGGCAAGGCCACGGTGAAGGTGGGTGACGCCCTGCTCGAGCTTGTCGTGCGCGTCAGCGCGACGCTGCCGGCCGGCACCGCCGGCCTGTCGGCGGGCGTGCTTGCGGCCCCGGTCGTTGCCGGCCAGGGCGCCTTCGTGGGAGCCGCCGCATGAGCCAGCTGATGAATTCAATCTCCGCGTTCTTCACGCCCGAGGTCATCGCCATCTCGGTGGCCATGCTCAAGGCAGTGGTCATCCTGCTGGTCACCGTGATCGCCGCCGCGCTGCTCTCGTTCATCGAGCGCCGCCTGCTGGCCTGGTGGCAGGACCGCTACGGCCCCAACCGCGTCGGTCCCTTCGGCATGTTCCAGCTCGCCGCGGACATGCTGAAGATGTTCTTCAAGGAAGACTGGACGCCGCCCTTCTCCGACAAGCTGATCTTCTGGCTGGCCCCCGCCATCGCCATGGCGGCGCTGCTGCTGGTCATGGCCGTGATCCCCATCACGCCCGACTGGAGCGTGATGGCGGACATGAACGTCGGCCTGCTGTTCTTCCTGGCCATGGCCGGCCTCGGCGTGTACGCCGTGCTGTTCGCGGGCTGGTCCTCGAACAACAAGTACGCCCTGCTCGGCGGCCTGCGCGCGTCGGCCCAGACCCTGTCCTATGAAGTGTTCATGGGCATCGCGCTGATGGGCGTGGTGGTGCAGGCGGGCTCGTTCAGCCTGGCCGACATCGTGGAAGCGCAGCGCGACTGGTGGAACGTGTTCCCGCAGTTCATCGGCTTCTGCACCTTCCTGGTCGCGGGCATCGCGGTGACCCACCGCCATCCCTTCGACCAGCCGGAAGCGGAGCAGGAACTGGCCGACGGCTACCACATCGAATACTCCGGCCTGAAGTGGGGCATGTTCTTCGTGGGCGAGTACGTCGGCGTGGTGGTGATCTCGGCGCTGATCGTGACCCTGTTCTTCGGTGGCTGGCTGACCCCCTTCGGCCAGACCCTGCCCTTCCTGAACGTGATCCCGCCGTTCCTGTGGTTCGCCGCCAAGACCGCGTTCTTCATCATGCTCTTCGTCCTGGTCCGCGGTTCGCTGATGCGTCCGCGCTACGACCAGGTGATGACTTTCGGATGGGTGTTCTGCCTGCCGCTGACGCTGCTCAACCTGCTCGTCACCGCGGCGGTCGTGCTGGCCCTGCAGACGCCCTGAGGACAATGCCATGACCCTGAAAGGTATCCTGATCGGCGCCTTCACCCAGCTGCGCAGCCTGGTGATGGTGTTCTCCCACGGCTTCCGCAAGCGCGACACGCTGCAGTACCCGGAAGA
>DASUDN010000025.1:0-14693 GCA_036275595.1 Moraxellaceae bacterium
CTGTATTACAACCAGCTCGCCGGTTCCCTGGTGAAGGCCTGGGTGATCTTCCGCCTCGACCGCCAGACCTGGACCCGGCAAAAGACGCGGTTGCCCGAGCAGTCCTCCTTCCGTGCCTATTTCAACCGCTGGAGCGCCAACGCCATGACGTTCTCGGCCTTCAGCATCTTCATGGTCCTTTGTTTCCTGTTGGCACACAGCTGACCCAGCAAGCGAGCGCTACATCATGCCCAATACTGCACAAGGAAAAGTGGTTCACGAGGCGGAGACGCACCGCCAGCATGTTCGCATCAAGCTGCCCGGCCGCATCCGGCTGCAGGACCGCGACGGGCGGACACAGGAGTTCGACCTGATCGACATCTCGGCCGGCGGCATGGCCCTCAACACGGGCAGCCACGTGCTGGACCCGCGCCGAACATTCCGCGGGGAGCTGGTGCTGCGCTACGACACCTTTACCTACACGGTGAACATCAGCTTCCAGCCCCTGGGCAACCAGAACGGGCGCACCGGCTGCGTCTTCCAGGACGTGGGGCCGCGGGAGTCCGATGCCCTGCGCGCCATCGTCAGTTCCTTCCTGGCCGGCGATGTGCTGGCGCTCAATGACATGCTGCATATCGTGCAGCGCGACAATACGGCCGCGCCGCGCCGCGCTGGCGGTGGCGAAATGACCACCGGCGTGCGCGCGGTCGCCGCGCTGGGGACGGTGGCGGTGCTGCTGCTGGGCCTTTTCGCCTTCAGTTATGTATTCTCGCAGGTCTACAAGCTGCTGTTCGTGACCACCTCCATGTCCGGCGTCGTCACCACTGATACCATCATGGTGCGCATGCCGGAGGACGGCGTATTCACCAGCCTCGTGCGCACCAGCCAGCACCGCCTGCGCAAGGGTCAGCCGCTGGGCACCTTCACCGAGATCCTGCCGCCGCCGCCGCCGGGCGTGTCGGTGCGCCGCCCGCGCCAGGTCACGATCATGAGCCCCTGCAACTGCGACCTGATGGCGCTGCCCCTGGGCGAGGCGGGGGTATTGCAGAAGGGCGATCCGCTGTTCCAGCTGCGCCCGTTCAATGCCCGGCGCTGGATTGCGGCGACGCTGGAGCCGGAGGCGGCCAAGCACCTGGCGCCGGGTGACGAGGTGCGCGTGGCCATCCGGGCCCTCGGCCTCTATCGCTGGGGCACCGTTTCCTCCATCGAGAGCAGCCGCCTCGACAATGTCCAGGTCGCCGACAGCGTGGTGCGCATCCAGGTGACGATTCCCGATGGCATCCCGGCCGAAGCACTGGGCCTGCCGGCCGAGGTCTCCGAGCATCCGATGGCGATTGCCATGCTGATGCAGACGCTCCGGATGTAAACGCATGGAGGCGACCATGAGGCACATGATGGTGCGCATCGCAGTAGGCCTGCTGCTGGCCGCGCCGCTGGCACCGGCGCAGGCCCTGCCGGACCTCAAGCGCGGGCAGGCGGCGCTCGATGCCGGCGACCGGGTGACCGCCGAACGCGAGTTCCGGGCCCTGGCGGAGTTCGGCCTGCCCGACGCGCAGATCGCGCTGGGGGACATGCTGACCGGCGGACCGCCCGCCCAACGGCGCGTGCAGGAGGCCATGGAGCTCTATCTCAAGGCCGGCATGCGCGACAGCCGTGGCTATGCGCGCCTGGCCAATCTCTTCGCCACCGACTACACGCTGGACCCGGCGCAGATGGATCTCATCATCGACAAGCTGGTGAAGCGATATGACCGCGGCGAGTACGCGCTGGCAGGCGACATCGGCAACCTGCTCCTGGCCCGCGGCGCGGGCCACAACCTTCCCGAGGTGAAGGCCTGGGCCGAGCGCGCCAGGGCCTCGGGCGACGTGCGTGGCAATCTGCAGCTCGGCATGCTGTGCGACGTGCCGCTCGCGCGCAAGGAAGACCCGGCCTGCGCGCTGCAGCACTACCGCAAGGCGGCGCCGTTCTCCACCGAGGCGGCGGGCCGCCTCGTCGCGCTGCTGCAGCGGCATCCCGAGCTGGGCAGTTCGCAGGAGGCGGCCTTGCGCTACAAGTCCGGCTTCGTGCCGCCGGAGCGCTACAGCCTTTACCGGGTCTACCTGAAGGCCGTGGCCGGCGTGCCGCAGATCGCCGTCGCCGAAACCCTGCTCGCAGACCTCTTCAACGAAGAGACCAGGCCGGTGCGACCCTCGCCGGCGAAGGCCATGGAAATCGCCGATCCGACCATGCTCGTCACGCCCCCCGGAACGGTTGACACCACCATCTACGATCCCACCGACGCGGCACTGGAGCTGCTGAGTGCCTATTCAAAGAGCACGGGTCCGGAAGCGCGCCGCAAATACCTGGCCCTGCTTCCTTACCTGCATCGCGTCCGGCCGCTGGAAACCGCGCTCACCGAGGCCAATGTCTACATTGCCGGCACGCTCATGGCCGCGCAACCCGATAAGGCGGTTGAAGTACTGGAGCCCTGGGCCGAGCGCTCGCCAGCGGCCGCGTTCATGCTGGGCGACATCTACCGCGTCGGCTATCTCGACGAGGCCATCTACGAAAAGGCGCAGCATTACTACGAGATGGCGGGCAAGGCCGGCCTGGGGCGGGCCTGGTATTCCCTCACGCGCATGTACCTGGGCAGTCCGGCGTTGGTGCCGGATCGGCGGCGCGCGGAGGCCTACGCCGAGCTGGCGCGCAAGGCCGGCTACCTGCAGGTGGACTACCTGCTCGAAACCATTCCAGACACGCAAGGAGCGCGCTAAATGCAAAGGGCTTGGCTGATGGCCGCATTGGCCATTGCCGCGGCATGGGCACAGGCGGACGAGCCTGCGCAGACCGACCGGGGCATCACCTTTCAGGTCAAGGACTGGATGATCCAGGATGCCTTTACCGACGAGGACGAAAATTTCTCGGTGCTGTACATACAGCCGTATTACGCTGTCCAGCCCGATCCCAACGACATCTACTTCATCAAGGGCAACCTCTATGCCAGTAACCGCACGGGGGCCGACGAAAGTTCCATCAGCACGCGCGAGGAGGCTCGCTACTACGCCGAGATCCCCGAGTTCTGGTGGCAGCACAGCTCTTCGGACCTCCGTCATTTCGGCCGCATCGGCATGCAGAAGTTCGACGACCTTTCCGGCATGTGGTGGAACGCGCCGCTGACCGGGGTGTCCTACCGCTTTGACAGCAGCCTGATGCGCTTCTACCTGGCGGCCGGCGATCGCAGCAGCTACCTGCGCACCGACTGGGACGAGGACGATCCCCAGGCAAACAGCGCCCTCTACGCCATCTCACAGCTGAGCTGGCAATGGCGCCTGGACCAGTACCTGATCCTGCGCGGCGCCTACCGGCAGGACAAGGACAACGACTACGTCACCGGGCAGGTGTATGACCGGAACGAGCTGCAGGCGCGTCCGCTCGAGGGAAGCTGGGGCGGCCTGGAGCTGCAGGGCGAGCGCCACCGCAGCGAGGACCACTGGCCGCGTTACGAGCTGGAAGGGGCGTGGATGCAGGGCCAGGAGACGCGATACGCCACCACGGGCACCACCGCGGACACCGTCACCATCAAGGGACGCAGCGAGCGCGACCTGCAGGGCTACATGGCGCGCCTGTCGCTGGAGCAGATCTGGCAGTACCGCACGCGCTGGGTGATCGGTGCCGAGGCGTTGTACGCCTCGGGCGGAGACGGGATCGAGGGCGGCTTCGTCCAGACCGGCCTCAACATCAACCGCGATGCCATGTATACCACGCACATGTCCGGCTCCGTGACCGGCGAGGCCCTGCGCATGACGATCAGCAACATCATGCTGGTGGGCGCGCACCTGGCATTCTCCTGGCAGGACCGCCACGAGGGCTTCATCGCGGTGCGGCAGGCGTGGCGCGCCGAGGAGCAGGACGAGGTCCTGCTCGACACGCGCCTGCCCCCCAATGGCACCAAGGACCTGGGTTTCGCGGTGGACGTGGCCTACGGCATTTACCTGCCGGTGCTCGGCCAGCGCCGGGGCCTGCAAATGAGCGAGTTCAAGGGCAAGCAGTTCATGGTCTATGCCTCCCATTTCGAGCCCGACTTCCCCGACATCGGCGTCAAGGTGGATGGCACGGTGGTGGGTGCCCGCTTTGTCTGGGCCCTGTGAGGAGGCCGCCATGAAAAAGACCGTATTGTGGTGTTGCATGACCCTTCCCGCGCTGGGCCTGGCGGCGGAAGCGGCCGACGCTCCGGCCGCGGCGCCCCTGGCGATGCCGGGCACGTCAGCGGCGCTTGCGCGTCCGCTGGTGCATGATGGCTACCGCTTGCTGGAGCTCAAGGCGGGGCCGCCGGCGCGCAACTGGCGCCCGGCGGGGGGCGCGCCAGGCTGCGGGGCGATTCCCGCCGTGCCCGCGGCCACGCCCGGCGAACTGGCGGTCGTCCCCCTGGTCAAGGACCGTTTCTTCAACAAGTTCTTCCAGGGGGGCGGACGCCTCTACCGGCTCGTGTCGCAACAGAAGGGCGTGCCACAGGCGGTAGTGCTGCGCAGTGGCACCTGGACGCTGCCACGTCTGGCTGAGCGCCTGGCAGGTGAGCCCGGGGCGCTGCAGCGCAAGGGGCAGGCCTATTTGCTGCGGCTGCCGCTGCTGGTGCAGGCCGGCGCCGGCGTGGTGGTGGGGAAGGGGGAAACCCTGCGCCTCAGCAAGGAGCGCGGCAGCTTCGTGCTGAGCCTGGGCAGTCTCTTTGTCAGCGACGGGCGCCTGGAAGGCTGGGACGAGACAAGGGGAGCCATCAGCGAGGTCGCGGCTGACGGATCGGTCTTCCAGCCCTTCGTGGTCGGCTGGAGCGGCTCCCAGACCGTGTTCCGCGGCAGCACGGTGGCAGGGCTGGGCTTTGCCGAGAACCTGGCGAAGGGGGTGACACTGGCACAGGGCCCCCTGGGCCTCGACGGCTACGACCTGCCGGCGCCGCCGCGCCTGCTCGCCCAGGACAGCCGCTTCGAGGGCATGTACAGCGCCATCCATGCGACGGCCATTCCCGATGTGCGCCTCTGCCGTAACCTCTTCCAGGCGAGCCGGCTGCATGCCATACACCTTGACGAGGGCAGCTCCGGCCTGCTTCTGCATAACCGCGTGGCGGACACCTGGGGGCCCTATGGGCTCTACTTCAACAAGGATGTCCGGGATGTACAGGTACTGGAGAACGTGATCTCGGAGAACCGACGCAGCGGCATTTCCATCACGGACAGCGAGGACATCGTGCTGGCTGGCAACGAGATCCGACAGAACTTCGATGCCGTCTTCCTGCAGAACACGGACCGCATCCTGTTCTCGGACAATCATATCCTCGACAACCAGCGCCATGGCGTCACCATGCGCAATGTGGGCCGCATCCGGATGCAGCGCGACCAGATCGGCCCCAACCGCGGCGTGGGTGTCATCACCCAGACGGCCGGGAAGCCGGCGGGGACGATGGCGGGGATAACGGAGGGGGCGGCAGCCGGTGCCCCCTCCGCTGCCGCTTCCCCCAGGGCCACCCCAGCAGTCCCCGCGTTGCCGGCGATCTCGGCTGCGCCGGCGACCGCCGGGGACGCGGCTCCCACGGTCGGCGCTGTTCGCCAGGTTGCCTTTGCGCCGGTACGCGCCGCCCCGGCAAGGGCATCCACGGAGCAACGCCTGGAGTTGCTGGGTGTCGTGCTGGAGGGGAACCACAGCAGTGCCATGGTGGTCGATCGCCCGTACACGGTGCTGCTCGACAATGTGGATGTTCTTTATCCCGGCGTGCGACGGCGGCCGGTATTCCGCGGCGTCCTCAACACCTTCGAGGCCGACATCCTGCAACGGCTGACGCGGCGCAATATTCTTCTCGTGGAGCCGACCACCAGCCCCAGGCCGGGCAGCTCCCGGTCCAGGTCGGGGTCGCCTTCGCCACGAACCGTACCGCAAGCCGACCGAACCCGTCAGGAATGAACAAGGGCCCTATCCGCAAGGACGGGGCCCTTGTCTTTCAGGGGGCATCAGCCGGTGCAGGTGAGGGCGGATTACTGACCCTGGGCGTGGAGTGGCGGGCGCGTGGGAACCGGGCTTGCACACTCAATCGGATGTGCATGGCAAGCGTAAGGGAAGCGAAAGGAAGGGAAGAAGGGGCGGCGGGGAAAAGGGAGGCGGGGGGAAAGGGGCCCCCGTCGCATTCGCGACGGAGGCCACCCGCTTACTGTTCCGCCTGCAGGGTCGTTTCCAGCGAGAGCCGCCCGTAGCTGTCCTTGAAGCGTACGATGTCATCCTCGCCGAGGTAGGTGCCGGACTGCACCTCGATGACTTCCAGCGGAATCTTGCCCGGATTGGCAAGGCGATGGGTCGACCCCAGCGGAATGTAGGTCGACTGGTTCTCGCTCAGGATGAAAGTCTTGTCATCGCAGGTGACTTCGGCCGTGCCACGCACCACGATCCAGTGCTCCGCCCGGTGATGATGCATCTGCAGCGACAGCGAGGCGCCGGGGTTTACCACGATATGCTTCACCTGGAAGCGCGGGCCGTTGTCCAGCGAGTCATAGGTGCCCCAGGGACGGTGGACCAGGCGGTGGTCGGTGGCTTCCTCGCGCTGGCGCGACTTGAGCAGCTGCACCATGTCCTTGACGCGTTGTGCCTGGTGGCGGCTGGTGATGAGGATGGCATCCCGCGTCTCCACGACGACCAGGTCCTGTACCCCCAGCAGGGCGACGGCGCGGGATTGCGATTGCACCAGGCAGTCGGCGCTGTCGAGGACGATGGCGTCGCCCTGTATGGCGTTGCCATGCGTATCCTGCGGCAACACTTCCCAGACCGCCTGCCACGACCCCACGTCGGTCCATTCGGCGGCGAGCGGTATGACCGCGGCGCGGTCGGTCTTTTCCATGACGGCGTAGTCGATGGAGTCCTCGGGAGCCGTCTTGAAGGTGGCGCCATCGCTCAGGAAGGCTTCCTGGTCCCAGTGGCCGAGGGCAACGGCCTTCTCCACGGCGGCGTAGATGTCGGGGCGGTACTTCTGCAGCTCCTCAAGGTAGCGGCCGGCGCGGAACATGAACATTCCGCTGTTCCACAGGTAGCCGGGCGTGCGCACGTATTCGCGCGCAGTCGCCGGATCAGGTTTCTCGATGAAGCGGGCGATGCTGCAGCCGGGACCGCCGTCGCCGAGCGGGTCGCCGCACATGATGTAGCCGTAGCCGGATTCCGCCCGCTCCGGCTTGATGCCGAAGGTGACGAGGTATCCGGCTTCCGCCAGCGGAATCCCGCTGGCGACGGCTTCGGCGAGTGCCTCGGTATCGCCAATGTAGTGGTCCGAGGGCAACACCAGCATGATGGGATCCCCCTGATCGCCACGCATGGTGAAGGCGGCCAGGGCGATCGCCGGCGCGGTGTTGCGCCCTTCCAGTTCCAGCGCGAGCTCGAAATCCCGGATGCCGATCTCCTCCAGCTGATGCTTGATCAGGAAGCGGTGCCAGAAGTTGGCCACCAGCATGGGCTTTTCATCCGTGATGAAGCGCAGGCGGCCCAGGGTGGCCTGCAGCAGGGATCGGTCGCCCAGCAGCGAGATGAACTGCTTGGGATAGGTGGAGCGGGACGCGGGCCACAGCCGCGAACCGCTACCGCCACAGATGACGACAGGCCTGAGTCGGGATTGCATCGGGTAGCTCCTTGCTGTTGTGCTCGTAGATGTCCGTGAGATTGCCGCCCAGCCGACGCCCGCTGAACGGGCGGTAGCGGGCTTGCATGGCCTGGAGGCGGGTGTCGCCCGGGCAGGCATGCGACAGGATGGCCACCCAGATCAGGGCGCGTCCGTCGGCGTCGTCCTCCATGACCTGCCGCGCTCCGGTCCGGGTCTCGAAGAAGGACGGATCGGCGACGCCATCCGTCACGCGGCGTACCAGCCGGCAGAGGGCACAGTCGCCGACGCTGTACAGGTCCACGCCATTGACCCGTCCCATCTCCGCCAGCATGACCAGTGGCTGCAGCGCATAAAGGTGGTAGGAGAGCGCGCGACTGCGCCGGGCCATTTCCCGGGGCAGGACTCCCTCGTCGTCGATGGCGGCCACACTGCGGCGGTAGCCCTCCATGGCCCAGTCGAGGAGGTTGCGATCGTCGGTGGCGATACCGACCGCGCCCACCGCGGCCGCGGCCCAGTAAAAGTGGTTGTTGATCTTCTGCGCGGGGATGTTGCTGTGCTCCTGGATGACAATGCCGGCCACGTTTCGCAGCCAGTTCCGTACTCGCTGCAGCTGCGCGGTGTCCATGCCCGGGGCGTCCTGCACTTTGAGCACGGTGAAGGCCGCCGCGGACAGCGTCCATTTGCGGACGGCCTTGCCTGTCATGTTGGCCGGCCCCGTCAGCGCATTCGCCCGTGCCCATTCGTCCAGCCAGCGCATGGCGCAGCGACCGGCGCCGCTGTCGCCCTGGACGTAGCGGTTGGAGAGTTCCGACAGTCCGGCCTCGAAGCCCTGCATGGCACGGGTTGCCAGCTTGTAGCGTGCCTCCGCCTCGGGATTGAGGGTGTCGCGCGAACGGCCGGAGCCTTCGTATTTGCTGGGGAATTCCAGCGCTGCGGTATACGGCTCGGGACCGCTGGGGCAGCCTGCCTTTTCCGGCGTGCCGACGGCCTTGCGCGCGAGCTGCCCGAAAGGACTGACCAGCTTGCGCGACGCGGCCGCTGCCGCCGCGGGCGAGTCGGGCGTCGATCTGCCCGCCGCCTCCGCGGCGGAGGCGGCGGCCGGCAGAGCCATAGCGAGGCTAGCGGCCAGCATTAGCCACCGGGCCGGCCGCAGCGCCGGCGACCGGGGAGGGCGAGGCACGTTCACAGACCTGGACTTCGACATCGATTTTGCTCTCGGTGGGCTGTGGCAGGCGCAGGCCGACGCTGTAGAGCGTGTCGTCCGCGAACTTGCCCGAATCAGGAAGATCGAAATGGAACGTACCGTTGTGCTTGACGTAGGGATGCCGCTCGACTTTCAGTTTTTCGTGGTGCCCGCTCATGTACGTCAGATTCAGGAAGAAACTGTAGACGGACGGATCGCTGAACTTGAACTTCAGGAGGTGGTTGCGGGCCACGAGGGGCTGCACCACGCCGTCGGTGGCGTTGGCGAGGGGGTCCTGCTCGACATCGCTGACGGTGCTGCGCCCGCTGATCTTGCCGGCGGCCTTGCAGCCCCCCTCCAGTTCGGCGCCGACGAGGCGGTAAAAGGACGGGCTGTCGAGCGGGAACTGGCCCGGCAATTCCCAGATCAGGACCTTGGGCGGGCTGGAGGCGAACATGCCGTCCAGGATCGCCTGCTCCAGGGCGCCGTTGTAGCCGCCACCGCGGATGGCACGATTGTCGATGGCGACCGACAGGTACTCCTCCATGAAGCCGGCGAAGTTGTAGTCCACCTTGCCCTTGCTGAATGACGTGCCGATCAGCGCCACTTCCGGCCGGCTGCCGCCATCGCCGAACAGGTCGCTCTCACTGGTGGACGCATCGCGGGGGAGGGTGGTATAGGCCTGGATGTACTGGTTGGGCATGCCCAGGCCACATACACGGGTTGCGACGGTGGCCAGCGTGCCGTACTTCTTGTAGAGCCCCTTGAGCTCCGTCACGAATTCCTTTCGCGGCAGTGAGGCGTAGACAGGCAGCTGGCTGATGGTGTCCGCGACCAGGCGCGCCGTCTTCTGCGCGCCGACCGTCGTCCAGTGATGGTCGCGACGTTGGTAGAACGTGCCGCTCTTGTCCGGGATGAGCCGGGTGTAATCCGGCACCACATATCCCAGGCTGCGCAGCTGCTGCAGCGCCGCGGCGTAGGACTGCAGCGCAAGCGGCTGTGAATAGCCGGCGCGGCTGACCTTGTCGGGATGCATCAGCGCGCGCGGCGGCGTGTAGACGATCACCACCGTGGTGCCGTGCCGGTCGAACAGGCGCTTCAGGCGTGCCATCCCCTCCATGGCGACCGGTCCGAAGGTGAAGTCCTGGCGCAGGTCCAGCGCGGTGGCGAACAGCCAGCTGCCATTGCCGTTGAACAGGTAGCGCATGGCGCTGCCGGCGGTGTTGTAGGACGTTTCCAGCCCCACTTCCGGGCAGAGCTCGTAACAGGTGCTGCCCGGGCCGCAGGCGGCCCGGGCGGAGCCCGCCATCACGGCGAGGGCAAGCGACAAGAAGGCGAATCCCGGTGTTTTCATGGCCACCCTTTACATTTCCGAGGCCAGGAAGCTTTCGCGGACATAGGCGCGCACCTCGCCCGCGACCTGCGTGGCGAAGATGCTGTAGACCTTTTCCGGCGACAGCGCGACCTGACCAATGTCGAACAGGCGCTGGTTTTGCTTGTCAAAGATGCCGAACTCGACGCGCACCGGGTTGATTTCGCGTCCGCCCATGGTCTTCTGCGCGGTGCTGTCCACGACGCTGAGCTTGCCGTTGGACGTCATCAGCTTGATGTTGTCCTTCTGGGTCAGGTTGTAGAGGATGACGAAGGTCTTGTTCGCATTGGTCGGCTGCGGATCCTCCAGCAGGGAGCCCTCGTAGGGGCCGCCGCAGACGAAGGTGTAGAACTTGGCCTCCTGGATGTTGGTCATGATCGCGCGATCGCCGCAGCTGACCTGTCGCGAGCCCGCCACCATCGTGTAGTACAGGGAGGCCTCGCCGGTGCCGAGCGCCCCCAGGCGGCGTTCGCCGAAGCGGGCGGAGCCGGAGGTGAGCGCCGGTCCGGCGTTGAAGATGCGGATGCCGGCATTGCCCGGGGGCAGGGCAACCTTGTACAGGCCCGGCTTTTCTGCAACGGCGGCGCCCGGTGCCCCGAGCGCAAGGGTCAGGCAGGACAACAGCGTCAGCTTCTTGATTTTCATGAACCTCTCCTTGGTCGAGCGTGAATCGCGCGGCAGGCCTCAATGGCCGCCGTTGCGGGGTTGGGGCGACAGGTCCATTGCCAGCGTGCGCACAGGCATTTCCCAGACCACCAGTTTGGCGCCCGTCTTGCCGGCGGCAACGAGCTTCTGGAAGCGCTCCATGGGCACCAGGGGGCCCTTGCCTTTCTCCGAGATGTTGTCGATGTCGGTGCCGAGATCGACGCGCAGCCAGCCCGGATAGCTCCAGCGTTCGTCGGCGCTGTAGCTGGTGCCCACCACGGCCACCGGGTTGGCGGTGTCGCTGAACAGGGCGCCCTCGTCATCCGACACGCTGCCGCTGCTGAACCGGTAGGGCGTGAAGGTTTCGCCAGGCGGCAGCAGCTCCGCGAAATGCGGTGCGAGGGGCAGGTAGTTCTCGAGATCCCCGGTCAGGGCCTGGGGCTTGCCGGTCGCCACTTCGAACTGCCGACGCGGCCATTCTTCCTGTGTGCGGGACTGTATCCAGGCGGCGGTGGTGGCCGCCGCCAGCCGGGCCCCCTCCGGTGTCCAGTGCGTCTCCGTACGGAAGAACACCTGCTCGCCGCGCGCCTTGGCCTGCTCGAAGGCGGGCGCGAGGGGAATCCATTCCAGGCCGGCGGCATCGAGCTCGCGCGCCACCTCGCGCATGCCAAGCACATGCGGGCGCAGCGCCCCCGGCACCTCCTCCGCATACAGGTCGGCCTTGGCGGGAATCGGCAGGATTACCGTGCGGATGCCGTGCTGCTCCAGCGCCTTCACCATGGTGGCCATGCGGGCGACGTTGGCTGGCACATGACGGGTGCGCAGCGAGGGCAGCGGGAATTCCTCGGTGCTGAACAGCCAGCCACCGCTGCCAACGACGAGGCCGGGCTTTCCCGCCTGGAAAAGGGAGAGCTCCGCCGCGGTCCAGGCATTCAGCGAGGGAGTGCGGTAGGGATGCTCGCGCGTGATGAAGTGCTCGAAATCCAGCGCCAGGCGGCCGTCGCGCACGGTGAGCGTGGTGCTGCGCTCGTAGCGCAGCGCGGCGGGAATGCTGACGGCGAGGCTTACCGCCAGTCCCGCCACCCACACGATGGCGTTGAAGCGAAGCAGGCTGCCCGGCAGCGAGGTGCCCGAATCGGCGCTGCCCTGGCTGAGGATGACGGTACTGCTGGTTTGCATGTCCATGGCAGGGTTCCTCAGAAGGCGAAGTACAGGAAGGGGGAATAGCTCTGCGCCAGCAGGCGGGAGACCGCGAGCGCAAAGAGCGGCAGGGCCAGGGCGAGATAGGCGAGGTCGGCGCGCTGCTGCCAGGCCGTGACCGGGCGATAGGGCGCGCGGCCGATGTAGAGCGGCTCCACCAGGTAGACCAGCAGGTAGGCCACCGGGATCATGAGCAGCGCCAGGGTCGGATAGAACAGGTGAACGGCATCGCCGGACCAGCCGTGCAGGCCGGCCATGCCCGCGAAGATGCGCAGGCCGTCGGGGACGCTGGGCGCGCGGAACATGGTCAGCACGAACACGGTGACGGCCATGCAGACGAAAGTCCGCAGGGCGCCCGCCAGGCCTTCGCTGCGGCGGTTGGCCAGGCGGAAGTAGCGCTCCAGGCAGAGGATGACGCCATAGAAGGCGCCGACGACGACGAAGGTCCAGTTGGCGCCATGCCAGATGCCCGAGATCAGCATGGTGATGAACAGGTTGCGGTAGGTCTTCAGGGTGCTGCCGGTGTTGCCGCCCAGCGGGATGTAGACGTAGTCGCGCAGCCAGCTGGACAGGCTGATGTGCCAGCGCCGCCAGAATTCCGAGAAGGACTGGCTGAGGAAGGGCATGTTGAAGTTCTCGACGAGCTTGAAGCCCATCATGTAGCCCAGGCCCACCGCCATGGAGCTGTAACCGGAAAAGTCGAAATAGAGCTGGGCGGTGAACGCGAGGCCCCCCAGCCAGCTGTCCACGAAGCCGGGCTGCGGTGCCGAGAAGCACTGGTCGACCAGGGGTGCCAGGCTGTCCGCGATCAGTACCTTCTTGGCGAAGCCCTGGATGAAGCGCATGACACCGATGCTGAACATCTCCCAGCTGTGCTCGCGCTGGCGGAACTGGGGGTCCAGGTCCTTGTAGCGCAGGATGGGGCCGGCCACGAGCTGCGGGAACAGGGAGATGAAGGCGGCGAAGTCCGCGAAGCGCGTCACCGGCTCCGCGTCCTTGCGATAGATGTCCACCAGGTAGCTGATGCAGTGGAACAGGTAGAAGGAGATGCCGATGGGCAGGATGATGTCGGCCAGCGGCAGCGGCTTGCTGCCCAGCCAGGCCAGGATCTCGTTGAGGTTGGTGATGCCGAAGTTGGTGTACTTGAAGTAGCACAGCGTCGCGACGTTGCTGATCACGCCAAGCCCCAGCCAGCGTCGCGCCGCGGCCTCCTCGCGCCGCGCGATGGCGAGGCCAAGGGCGTAGTTCCACGCCGTCAGCGCAACGAAGAGCAGGAGGTAGTCGGGGCGCCACCAGGCGTAGAACAGGTAGCTGCCGGCGAGGATGACATAGGACTTGCCGCGGAACGGCGTCAGGTAGTAGACGAGCAGGAAAATTGGCAGGAAGGCGAAGAGAAATATGGGTGACGAGAAAACCATGGCGTTCCCCTACGTGGATAGCGGGGAATAGCCGGCCGGCCTGCACTACCGTCGCGCAGCGTGCTGCGGTCTCACGGAATGGAAGACGCGTCCCTGCTATTCCATCCTGACTTCTGGACCGGCACCCGTTGCCGGGGGCCGTGAGGGATGATCCGCCGCGTCCCGCGAGGCGACCATCCCGAAAGTTTCTGAAACGCCTCGCTAGCGCTTGGTGCCGGCGACAGGTGCCTCTTCCTCCGGTATCGCGGCGGCCGCGATGCCGCTGCTGCCCGCCCCGATGCGTCGCAGCAGGCTGCCTGGCTGTACCGCGAAGACGTTGCCCTTGACCACGCGCGCCGTCACGCGCTCGGGCGTGCTTTCCGTCACCTCGATCACCGCGATGCGCATGCCGTCCGTACGCTGCAGCAGGCCGGTCCCGCTGTCGGTCTCGGTGACATCGGGTCCGAGCACGGCCAGCTGGTCGCCCGCGCGCAGCTGCGAGGCGCCGCGCTGCAGCAGCAGCGTGTCGCCCTCGCGCGCCATGACCTGCGGCAGCACGATGTCAGCCAGAATGGTGCTGGCGAACAGCTGCGCCACGCGGGCGTGGATGGCGTCCATGCGCTTGCGGATCTCCTCCGGCGAGGCCTGCCGGCTGGACTCCGACATGGCGATGGGACGCAGCCAGGGGCTGCGCGTGTCGATGGTGAAGGTGCCGCTCTTGAGGATCTCGGGCGGGCCGTCCCCGTCGCGGATCAGGCGGTAGTGCAGCGTGAAGCCGCCGTCCAGGCGCGGCGTGATGATGTTGCCCTTGAGCTTGACCGGCTCGAGCCGGAAGTCCTCGACCTGCACCGTGACGAAGTGATTGGCGCCGGTGCTGCCGCGCAAGGCGTCCCAGTCCTGGCTGCCCGGGGTATCGGCCGCGCCGGCGTACTTTTCCTCCTGGGCGGGGGGCAGGGCATGGAAGGTGACGCGGCCCGGCTGCTGCAGCAGGCCCTGGAGACGCTGGCGGAAGCTCGCGAGGTCGGCCTGCGTCTGCTTCATGGCGGCCTGGGTCGCGGCGGTGCCGACCTCGCTTTCCTCTTCCTGCATCACGACGAAGGGCAGCAGCGAGAGCTGCACGCTCTCGCGGCGCATGGCCAGCCGGGCCTGCGGTGACACCACCTCGGCGCTGACCCGGGCCTGCCAGTTGCCGCTGTCCTCGTCACGCGTGCTCTCCATGACCTGATAGTCCTGGACAAAGGCGACGGCGGTACTGATGCGGGTGGCGCGGATGCGGCTGTCGTTCATGACGTTCATGCGGACCATGCGCTCTTC
>DASUDN010000026.1:0-16897 GCA_036275595.1 Moraxellaceae bacterium
TGCTTCATGGCGATGATGGCGCCGGGCAGCTGGTAGCTGGCGAAGGCGTTGCGGCCCCGGGCTTTATACGCATCGATGCGGGCGGCGACAACGGGCTCGCCGGGCGAGGCGAAGGGCAGCTTGTCGATGATGACGCAGGACAGGGCCTCGCCACGCACGTCCACCCCCTCCCAGAACGAGCCGGTGGCGAGCAGGACGGCGTTGCCATGCTCGCGGAAGCGGCGCAGCAGCTCGCCCTTGGCCATGCTGCCCTGGACCAGGATGGGGTAGTCGATGCGGCCGCGCAGCCACTCGGTGGCCTCCTTGAGGGCGCGGTGGCTGGTGAAGAGCACGAAGGCGCGGCCGCGGCTGGCCTCCAGCACCGGCAGCGCGGCCTCGAGCACGGCCTGGGTGTAGCGCGGATCGGAGGTGTCGGGCAGGCCGCGCGGCACGTAGAACAGGGCCTGCTTCTCGTAGGCGAAGGGGCTGGGCAGCTGCAGCGAGACCAAGTCGTCCAGGCCGAGCTGCAGGGCAAAGTGCCGGAAATCGTCGTGCACGGCCAGGGTGGCCGAGGTGAAGACCCAGGCCGACTTGCGGGAGCCCACCACGTCGCGGAAGGGCTTGGCCACGTCCAGCGGCGTCCACTGGATCACGAAGCCCTTGCGGAAGGTCTCGAACCAGTGCACCTGGTCCGCCGGCGTGGGCCCGGTGAGCTTCTCGAAGAGCGCCAGCAGGTCCTCGGCGCGGCGATGGCAGTTCTCCATGCCCTTGCTGCGCCCGCTGGCGTGCTCCAGCTTGTTCGAGAGCTCGCCCAGCGCCTTCTTCACCGCGTCGATGGCGGGCGCCATGGCCTCGCGGCCGGCCACCTCGCCCCAGGTCCCCTTGCGGCTTTCGTCGCCGAAGGCCAGGCGCATGTCCGCGACGCGGTTGTCGAGCGCGGTGGCGGCGTCGAGGATGGAGCGCATCTCGCCCGCGCTCTGCAGCATCTCGCTGACCGCGTCCTGGGACAGGTCATGCAGCTGGCGCGCGGAAATGCTTTCGCCGAAGAACATGGAGGCAATCTCGGGCAGCTGGTGCGCCTCGTCGAAGATCACCGCGGTAGCGTCGGGCAGCAGCTCGCCGAAGCCCTCCTCGCGGATGGCGATGTCGGCGAAGAAGAGGTGGTGATTCACCACCACGAGCTCGGCCTCGCTGGCCTTCTGCCGCGCGCGCATGAGCGGGCATTCGTCCAGCAGGGGGCAGTCCTGGCCCAGGCAGTTGTCGGCGGTGCTGGTCACCAGCGGCCATACGCTGGCGTCCTCGGGCAGGTCGGCGAGCTCGCCGATGTCGCCGCTCTTGGTCACCTGCGCCCACTCCGCCACCTTCTGCAGCTCGTGCACGGTCTGCTTGCTCTCGAAGCGGCCGTCGTCCTGGTGGATCTGCAGGCGGTAGGGGCAGAGGTAGTTGGCACGCCCCTTGAGCAGGGCCGTGCGCACGTTGAGGCCCAGCCCCTCGAGAATGGTGGGGAGGTCGCGATGGAAGAGCTGGTCCTGCAGGTTGCGGGTGCCGGTGGAGACGATGACCTTCTCGCCCGAGAGCAGCGCGGGCGCGAGGTAGGCGTAGGTCTTGCCGGTGCCGGTGCCGGCCTCGACCATGAGGATGCGCTTTTCCGCGAGCGCGTCCGCCACCGCCGTCGCCATCTCGAGCTGGGACGCGCGCGGACGGAAGCCGGGAATGTGCTCGGCGAGCCGGCCGTGTTCGCCGAGGACGGCCTGGCTGTCGAAGGGCTGGGACATTGCACACCGGGAGCTGGGTAAAGCGCGATTCTACCAGCCCGGGCCGGCAATGTTTGTGGCAGGCGGGCAAATCGGCGAACGGCGCGCCAGGGCGTCAGTTGCGGAATCCAGGGGGGAGTCGACACGTCCGCGCAGCCGGGACGGCAGGCGGTGAGGGGGCGGCGGCACTCGCACACATCGCGCCGCGAGGGAGGGGCCGCGAGAGCCGGACCGTGGCGCCTCCGGAGGTGCGCCACGGCCCGCGCTCACGCGGACCGCAAAGAAAAAACCCCGCCGAAGCGGGGTTCATTCTCAGGCAGCGGCCGGAGCGGCAGCCGGCTTGGCCTTCGGCTTCGCAGCACGACGCGCCTTCGGCTTGGCAGCCTTCTTGGCGGCGGGCTTGGCAGCCTTCTTGGCAGCAGGCTTCTTCGCGGCGGGCTTGGCAGCCTTCTTCGCAGCGGGCTTGCGCGCAGCCTTGGCCTTGCGGGCGGGCTTGGCCTTGCGAGCGGGCTTGGAAGCCTTCTTCGCAGCGGCGGCAGCCTTCTTCGCGGCCTTCTTGGCGGCAGCAGCGGCCTTGCGGGCAGCGGCCTTCTCGGCAGCCTTGGCACGGGCGGCTTCGCGCTTGGCCATCGCCTTCAGCTTGGCGGCAGCCTTCTTGGCAGCCAGCTTCACCTTGGCGGCGGCCTTCTTCGCGGCAGCCTTCACCTTGGCGGCGTCGGCCTTGGCGATGCGGGCTTCAGCAGCCTTGGCAGCCTTGGCGACAGCGGCGGCACGCTTCTTCTCGAGGGAAGCAGCGAGCTTGGCCACGCGGGCGTCAGCGGTGGACTTGGCCTTCTCGACAGCGGCCTGGACCTTCGCCTTCGACAGGGCAGCCTTCGCCACGCGGGAAGCCGCGCGAGCGGTCTTCAGCTTGGCATTGGCCTTGGCCTTGGCGGACGGGGTCTTGGCAGCCTTCGCGGCGGCGGTGGCGGCACTCAGAGCGGCAGCAGCCTTGGCGGCGGCATCAGTGGCCTTGGAAGTGGCAGCAGTAGTCACGGGAGCGGTACGACGGGCAGCAGGCTTGCGGGCCGGCTTCTTCGCAACAGCTTTCTTCGTGGAACGAGCCATTTAAGGATCTCCTCCTTTGGAGTTTTGAGATGCGAACTGCGTGTACTACGGGAATGAAAACTAGCACAAAAAAAAAGCACTTGGTACAAAATACAAGCACTTGATTGTGTTTTTTGGCGATTTTTTTGAAAAAAAACCGCGAAAACGGAATTTTTGGCACTCCAAACGCACTTCAACACCCGCGCGAGCGCATTTTTTTGTGGCGCGAGCGGGGCGCGAAACCCGCCACTGAAATTGCCGACGACAGCTCGCGCACCCCCTGCAAGCGCCCTCGTGAAATTCCCGGAAGCGCGTTTCGCGCACCGCCGCCACCCCGACAACACCCCTCTCGCGACGCGTTGGCGGCGCCGTCGACATGGTGCTGGCGACACCGGATGCCATTTGCGGACGCCGCCATCGCGTCGCGCGCGTCCCCTCTTCCGGCTCACGCGCATCGCCGCATGCACCCGGGCGCGGGACACGCCAGCGTGCATTTCATCCCCCTCCAGGTACCGTTCACGCCCGCGTGCGCAGCGTCGCCACCGCGCCGGATCGCACGCGACTCACCGTGATGCGCATGCCGCCCGATGCGCATACGGGTGAATTTGTCCTTTTTTGTCCATCGCATGCCATCACTCGCACACGGCGAGCACGGCGGGCGGGAAAAATATTCCAGCGCGGGGCACGTCTCCCCATGAAACGGGGAATTCCGGTAACACCGTGACACGCGCGCCGCCTCCCAAATGAAAACACCGGGCCATGGGCCCGGTGCGAAGGAGAAAATCCGGCGTAACGGCGTCAGGCGCGCAGGTGCGCGTCGAGGTGGGGGCGCACCAGCGCCGCCATCAGGGCGATGTGGTCGTCACGGATGTTGAGCGCGGGAATGTACTGGTAGGCCTTGCCGCCGGCATGGAGGAACAGCTCGCGGTTTTCCTCCGCGATTTCCTCCAGCGTCTCCAGGCAGTCGGCCGAGAAGGCCGGGCACAGCACCTGCACCGAGCCGACGCCGGCCGCGCCCCACTGCGCCAGGGTGACATCGGTGTAGGGCTGCACCCAGGGCTGGCGGCCGAAGCGGGACTGGAAGCTGCAGGCCCAGCTCCCCTCCTCCAGCCCGAGCGCGGACGCGACGGCAGCGGCGGTTTCGCGGCAGCGGTCCGGATAGGGGTCGCCCTTGCGGGCATAGGCCTCGGGAATCCCGTGGAAGGAAAAGAGCAGCTTGTCGGCGCCGCCATGGACGGCGCGATGCTCGCGCACGCTCGCCGCCAGGGCGGCGATGTACTGCGGATGCAGGTGGTAGTCCTTGATCACGCTCACGCCCGGCAGGTTGCGCTGGCGCAGCATCCAGCGCGACAGGGCGTCGACGCCGGCCCCGGTGCTGGTGGCGGAATACTGCGGGAACAGCGGCAGCACCACGATGCGCTCGATGCCCGCGCCGGTGAGCTGCGCCATCGCCGTGGCCAGGGCAGGCTGGCCGTAGCTCATGGCCGGCAGCACCGTGATGTCCGCCTGCGGGTAGGCCGCCGCGAGCGCGGTACCGAGCCTGCCGCATTGCGCCTTCAGGAGGCTGCGCATGGGCGACTCCCCGTCCTGCCAGATGGAAGCGTAGGCGCGCGCCACGCGCCGCGGGCGGAAGGGCAGGATGAAGAGATTGAGGATGAGCCACCACACCGGGCGCGGCACCTCGATCACCCGGGTATCGGAGAGGAATTCGCGCAGGTAGCGGCGCACCGCCGCGGGCGTCGGGGCATCGGGCGTGCCCAGGTTGACGAGCACGACGCCCAGGCGGGGGCGGGAAGAGTCCGGCATGGAAGGCTCCGGCAGGTGGAAGTGGGCGTATTCAAGCAAATCGCCACCGCCCCCGGAAGGCGACAGGAGCCTGCGCTTGTCCAGCCGGCTCCCGGAAAGCAGAACGCCGTGCGGGTGCACGGCGTTCCGGGTGCGGCGCGGTAGCGCGGTCCTGGCGGACGCTTCTATATAAAAGAAGCGCGATCAGGCCAGCGCGGCGAAGACACGGGCGGAGATTTCCTCCACCGGGCCCACGCCTTCGATGCGGGTATAGCGCGGCGCAGTGGTATTACCAGCCTGGGACAGCTTCTGGTAGAAGCCCACGAGCTGCGCGGTCTGGGTGTGGTAGACCTCGAGGCGCTTCTTGATGGTGTCTTCCTTGTCGTCGTCGCGCTGCACCAGGTCCTCCCCGGTCACGTCGTCCTTGCCGGCGACCTTGGGCGGGTTGTAGCGGACGTGGTAGACGCGGCCGGAGCCGGGGTGCACGCGGCGGCCGGACAGGCGCTCGATGATCTCGGCGTCGTCCACGTTGATCTCGATGACGTGGTCGATGTTGACGCCGGCGTCGATCATGGCCTGGGCCTGGGGAATCGTGCGCGGGAAACCGTCGAAGAGGAAACCCTTGGCGCAGTCGGGCTGGGCGATGCGGTCCTTGACCAGGCCGATGATGATGTCGTCGGACACCAGGCCGCCCGCATCCATGATCTTCTTGGCCGCGAGGCCGAGCTCGGTGCCCGCCTTCACGGCAGCGCGCAGCATGTCGCCGGTGGAAATCTGGGGGATGCCGTACTTCTGCATGATGGACTGGGCCTGGGTGCCCTTGCCCGCGCCAGGCGCGCCCAGCAGGATGATGCGCATACGTTTGTCACTCCACGAAACGTCAAGAATAGTAACCGCACAGCAGACGGGCCCGGATTCGACGCCGGGTCTGGGACAGTCAGCGCCGGAAAAGGGGCAAGGATACCCCCCTGCGCCCCGCCACGCCAAGCGCCCGCCTCCCCTCGCGGGCGCCCGGCCCGCCGGCTCAGCGCACGCTCTGGATGACCAGTTCCACGGTCTGGTGCTGCCCGCCCTGGCGCACCGGCACCGCCACCGCTTCCAGGTCCCCCGGCTGGGGGTCCGGACCGCCGTGGCGGGAGATGCGGGCGCTGACGGCGACTTCCCGCACCGATGACAGCGGCCGCTGCGGCATCATGCTCTGGCTGTCGTCCAGCTCCAGCGTCAGCGGCAGCTCGCCGGCGCCGCGCCGCACCACCGCCAGCGGCATGGGCGGCCCGGCCAGCGGCTTGGCAAAGACATACAGCGTGTCGCCCGGCGCAAAACGGCCCGCCACGGCGCGGTCCACCCGCACCTTGACGGTGATGCCGCCGCTGCGACTGGCCACCTGGCCCGACGCGGACGCCTTCAGGCGGGCGCGGGCGTCGGCCAGCGCCGCGCTGACCTGCGCCACCATGGGCGAGCCGGCCGGCGCGCCGCGCGCGGCGCGATGGCGCTGGAATTCCTCGAGGCGCGCCGCCGCGGTGGCGTAGTCGCCACCCTGGTAGGCCGCCAGTCCGTACATCACCAGCGCGCCCTCGTGGCCGGGCTGGCCTGCCAGCACCTCGTCCAGCAGGCGCCGGGTCAGCGGATCCAGCTGGCCCTGGTTGGCGAAGATGCGGGTCTGCGCATACAGCAGCGCATAGCGCGGCTCCGACGGCCGCAGCCGCCACGCATGCTCGAAGGCGGTGCTGGCCGGCTGCACCATCTCGAGCTGCATGTAGGCCACGCCCAGCATGAACCAGCCCTCGTCGTTCTTCGGCTCGCGCTGCAGGCGGTCCTGCAGCAGGCGCACGAAGTCGGCGATGGTGTGGGCACGGGCGTCGGCCTCGCTGGGCGGCTCGCCGCGCATCAGCTTGTCCACCGACGGCCCCATCTCCTCGCGCAGCTCCCACCACGCGCCCAGGCCCTGGGGGGCCGCCGCGTAGCGGTAGAAGCCGAGGGCCATCAGCGGCAACGCCAGCAGCACCAGAACGCTCACCACGCGCGGCGAGAAGCGCGCCGAGGCGCCCTCCGCGACCGCGGGCTCCAGGGTGAGCATGTTGCGTTCCAGCTCGGTGCGCAATTCGACGAAGGTCGCTTCGTCGGTGCGCCCCTCGGCGCGATCGCGCTCGAGTTCGGCCAGGCGCTCGCGGAACACGCGCCGGTTCAGCGCCAGCAGGTCCTGGCCCGCGTCGCCGTGGCGGTTGCGCCACAGCGGCCAGACGATGGCGGCGGCCGCCAGGAGGGAGAGCGCGACGGCCAGCGCCCAGAACAGGATCGTCATCGTGGATCAGCCCTTGAAGTCCGGGTCATCGAGCAGCTGCCGCAGGCGGCGCTGTTCCTCGTCGGAGAGCGGCGCCGGCGCGGCGGCGGGACGGCGCACGCGCCACACCAGCACGGCGCCGACCACCAGCAGCAGCAGCGCGGGGCCGGCCCACAGCAACAGCGTGCCGCCGCGCACCGGCGGCTTGTAGGTGATGAAGTCGCCGTAGCGGTCCACCAGGTGCTGCCGGATCTCGGCGTCGGTCTTGCCTTCCTGGATCAGGCGGTAGACACGGTCCTTGAGGTCCTGCGCCACCGCCGCGTCGGAGCCGGCGAGGTTGGTGTTCTGGCACTTGGGGCAGCGCAGCTCCTCGACGAGGGCGCGGAAACGCTGCTCCTCGGCCGGGGTGCGGAACTCGTAGGCGTCGATGGTGGCGAGGGCGGAGCCGCCCGCCAGCAGCAGCGCCAGCAGCAACAGCAGGCGATGCATCAGGCACCTCCTTCGGGGGGCAGCGGCCGGCCCGCGCGCAGCGCCTCATAGCGCGGTTTCAGGTCCTTTTCCCACTTGTCCGGATCCAGCACGCCCACCAGGCGGTAGCGGATGTTGCCGTCGCGGTCGAGCAGGTAGGTCTCGGGCGCGCCGTACACGCCCAGGTCCAGGCCGAGGTCGCCGCGGTCGTCGGAGACCACGACGCGGAAGGGATTGCCGTGCAGCTCCAGGTACTTGAGCGCGGCCTCGCGCTCGTCCTTGTAGTTGATGCCGTAGATGGGAACGCCCTGGCGGCTCAGGTCCATGAGCACGGGGTGCTCGACCTGGCAGGAGATGCACCAGGTGGCCCACACGTTGAGGATGGCGACCTCGCCCTTGAAGTCAGCGGCGGTCAGCGTCTTTCCGGGCGCCTGCAGCGAGGCCAGCGTGAACGCCGGCATGGGCTGGCCGACCCGGGCGGAAGGCAGCACCGAGGGGTCGGTGCCGAGGCGGCTGCCGAGCAGCGCCGCGAGCGCGATGAAGCCCAGCAGCGGCAGGGCGAACAGCAGGATGCGGGTGGACTTGGTCATGACGCGGTCTCGGTGGCGCCCGCGGGGACGGGCGCGGCCTTGCGCAGGCGGTAGCGGCGGTCGCTGGCGGCCACCATGCCGCCGGCGGCCATGAACAGCGCGCCCAGCCACAGCCAGCGCACGAAGGGCTTGTAATAAAGGCGCACGGCCCAGGCCTGGCCGGCGGGACCGGCGTCCAACGGCTCGCCGAGCGCGATGTAGAGGTCGCGGAACAGGCCGGCGTCGATGGCGGCCTCGGTCATCATGTTGCGCTGCACGTCATAGACGCGCTTTTCCGGATGCAGCCGCGCCACCTCGGTGTCGCCACGCAACACCTGGAAGTCGCCGCGGCGGGCGGTGTAGTTGGGCCCCGTGCGCTCCTCCACGCCCTGGAACACGAAGGTGTAGCGGCCCTCGCTGATGCGGTCGCCGGGCGCCATGCGCAGGTCGTGCTCGATGCTGTAGTGCGAGGTCAGCGTCGCGCCGACCACGGCCACGAGCAGGCCGGCATGCGCCAGCTGCATGCCCACGTAGCCGCGCGAGAGGCGGCGCAGGCCGGCGAGGGTGCCACCCTTGGCGCCGCGCACCTTCTGCGCCACGTCGCGCGCCATGCTGAGGAACACCGCCAGGCAGAGCGTGACGCTCGCCGTGACCAGGAACGAGCCGGTGCCGAACCACAGCAGCGGCAGCGCCACGCCCAGCACCAGCGCCGCCGCGAGGAGGGCGCCGTAGGGACGCAGCAGGCGCAGGCCGTCGTCGCGCTTCCAGTTGGCCTGCGGCCCCATGCCGAGGAAGACCAGCAGGAGCAGCATCAGCGGCACGGACAGCAGGTTGAAGTACGGCGGCCCCACGGAAATCTTGCCGAGGTCGAAGGCGTCCGCCACCAGCGGGAACAGCGTGCCGAGCAGCACCACCGTGGTGATGGTCAGCAACAGCAGGTTATTGGCGAGCAGGAACATCTCGCGCGAGACGAGCTGGTAGCGCGACTCCGAGGCCAGCAGCGGCGCGCGCACCGCGAACAGCGTCAGCGAGCCGCCGACCACCACGGCCAGGATGCCTAGCACGAACAGGCCGCGCGAAGGATCGGAGGCAAAGGCATGCACCGAGGTCAGCACGCCCGAGCGCACGAGGAAGGTGCCGAGCAGGCTGAGCGCGAAGGCGATGATGGCCAGCATCACCGTCCAGGCCTTGAACACGCCGCGCTTTTCCGTCACCGCCAGCGAGTGCAGCAGCGCGGTGCCGGCCAGCCAGGGCATGAGGGAGGCGTTCTCGACCGGGTCCCAGAACCACCAGCCACCCCAGCCGAGCTCGTAATAGGCCCACCAGGAGCCGAGCGCGATGCCGAGGGTCAGGAAGCACCAGGCCGCCAGCGTCCAGGGCCGGGACCAGCGCGCCCAGGCCGAGTCCAGGCGACCGCCGAGCAGGCCGGCCAGCGCGAAGGCAAAGGGCACGGCGAAGCCCACGTAGCCCATGTAGAGCATGGGCGGATGGAAGATGAGGCCGGGATCCTGCAGCAGCGGATTGAGGTCGTTGCCGTCGGGCGGGAAGTCCGGCAGCAGGCGCGCGAAGGGGTTGGAGGTCAGCAGGATGAAGAGCAGGAAGGCGACGCTGACCGCGCCCAGCAGCGCCAGCACGCGCGCCACCATGGCCTGGGGCAGGCTGCGGCTGAACGTGGCCACCGCGGCGGTCCAGCCCGCCAGCACCAGCGCCCACAGCAGCAGGGAGCCCTCATGGCCGCCCCAGACCGAGGACACCTTGTACCAGACCGGCAGGCGGGTGTTGCTCTGCCGCGCCACGTAGTCCAGGGTGAAGTCGTTGTGGATGAAGGCCCAGGTCAGGGCCAGGAAGGCGAAGAGCAGCAGGGCGAACTGCGTCCAGGCGGCCTGCCGGGCCACGGACTGGGCGGCGCCGTTGCGGGCCCATACGCCATACAGGGGAAGGACGATCTGGACCACGGCGACCGCCAGGGCCAGTACGAGCGCGAAATGGCCGAGTTCCGCCAGCATCAGGGACTCCACAGGACCGGCCCCGGCCGGGCGCCGGGGACGGCGCCATCATACGCAGCCCTCCCCCCAAGTCCAGCCCGCCGCGCCCGCTCCGGGAGGGGTCGCCGTAAATATTTGGAAACATGTTGCGGAGCGGGGCCACGGGAGCGCAACAATCCCCCTGTTAGAATCCCGGGGCCGGATCCATCCGGCGGCGCGGGATACATAAAAGCAACATTTCCCGCCGCTCCGTACCTGCCCGCTTTACGAGCAAGGACTGTTTCTTCATGCGCAAGCACTCTTTCAGCCGCGACGAACTGCTGGCCTGTGGCCATGGCGACATGTTCGGCCCCGGCAACGCCCGCCTGCCCCTGCCCAACATGCTGATGATGGACCGCGTCATCCGCATCACCGACGAGGGCGGCAACCACGGCAAGGGCGAGGTCATCGCCGAGCTCGACATCCGTCCGGACCTCTGGTTCTTCGGCTGCCACTTCGAGGGCGACCCGGTGATGCCGGGCTGCCTCGGCGTCGACGCCATGTGGCAGCTGCTGGGCTTCTGGCTGGCCTGGCGCGGCAATCCCGGCCGCGGCCGCGCCCTGGGCGCGGGCGAGATCAAGTTCTTCGGCCAGGTGCTGCCGCAGCACCAGAAGGTGACCTACCACCTGCATCTGAAGCGCGTGGTGGAGCGTAAACTGGTCATGGGCATCGCCGACGCCTCCATGTCAGTCGATGGCCGCGAAATCTACACGGCGCAGGACCTGCGCTGCGGGCTGTTCACCAGCACCGACAGCTTCTGATCCACGGCGCGTCCGCGCGCCGCGCCCCGCCAGGGAAGGTCGCAGCAGCAGGCGCCGGCAACCGCCGGCGCCGCATCCGCGGCAGGATGCCGCACCAAACGAGGATCCACCTATGCGACGTGTCGTCATCACCGGCCTTGGCATCGTCTCCAGCCTGGGCAATGACAAGGCCACCGTCACCGACAGCCTGCGCCACATGCGTTCCGGCATCCGCGCCAACCCGGTGTTCGCCGAGATGGGCTTCCGCAGCCAGGTCAGCGGCCGCCCCGAGATCGACCTCGAGGCGCTGATCGACCGCAAGGACAAGCGCTTCATGGGCGACACCGCCGCCTACGCCTACGTGGCCATGAAGAACGCCATCGCCGACGCCGGCCTGCCCGAGGAGGTGGTGTCGCACCCGCGCACGGGCCTCATCGCCGGCTCCGGCGGCCCCTCCACCTCCAACCAGGTCGAGGCCGCCGACATCGCCCGCAGCAAGGGCATCAAGCGCGTCGGGCCCTACATGGTGCCGCGCTGCATGAGCAGCACGGTGTCCGCCTGCCTCAGCACGTCCTTCCGCATCAAGGGCATCAACTACTCCATCTCCTCGGCCTGCGCCACCAGCGCCCACTGCATCGGCACCGCCGTCGAGCAGATCCAGCTCGGCAAGCAGGACGTGATGTTTGCGGGCGGCGCCGAGGAGGAGCACTGGACCCTGGCCTGCCTGTTCGACGCCATGGGCGCCATGTCCAGCAAGTACAACGCCACCCCGGAATCGGCGGCGCGCGCCTACGATGCCAATCGTGACGGCTTCGTCATCGCCGGCGGCGGCGGCATCGTCGTGCTCGAGGAATACGAGCACGCGCTGCGCCGCGGCGCGCATATCTACGCCGAGGTGGTGGGCTATGCCGCCACCAGCGACGGCGCCGACATGGTGGCCCCGAGCGGCGAAGGCGCCATGCGCTGCATGCAGCTCGCGCTCGCCACGGTCGACACCCCGGTGGACTACCTGAACGCGCACGGCACCTCCACGCCGGCCGGCGACATCGTCGAGCTGCGCGCCGCGGCGGAGGCTTTCGGCGGCAAGGTGCCGCGCATCTCCTCCACCAAGTCGCTGTCCGGCCACTCGCTGGGCGCGGCGGGCGTGCAGGAAGCCATCTACTGCCTGCTGATGCTGGAGGGCGACTTCATCGCCGGCTCCGCCAACATCGAGACGCTGGACCCGGGCGCGGAGGGTTTCCCCATCGTGCGCCAGACCCTCGAGAAGGCCGGCCTGCGCACCGTCATGTCCAACAGCTTCGGCTTCGGCGGCACCAACGCCTCGCTGGTGCTGCGCAAGGTCTGAGGCCGGGCACGCCGGCCCCATGAAAAAAGCCGCCCGAAGGCGGCTTTTTTCATGGGGCGGCGGGCGCGCGCAGGCGCAGGCGCCAGGGCCGCGGCGCGGGCCAGTCCAGGTCGCCCACCGCGATGAGCGTGTCGCCGGCCAGGACCAGGGGCAGGCGCTCACGCTCCCAGGGCGGCACGCCCTGCTCCTGCAGCCAGGTCCGGAGCTCGCGCGAGGGCGCGCCGGGCGTGGCGCGCAGGCGCTCGCCGCCGGCGCGGAAGCGGACACGCCAGGGAAACGGGGGCGCTTTCTCGCCCTCCAGTTCCAGGCGGCGACCATCGGGCAGCACCAGTGGCGCGGCGCCGTCCCACGACACGCTCCAGTCCCCGGGCGGCGCCGGCAGCGGCACCAGGGCGTACAGGTGCCCGCGGTAGCGCCGCACCTCGCCGTCCGGCCAGGCCACGCGCGGCGCCGCGTCGGCGCGCGGCGTCAGCGCATCCACGCGCAGCCGTTCCAGCACCGCCGCGTCGGGCGCGCGAAAGCCACGGCGCTGCAACCAGTGGCGCAGCAACAGGCGCTGCCGCGGCGGCGGCAGCGCGCGCACGGCATCCACGCGCAGCCGGCCCCGGGAATCGATGGCATCCGCCGCCAGCTCTTCCGCCAGCGCCTGCAGCAGGTCCTCGGCCTCCTGCAGGCGCAGCGCGGTGTCGGCCAGGGTGCGCGCCACCGCCGGCCAACGCGCGAGCAGGCGCGGCAGGATCTCGTGGCGCAGGAAGTTGCGGTCGAGCGAAGTGTCGGCATTGGACTCGTCGTCCACCCAGGCCAGGCCACGCGCCGCGGCATAGGTGGCCAGCGCCGCGCGCGGCAGGTCCAGGAAGGGGCGCCAGCGCGGCGCGGCGCCGCCGTCCGCGCGCCGCTGGCGGCTGCTGGCGCGCATGCCGCCCAGGCCGGCGAGGCCGGCGCCGCGCAGCAGGCGGAACAGCACGGTCTCGGCCTGGTCGTCGCGGTGCTGCGCCAGCAGCAGGGCCTCGCCCGGCGCCAGCGCGGCCCGGAAGGCGCCCTGGCGCGCCTCGCGCGCGGCGTTCTCCCGGCTGGCGCCCGGCGCCACCGTCACGCGCTGCAGCGCGCAGGCCACGCCCTCCGCGGCGCAGACGTCCTGCGCGCGCGCCGCCCAGGCATCGGCGTTGGGACTCAGGCCGTGGTGCACGTGCAGCGCGCGCACCGCGACGCCGAAGGCGGGCGCCACGCGCGCGAGCGCATGCAGCAGCACGCGCGAGTCCAGGCCGCCGGACAGCGCCACCACCAGGGTGTGCACGCCGCTCCCCGGCAGCTGCCGCGCCAGGAATTGCCGCAGCGCCGCCTCAGGCAGCAAAACGCCGGCGGAAGCCGGCGTCGTGGCGGGGGCGGGACTCATGCGCGCGGGCTCAGGCTTCGTCCGCCGCCGGCGTGTTGGCCGTGCCGTAGCTCAGCAGGCGCTCGTAGCGGCGCTCGAGCAGGCGGCCGCTGTCCATGGCGCGCAGCTTCTTGAGCTGGCGCACCAGCGCCTTGCGCAGGTTGTCGGCCATGACGTCGAAATCGCGATGGGCGCCGCCCAGCGGCTCCTTCACGAGCTCGTCGACGAAGCCGAGCTGCCGGAGGCGCTCCGCGGTGAGGCCCATGGCCTCGGCCGCCTCGGGCGCCTTGTCGGCCGTCTTCCAGAGGATGGAGGCGCAGCCTTCGGGGGAAATCACGGAGTAGGTGCTGTACTGCAACATCAGCAGCGCATCGCAGACGCCGATGGCCAGCGCGCCGCCGGAGCCGCCCTCGCCGATCACCGTGGACACGATGGGCGTCTTCAGGCGCGACATCACCGCCAGGTTGCGCGCGATGGCCTCGGACTGGCCGCGCTCCTCGGCGTCGATGCCGGGATAGGCGCCGGGGGTATCGATGAAGGTGAGAATGGGCATGCGGAAGCGCTCCGCCATCTCCATCAGGCGCAGCGCCTTGCGGTAGCCCTCGGGCTTGGGCATGCCGAAGTTGCGGCGCACCTTTTCCTTCACATCGCGGCCCTTCTGGTGGCCGATGACCATGACGGCCTCGCCCTGCAGGCGCGCCGGCCCGCCCACGATGGCGGGGTCGTCGCCGAACACGCGGTCACCGTGCAGCTCGTCGAAGTCCGTGAAGATGCGCTCGATGTAGTCCAGCATATAGGGCCTGCGCGGATGACGCGCCAGCTGGGACACCTGCCAGGCGGACAGCTTGGAAAAGATCTCCTCGGTCAACTTGAGGTTCTTGTCCTGGAGGCGGCCGATTTCCTCGTTGATGTTGAGGCCCGTGCCCGAGCCCACCAGCCGCAGGCCCTCGATCTTGGCCTCGAGTTCGGCGATTGGCTGTTCGAAATCAAGATAGTTCGGATTCATTCATGCATCCTCTGCGGGCAAGGCCCGATCCGACCGGTTGCCGGGAGTCTACCATCCCGGCCGAAAAGTCATTCACCCCGTCAGGGCAGGCGGCTGGCCCGTCCTGACAACCCTAGTAGAGGACCTCGACGGCCTCGCTGCCGTACTGCTGGCGCAGGCGCTTGAGCAGCTCGTCGGTGGCCTGCACCCGCCAGCCCTCGCCCAGGCGCAGCACGGCCTCGGCCTGCGGCGACCGGTAGCGCACGCGCACCGGGCAGCCGCCCCCGCCGGCCGGGCGGTGCGCGGTCAGCAGCGCGTGCAGCTCCGCGCCGAAGCGCATCCCCAGGCGCGACCCCTCCAGCTTCAGCTCCAGGCCGCGGCTGCGCGCGGCACGGGCCTCGGCCAGGCTCATGACTTTGCGCACCACCATCTTGAGGCCGCCGGAATAGTCGTCATGGCTGACCTCGCCCTCCACCACCACCACCGTGTCCTTCACGATGAGGTGCTTGAACTGCTCGTAGCTGTCGCTGAACAGCGCCGCCTCGATGCGCCCGGTGCGGTCGTCCAGCAGCACGAAGGCGCGCGAGCCGCGCTGGCCCTTCTGGATGCGCGAGGACAGCACCAGGCCGGCCACGGTCGTGGTGACGCCGCGCCGCGTCGGCTGCAGGTCGGCCAGGCGCTGCTCCACGAAGCGCTTGAGCTCGGGCTCGTACTGGTCGATGGGATGGCCGGTGAGGTATAGCCCCAGGGTCTCCTTTTCCGCCATGAGACGTTCGTCGTCCGTCCACGGCAGGGCTTCCACGAACTCGCCGGAGGGCGCCGCCTCCACCACGTCGCCGAACAGGTCGACCATGCCGGCGTCGGCATTGCGCGCCTGCTGCTCCGCCGCGGCCACCGCCTCGTCCAGCGAGGCCATGATGGCGCCGCGGTGCGGCCCCAGCGCATCGAGGGCGCCGGCGCGCACCAGCGCCTCCAGCGTGCGCTTGTTGCACTTGCGCAGGTCGATGCGGCGGGTGAAGTCGAACAGGTCCTTGAAGGGGCCGTCGGCGTCGCGCGCCGTGGTGATGCTCTCCACCGGCCCCTCGCCCACGCCCTTGATGGCGCCGAGGCCGTAGACGATGTGGCCGTTGTCGCGGGTCACGAACTTGAAGCTGCCGTGGTTCACGTCCGGCGTCTCGATGCGCAGCTTCATCTCGCGACACTCCTCGACGAAGGTCACGATCTTGTCCGTGTTGTGCATTTCCGAGGAGAGCACCGCGGCCATGAACTCCGCCGGGTAGTGCACCTTGAGCCAGGCGGTCTGGTAGGACACCAGCGCATAGGCGGCGGAATGCGACTTGTTGAAGCCGTAGCCGGCGAACTTCTCCATCAGGTCGAAGATGTGGCCGGCCAGGTCGGCGTCGATCTTCTGCGCCTCGGCGCCCGCCATGAACTTGACGCGCTCCTTGGCCATCTCCTCGGGCTTCTTCTTGCCCATGGCGCGGCGCAGCATGTCGGCGCCGCCGAGCGAGTAGCCGGCCATGGCCTGGGCGATCTGCATCACCTGCTCCTGGTACACGATCACGCCGTAGGTCGGCTTCAGGATCGGTTCCAGGCACTCGTGCTGGTACTGCGCGTCGGGGTAGGCGACTTCCGCGCGCCCGTGCTTGCGGTTGATGAAGTCGTCCACCATGCCCGACTCCAGGGGTCCGGGACGGTAGAGCGCCACGAGCGCGATGAGGTCTTCGAAGTTGGAGGGCTTGAGCTTCTTCAGCAGCTCCTTCATGCCACGCGATTCCAGCTGGAACACGGCGGTGGTGCGCCCCTCCTGCAGCAGCTTGTACGACTCGCGGTCGTCCAGCGGCAGCGCCATGATGTCCAGCGGCGGCTCGCCCGCGCGCGCGCGCTTGGCGTTGATGTCCTTGAGGGCCCAGTCGATGATGGTCAGCGTGCGCAGGCCGAGGAAGTCGAACTTCACCAGGCCGACCTGCTCCACGTCGTCCTTGTCGTACTGGCTGACCCAGCGGCCTTCTTCGTCGCAGAAGATGGCGGTGTAGTCGGTGAGCTTGCCGGGAGCGATCAGCACGCCGCCGGCGTGCTTGCCGACGCCGCGGGTGATGCCCTCCAGCTTGAGCGCCATCTCCCAGATTTCCAGGGCGTCCTCGTGGTCGCTCATGGCCGGGTTGGAGAGCAGCTCGTCGAGCTGGGGCTCCTCCTTGCGCGCCTCCTCCAGGGAGATGCCGGGGGTAAAGGGAATCAGCTTGGAGATGCGGTCGGCGAGGCCGTAGGACTTGCCCTGCACGCGCGCCACGTCACGCACCACGGCCTTGGCCGCCATGGTGCCGAAGGTGATGATCTGCGACACGGCCTGGCGGCCGTAGGCCTGGGCCACGTAGTCGATGACGCTGTCGCGGCCGTCCATGCAGAAGTCGACGTCGAAGTCGGGCATGGACACGCGCTCGGGGTTCAGGAAGCGCTCGAACAGCAGGTCGTAGGGCAGCGGGTCGAGGTCGGTGATCTTGAGCGCGTA
>DASUDN010000027.1:0-11445 GCA_036275595.1 Moraxellaceae bacterium
AGCAGTACCTGCTCGAGGCGGTTGAGGTGCTTGTGGCCGGCCAGCGCCGGCTGCTCGGCCAGCCGCAGCGCGCATACCGCGGCGCGGATGCCCGACTCGGCATGCGCGGCCGGCACCGCCGGCAGCGGATGCGCGCTGAAGATGACCGTGGGCGTCGCGAGCGGGTCCGGCAGGTAGCCGCGGCCGCTGACGCCGCGCGTGACGATGATCTTGGCGACGCATTCCGCCGGGCAGGTCGCGAGGAAGGCGGGCAGGCGGTCACGCACCACCGCCGGCTCCAGCGGGATCGCCAGCGCCGCCGCGCCGACGGTCAGGCGCTCAAGGTGCTCCTGCAGCAGGACCACCCGCCCCTGCTCCACGCGCATCGTCTCGAAGAGGCCGTCACCGAAGGCGAGGCCGCGGTCCGACGGATGCACGCGACCGTCCTCGACCCCGTTGACCCACACCGGATAAAGCATCAGACCCGCCGGAAGATGAGGGTGCCGTTGGTCCCGCCGAAACCGAAGGAGTTGGAAAGCGCGATGTCGATCTTCATGGCGCGCGCCTGCCCGGGCACGTAGTCAAGCACGCAGCCCTCGCCGGGATTGTCGAGGTTGATGGTGGGCGGCGCCACGCTGTCGCGGATGGCGAGGATGGAGAAGATGGCCTCCACCGCGCCCGCCGCGCCCAGCAGGTGGCCCACCATGGACTTGGTGGAGCTCACCGCGAGCTTCGGCGCGTAGTCGCCGAACACCGCCTGCACCGCCTGCGTCTCGGCGATGTCGCCGGCCGGGGTCGAGGTGCCGTGCGCATTGATGTACTGCACCTCGTCGCCGTTGAGGCCGGCGTCGCGCAGGGCGTTGCGCATCGACGTCGCGGCGCCCGCGCCGCCCTCGGATGGCGCGGTCATGTGGAAGGCGTCGTCGCTCATGCCGAAGCCGATGAGCTCGGCATAGATGCGGGCGCCACGCGCGCGCGCATGCTCGTACTCCTCCAGCACGATCATGCCGGCGCCATCGCCCAGCACGAAGCCGTCGCGGTCGCGGTCCCAGGGTCGGCTCGCCGCCTGCGGATCGTCGTTGCGCGTGGACAGCGCGCGGGCCGCGCTGAAACCGGCCATGCCGAGCGGGGTCGAGCCCTTCTCGCTGCCGCCGGCCAGCATCACGTCGGCGTCGCCGTAGGTGATCATGCGCGCGGCGAGGCCGATGGAATGGGTGCCGGTGGTGCAGGCCGTGACCAGGGCGATGTTGGGGCCCTTGAGCCCGAGCTTGATGGCCAGCATGCCGGCCGTCATGTTGATGATGGAGCCCGGCACGAAGAACGGCGAGACCTTGCGCGGCCCGCCTTCCTGCAACGCCTCGTGGTTGCGCTCGATGGACGTGAGGCCGCCGATGCCGGAGCCGGCGGCGACGCCGATGCGGTGGGCGTTGGCCTCCGTGACCTCGATGCCGGCGTCCTGGAAGGCCTGCATGCCCGCGGCGAGGCCGTACTGGATGCACTCGTCCAGGCGGCGCGCGTCCTTGGCGGGCATGTACGGCTCCACGTCGAAGTCGCGGATGAGGCCGGCGAAGCGGGTCGGGTACTGGGTCGTATCGAAGTGGTCGATCATCGAGATGCCGCTCTTGCCGGCGACGATGCCCTCCCACGTGGACTGCACGGAATTACCGAGGGGCGTGAGCATGCCCATGCCGGTGATCACGACGCGACGACGTGCCATTTCAGGTCCTCATGTGAACTGCCGGCCCCCGGGGGCCGTGGTTGCCGCCACTGTGTCGCGGCGGCCGGAGATCCGCAAGGGCGCCCTGCGGAAAATCGGTCTCCAGATGTGCAAAAGCCGCAGCCCCCATGGATCGCAGGACTGCGGCTTTTCCGGCAACAGCGGATTACTTGCTGTTGGCGACGATGTAGTCGATCGCGTTCTGCACCGTGCTGATCTTCTCGGCTTCCTCGTCGGGAATCTCCAGTTCGAATTCCTCTTCGAGAGCCATCACCAGTTCAACGGTGTCGAGGGAGTCGGCGCCAAGGTCATCCACGAAAGAGGCTTCGCTGGTGACATCCTCCAGCTTCACGCCCAGCTGCTCGGCGACGATTTTCTTGACCCGTTCTTCGATAGTGCTCACGCTTTTTCTCCTCAGGTGGTCGGTCCTTGCCGGAACCCGCGCTAGTTTATGGGAGCCCCCTAGTGAGGGCAAGCCGGCGAATCCGGCAAAGGTAAGGGTTTGTTGCAACCTTGGAAACAGGAAAAATCCCTGTTATTCCATATACATACCGCCATTCACATGGAGCGTGACGCCGGTGATGTAGGACGCCTCCGCCGAAGCCAGGAAGCCCACCGCGGCGGCGATGTCCTCGGGCTGGCCCAGGCGGCCCGCCGGGATGGAGGCCAGCAGCTTTTCCTTCTGTTCCTCCGGCAGGACATGGGTCATGTCGGTGGCGATGAAGCCCGGCGCCACGGCATTGACAGTGATGTTGCGCGAGCCGATCTCGCGGGCCAGCGCGCGCGAGAAGCCCTCCAGGCCGGCCTTGGCGGCGCAGTAGTTGGCCTGCCCCGGGTTCCCGCTCGAGCCGACCACGGAACTGATGTTGATGATGCGGCCCCAGCGCTCCCGGGTCATGGCCTTCAGGCAGGCCTTGCTCATCCGGAAGATGGCGTTGAGGTTGGTGTTGATCACCGCCTCCCACTCCTCGTCCTTCATGCGCAGCATGAGGTTGTCGCGGGTGATGCCGGCATTGTTCACCAGGATCAGCGGGGCGCCGACCTCGGCCGCGATGGTCGCGAGGGCGGCCTCGACGGAGGCGGGGTCGGCCACGTCGAGGGCGACGCCGCGGCCGGCGTTGCCCGCCTCGCCCAGGTAGGCGGTGATGGCGTCCGCGCCGGCGGGGGTGGTGGCGGTGCCCACGACGGTGGCGCCGCGACGGGCCAGCTCCAGGGCGATGGCCTTGCCGATACCGCGGCTGGCGCCGGTGACCAGGGCGATCTTGCCTGCCAGGGACATGTGTTCTTCTCCTTGTTGGGGGCCGGGGCGGCCGGTCAGGACGCCAGCGCCGCCGCGAAGCTGTCGGCGGTTTCCAGCGAGGCGCAGTCCAGTTCCTTCACGATGCGCTTGTTGAGGCCGCACAGGACCTTGCCCGGGCCGCACTCCAGCAGGCGGGTCACGCCCGCGCCGGCCAGCACCTCGACCGACTGCACCCACAGCACAGGGCTGTAGAGCTGGCGGATGAGCGCGGCGCGCATCGCGTCCACGTCGGCCTCGACGCGCGCCCCGGCATTCTGCACCACCGGGATGGCGGGCGCGAGGAAGGGCACCGCGGCCAGCGAGGCCTGGAGCTGCTCGGCGGCCGGCTTCATCAGCGCGCAGTGGGAAGGCACGCTGACCGGCAGCGGCAGCGCGCGCTTGGCGCCCGCCGCCTTCAGCTTCTCGATGGCGGCGGCGACGGCGGCGGTGGTGCCGGCGATCACGACCTGGCCCGGGGCGTTGAAGTTCACGGCCTCGACCACGCCCGCGGCGGCGGCGTCGGCGCAGCACTGGCGCACGACATCGTCATCCAGGCCGAGGATGGCGGCCATGGCGCCCTCGCCCGCCGGCACGGCCTGCTGCATGAGGCGGCCGCGCTCGGCCACCAGGCGCACGCCGTCCTCGAGGGAGAGCGAGCCGGCGCAGACCAGCGCGGTGTACTCGCCCAGCGAATGGCCGGCCACGTAGTCGGGCAGGCGGCCACCGGCCGCCTGCCAGGCGCGGAACACGGCGACACCGGCGGCCAGCAGCACCGGCTGCGTGTTCTCGGTGCGGTTGAGCGCCTCCTCGGGACCGCTCTGGGCCAGTGCCCAGAGGTCCTGGCCCAGCGCCGCGGAGGCGGCGTCGAAGGTGGCGCGGACGGCGCCGTGGGCCGCAGCGAGGTCGGCCAGCATGCCGAGGCTCTGCGACCCCTGGCCGGGAAACACGAAGGCGAGTCTGGACATCCTCTTTCCTCTTGCGCGACGGTCGCCGGCGGGCGCCGCCGCTCTTATTCGGTTACGGGTTCCGCGGGGGCGGACCCCGCGGTGGCGCCGAGGCGCGATTCGATCAGCGCCGGCACGTTCTTCTCGACTTCCTTGATGGCCACGCGCACCGCCTGGGCGAAGGACGCGACCTCGGCGCTGCCGTGGCTCTTGACCACGATCCCGGTCAGGCCCACCAGGCTGGCCCCGTTGTAGCGGCCCGGGTCCATGCGCTGGCGCAGCCCCTTCCACACCGGCAGCGCCAGCGCGCCCGTGAGCCGGGTCAGCCAGTTGCGCCCGATCTCGTCCTTGATGAAGCCGGCCATCATCTTGGCCACGCCCTCGGAGGCCTTGAGCGCGATATTGCCCACAAAGCCGTCGCAGACCACGACGTCGGCATGCCCCTTGAACACGCCGTCGCCCTCGACATAGCCGATGTAGTTGAGGCCGGAGGCCTTCAGGAGCTCGTCGGTGCGCCGGATCAGGTCGTTGCCCTTGATCTCTTCCTCGCCGATGTTGAGCAGCCCCACGCGGGGACGCTCGATGCCGTCGAGGGCCTCGGCCACGACCGAGCCCATCTGCGCGAACTGCAGCAGGTGCTCGGGCTGGGAGTCGACATTAGCGCCCAGGTCCAGCATGTGCACGTGGCCTTTAGTCGTAGGCAGCGCGGTCAGGATGGCGGGACGATCGATGTTGGCGTGGGTCTTGAGCACGAAGCGGCTCACCGCCATGAGGGCGCCGGTGTTGCCGGCGGACACGCAGGCCTGCACCGACTTCTCGTGCACGAGATTGATGGCGAGGCGCATCGAGGACTGCTTTTTCTGGCGCAGCGCCACCGCGACCTTGTCGTCCATGGTGACGACCTCGGTGGTGTGCAGGACGGACACGCGCGCGCGCTCCGCGGCCGCGAGCCGGGAGAGGAAGGGAGTGATCTGGGCTTCGTCGCCGACCAGGGTCAGGCGCAGGGAAGGATGTTCACGCAGGACCGCCAGCGAGGCGGGAACCGTGACGCGGGGACCGAAGTCCCCGCCCATGGCATCGACGGCAATCGCGATGCTCATAGAGATGACGGCTTATTCTTCGTCCTTGCTCGCGAACAGCTGACGGCCGCGATACAGGCCATCCTTGGTCACGTGGTGACGACGATGCACTTCGCCGGACTCCTGGTCCACCGAGAGGGTGGGGCCGGTCAGGGCGTCGTGCGCGCGGCGCATGTCGCGACGGGAACGGCTCTTGCGGTTTTGTTGAACGGCCATGGTCTACTCCGGCACAAATTCGTTGGTTTAGTCTTTTCCGGACTGGTCCTTCTTGAGGGAAGCCAGCACCTGAAACGGGTTGGGACGCGCGGGCGCGTCGGTCTCTCCGGCGTCGCTCTGGTCCACCGCGTACGCCTCGCACGAATCGTGCGCGGGCACCAGCGGCAGGCCCAGGATCAGCTCGTCCTCCAGCGCCGCGGCGAGGTCGATACCTCCCTCCTCGTCGAGCACCAGGTAATCCGCATCGTCGGGCAGGCGCTCGGCCTGCTCCTCGCTGCGCAGCAGCCAGAGGTACACGTCCGCTTCTATCGGCGTGGCCACCGGCTCCAGGCAGCGCTGGCAGGTCAGGTTCACGCGGGTGGCCAGGCGGCCCTCCAGCACGAACAATCCCTGCGCATCGCGATGCAGACGGACATTGACCGTCACGTCGCCCTTGTCGTCGACGGCACCCTCCAGCAGGCGCGCAAAGGCGCTGAGCGGATAGACCTGTTCGATCACCGCTTCACGGTCCGCCCATTTCTGGACGTCAATATGCTGAGGCAGGGTACCGACTGACATAGGCGCGCGATGATACGGGCGGAACCGGGGTGTGTCAAAAGAAAAAGCCTTGTTTTTCAGATACTCTGGGGTACCCCCCGCGGACGTCCCCGACCATGCCCGACAGCCTCCCTCCCCTGCTCCTCGCCTCCTCCTCGCCGGCCCGCCGCCAGCTCCTGGAGCGGCTGGGGCTGCCCTTCCACTGCGCCAGCCCGGATATAGATGAAGCACGGCACCCGGGCGAACCGGTGGAGGCCCTGGTGCTGCGGCTGTCGGAGGCCAAGGCGCGGGCCCTGGCCACCGCCTGGCCGGACCACCTGGTGATCGGCTCGGACCAGGCGCTGGCGCTGGATGGCGAC
Organism: Moraxellaceae bacterium; assembly: GCA_036275595.1. Classification (GTDB taxonomy): domain Bacteria; phylum Pseudomonadota; class Gammaproteobacteria; order Pseudomonadales; family Moraxellaceae; genus UBA2031. The sequence continues at coordinate 6,111 of DASUDN010000027.1, forward strand.
ATCCTGGGCAAGCCCGGCACCGCCGCCCGCGCCCGCGAGCAGCTGGCCCGCCTGTCCGGACGGGAGGTCACCTTCCAGACCGGCCTCTGCCTGCTGAATACCCGCACCGGGCGCTGCCAGCTGGCGCGCGAGGAGTACAGTGTCCGTTTCCGCGACCTCGATCCCGCCGCCATCGCCCGCTACGTGGAGCGCGACCAGCCCCTGGGCTGCGCCGGCAGCTTCAAGGCGGAGGGGCTCGGCATCACCCTCTTCCACGGTTTTGCCGGGCGCGACCCCAACAGCCTGATCGGCCTCCCCCTTATCACCCTGGTGGACTTCCTGCAGGCGGAAGGCTTTTCCCTGCCCTGAGCCGACGAACGGCACGGGCATTGCAGGGAGAGCCTTGCCTGCCTCCGTCAGTAATTCGTCAGTCCTTCGTCATATGCCGGACACCTGCGGAGGCTAGCGTGTGCCATCCATGACAAGGAGTAATGCCATGAGCCATCCGACGCTTCCGTCCGCCAACCAGGCCGCCTCTGCCCTGTTCCGCCTGGGCCTCACGCTCACCGGGGTACTGGGCTGCATGTTTGTCGTGGTGCATTTCGGGGACCGCCTGCACGTGAACGAGGCAGCCCTGTACGGAGTGGCCGGCGGCGGCGCGGTGCTGATCCTGTACCGCCTGGTCGCCCTGTTCCGGCAGCTGGCGTCGCCGCTGGCGCCGCCGGCGGCGCGGCGCCCCCTCCGCCACTGAGGACCAGCGCCTGCCCCGGTGGGGCGGCCACCCCGCAGCCGCAAAAGAAAACGCCCCCTTCACCGGGGGCGTTTCACTCCTGCGGAGCGCCAGCCACAGGGACCCGCGCCGCCTCAGCGCATGTGCGGCGAGGCCGGCACGGCGAGACGCGCCGCGACGGCGTCACCCATGCTGGTGCCGAGCTTGCGGATGAGGCCGCTGAGCGCGTCGGGCTGCTCGCTGTAGTCGACCACGTCCTCGGCCTGCACCACGGAGCGCGCCACCGAGTCCACCGAGCCGAATCCGTCGGCCAGGCCGAGCTCCACCGCCTGCTGCCCGGTCCAGAACAGGCCGCTGAAGATCTGCGGATCGGCCTTGAGCCGCTGCCCGCGCCCCTGCTTCACGGCATTGATGAACTGCTGGTGCACCTCTTCCAGCAGGCGGTTCACGTGCGCCACCTCGTCGGGCTTCATGGGACTGAAGGGGCTTAGGATGGCCTTGTGCTCGCCCGCGGTCAGCGTGCGGTTCTCGACGCCGAGCTTCTGCATCAGGCCCTCGACGCCGAAACCCTGCATGATGACCCCGATGGAGCCGACCAGGCTGCCGGGATTCACGTAGATCTGGTCCGCGGCCGAGGCGATGTAGTAGGCGCCGCTGGCGCCCATGTCCGTGATCACGGCGTAGACCTTCTTGTCCTTGTGCAGGCCGCGCAGGCGCCGGATCTCGTCATAGACGTAGGCCGACTGCACCGGGCTGCCGCCGGGGCTGTTGATGCGCAGCAGCACGGCCTTGCTCTTGGGCGCCTCGAAGGCCGCCTGCAGGCCGCTGATGATGGCGTCGGCGTTGGCCAGGCTGTCGTCGGCGATCTCGCCGCTGATCTCGACCATGGCGGTGTGCTCGCCGGCGATGGCCGCCTTCTCGACGTTGCTCTCGCCGAACATGAGCCAGAACAGGCCGAACAGGTAGGCGAAGGTCAGCAGCTTGAAGAAGATGCCCCAGCGCCGCGCCCGGCGCTGCTCCTCGACCGAGGCCATGACCACCTTCTCGAGGAGGTCCCATTCGCGGCCCTGCGGATGCGCCGGCGCGGGGGGAGGAGGCGGGGCGTTGTTGCCCCAGGGATCGTCCGCCATGTGTCACTCCTTGCGGTGGCGCCCGGGCGGCGCCGCCATGCTTGAAAACGGTAGGGCTGGCGGGCAGCAGTGTACCGGAATGCCCGCCGCCGGGGACTACAGTCGCGCCAGCAGCGCGGCAAGGGCCGCGAGGTCGGGCACGATGGCGAGCGGCGCGTGCCGCTGCAACGCCTCGGCCTCGTGGACGCCATGGGCCAGTCCGACGCTGGGCACGCCCGCCCGGGCCGCCATCTCCAGGTCGAAAGTGGTATCACCAATCATCAGCGCCGCCTCCGGCGCCCGCGCCAGTTCGCCCAGGATCTCGTGCAGCATCAGCGGATCGGGCTTGGAAGCGGTCTCGTCGGCGCAGCGAGTCACGTGGAAGACGTCGCGCAGCCCGGTCTCGCCCAGCACGCGATCGAGGCCCAGGCGGCTCTTGCCGGTGGCGATGGCCAGGTGGTGGCCGGCGCCCCGCAGCTCTTCCAGCAGCTCGCGCGCATGCGGGAACAGCTGGCTGCCGCCCCCGGTGCCGCCCAGGAAATGACGGGCGTAGGCCTGCCGGATGGCCTCGCGCCGTGCCGCGTCCTGGTCGGGGAACAGGCGCTGGATGGCTTCCGGCAAGCCGAGGCCGATGATGCCGCGGACGGCACCGTACTCTGGTACGACCACTCCCAGGTCATCCGCCGCCGCCTGCATGCATTGCACGATCTGCCGCTCGGAGTCCATGAGCGTGCCATCCCAGTCGAAGATGAACAGGCCAGGACTAGGCACGGCGCAGATGCTCCAGGGCGGCCTCGAGGTCGGGCTCCAGCGGACAATGCAGGGCCAGCGGCTTGGTCATACCACTCAGGCGGATACGCAGGTCGCGCGCGTGCAGGAACAGGCGGGTGATGCCGAAGGGCCGCATCTGGCGGTTGAATTCGTCATTCCCGTACTTCTCGTCGCCCACCAGGGGGTGCCCCAGGTACTGGGCATGGACGCGGATCTGGTGGGTGCGGCCGGTCTCGATGCGCGCCTCGACCAACGTGGTATTACCAATCCGCTCGAGCACGGTGAAGGTGGTGACCGCCTCCTTGCCCTCGCGCGACACCCGCACGATGCGCTCGCCGTTGGGCAGGGTGTTTTTCTTGAGGGGGGCGGTCACCCGGTGGGTGGCGCCCTTGAGCCGTCCCATGAGCAGGGCGACGTAGACCTTCTCCATCTGGCCTTCGCGCAGGTGGCCGTGCAGCTCGCGCAGCAGGGAGCGCTTCTTGGCGATCATGAGCAGGCCCGAGGTGTCGCGGTCCAGCCGGTGCACCAGCTCCAGGAAGGGCGCCTGCGGCCGCAGCACGCGCAGGGCCTCGATCACCCCCCAGGCGACGCCGCTGCCACCATGCACGGCCAGCCCCGCCGGCTTGTTGAGCACGAGCAGGCCGTCGTCCTCGTACACGACGCGGTTGCCGAGCTCGCGGGCGGCACCGGGCGCGGGCTGGTCCGCCGGCGCCGGCTCGGCCAGGCGCAGCGGCGGCACCCGCACCACATCCCCCGCCTGCAGGCGGTAGTCCGGCCGGATGCGCCCCTTGTTCACCCGCACCTCGCCCGTGCGCAGGATGCGGTACACCAGGGTGCGCGGCGCCCCCTTGAGGGCGGTCAGCAGGAAATTGTCGATGCGCTGGCCGGCGACGTCCTCGGGAATGGTCACCAGGCGTGCCGAGGCCGGGGCCTCTTGCTCGGAAGTCATAAAAACCGTTTAGCAATCAAAGATCTGGCTATGAAAACGGTGGCCGGGGGAGAATCTTGCTGCTATATTACGCTGTCGCTTGCAGAACCGGCCGCCCGGCCCGCCCCGAGGGGGAGCGCCAGAAGGGCCGCCGATTGTACAGAAGGTCGGTACAGGTGTCGCGAGCGGCTGCCCTGCAAGAAGAACCAGCAAAGCCCGTTCCCGCGCTGCCACAGCCGGAACCGGGGGCAGCCCTCCCCGCCCACATCCTTCCGTCGCCTGCCTGCGCCCGCCCCTGCAGCACCCGCACCTTGCCGGGCCGCCTGACCACCTTGTCAGCCGACCCGCACACCATGCACCGCTCGCAGGGGATGTCGAGCCGGCTCGCGGCCACCGTCCCAGGCTCCCGTTCACGGGAACAGGACGCGTAACACGGCCAACAGCCAGCAATCCGGGGCGGCCCGCGTCACTGACGCAGGGTCGCCTGTTGCCACCATTTGCACAACGGCAGATGGAGCGCCGCCGGAAAGCGGAACGAATTCAGGGACGTGCCCAGGCACTCCCGTGCCGGAGCGTCGCGCCAAGCGCGGCAGGCCATAAGCCACAGGCCCCGGCACAGTGATGAGCGTTGGTTTGTTGCCACGGGTCCAGTGCCCCATGCCTGCCCGCGGTATCGCGGCCGCCACCATTGCGGCGGCCGTGGACGTCACGACGTTACCCGCTACCGGGGTGCTTCGCGCCAATGTGCCGGAGCCCTTTGGGTAGAACATGAAACGCATGCTGATCAACGCCACGCACGCCGAGGAAAAGCGCGTCGCGATGGTAGACGGACAACGTCTTTACGATTTCGACCTCGAGCACACCGCTCGCGAACAGAAAAAAGCCAACATCTACAAGGGCAAGGTCACCCGCGTCGAGCCCAGCCTCGAGGCCGCCTTCGTGGATTACGGCGCCGAGCGCCACGGCTTCCTGCCGCTGAAGGAAATCGCCCGCGAATACTTCAACAAGTCCCCCAAGGAAGCGGGCGGCCGCATCACCATCCGCGACGCCATCAAGGAAGGCCAGGAAGTCATCGTCCAGGTCGAGAAGGAAGAACGCGGCAACAAGGGCGCCGCCCTGTCCACCTTCATTTCCCTGGCCGGGCGCTACCTGGTCCTGATGCCCAACAACCCCCGTGCCGGCGGCATCTCCCGCCGCATCGAGGGCGAGGAACGCCAGGAACTCAAGGATGCCCTCAACAGCATCAACATCCCCAACGACATGGGCGCCATCGTGCGCACCGCGGGCCTGGGCCGCAGCGCCGAGGAACTGCAGTGGGACCTGGACTACCTGCTCACGCTGTGGGGCTCGATCAAGGTCGAGGCGGACAAGCGCCACGCCCCCTTCCTGATCTTCAAGGAATCCAACGTCATCATCCGCGCCGTGCGCGACTACCTGCGCCAGGACATCAACGAGGTCCTGATCGACGCCGAGCCGGCGTATGAAGAGGCCATGAGCTTCGTCAAGCAGGTGATGCCGCACTACGAGCACAAGCTGAAGCTGTATCGGGATTCCGTGCCACTCTTCAACCGCTACCAGATCGAGAGCCAGATCGAGACCGCCTACCAGCGCGAGGTCAAGCTCCCCTCCGGCGGTTCCATCGTGATCGACCCGACCGAGGCGCTGGTGTCCATCGACATCAACTCCTCGCGCGCCACCAAGGGCTCGGACATCGAGGAAACCGCGCTCAACACCAACCTGGAAGCGGCGGACGAGATCGCCCGCCAGCTGCGCCTGCGCGACATCGGCGGCCTCATCGTCATCGACTTCATCGACATG
>DASUDN010000028.1:0-5501 GCA_036275595.1 Moraxellaceae bacterium
CCGCGCGACTGCCGGAACTCGCCCGGCGTCATGCCCGCCAGCGGGCGGAACCAGCGGATGAAGGACTGGCTTTCCTGGAAGCCCAGGCGTTGCGCCACGGCCTCGACGGTGAGCCCGCTCTCGCGCAGCAGGTCCTGCGCCATCTGCAGCCGGATGGCGTCCAGGATGTCGCGGAAGCTGGTGCCTTCGTCCTGCAGCCGGCGGTGCAAGGTGCGTCCGCTCATGCCCAGTTCCTCGGCAATCTCCTCGCGCGTCGGCGCGCGGCCCTGCGCCAGCTGGCCGCGCACGGCGCCGCGCACCTGGTCGATCAGCGCCACGCTGCCGGCGCGCTTGTCGAGCAGCAGCCGCGCATGTTCCTCGAGGCGGCTGTGCAGCTCGGGATCGGCCAGCGACAGCGTCTGTCCCAGGGCATCGGCGGCGAGCAGCAGCGACGCCCCGGGCTGGTTGAACTGCACGGGACAGCCGAAGAAGTCTTCGTACTCGCGCAGCAGTTGCGGGTCGCGCGGCTGCGGATGCGGCAGGCGCACGCCCAGCACCGCCGAGCCGGCGCGACGGCGCAGCAGATTGTTGAGCATCACGGCGCGGCAGCCGGTCACGCAGTCGATCGTGGCGCGCCGCACTTCCTCATCCTCGATGAAGCAGTCCCAGCCCCAGAGCACGATGTTGCCCTCGCGTCCTTCCCAGGTGCGTCCCACGTTGCTGAGCAGCAGGTCGAAACGGATGGTGGTGGCGATGAGGTCGGCCAGGGTGGTGCTGGTCTGCACCACGTAGCCCAGCACGCCCAGGGTGGCCAGGTTGACCAGGGCCGACAGGCGCAGGCCGATGAGGGGGTCGCTGATCTCGTCGAGCATGGCGCGCAGCTGGTGCTGCAGCGGCAGGAAGGGCAGCTGCTGGTGCGAGGCGGCGAGCTGCTCGCGGGAGAGGCCGGCACCCCTGAGGAAGGCCTCGGTGGCCATCCCGCGCGACTTGGCCAGGCGCACGCACTGCTGCACCACGAGCGCGGAGACGACTTGCTGGCTGGGCGGGGGCGGCGTGAAGGTCATGGGCGCAACGCTAAGGCAGGCGCGCGGCGCCCGCAACACGCCCGGGACGCCACGCGGCGGCCGGACACCGCCGGTTGTAGGCGGGCGCCCCGGGGCGTGTCCGCGGCGACTAGAGGTGGACGCAGCTGGCGGGGAGGTACTTCTGCGGCAGCTCGCTGGAGTTGCAGTCCCACTTGATGCCGCCCTCGGTGACGTTGGGAATGAGGTAGACGCGCTTGCCGTTCAGGGCGGAGTCGCCCTTGTAGGTGATGCCGATATGCGAGGGCACGCCGCCTCCGCCCAGCACCACCGTGATCGCGGCCACATTGTTGCCGGTGATGCTCCAGGGCTGGGGCAGCCCGTAGGACTCGTTGCTGCCCGTGCGCCAGGTGCCGACCGAGAGCCGGGTCTCGGCCAGGGTGGCCTTGACGCCGGCGGCCAGGCTCAGCCCCTCGCTGACCTTGGCGCGCACCGTGTAGTCCTGGTAGGCGGGAATGGCCACCGCGGCCAGGATGCCGATGATGGCCACCACAATCATGAGTTCGATGAGGGTGAAGCCGTGGTGCCGGCGCATGGGTGACCTCCTGTCGGGCGGGAAGCGTCACTAGCTACAGGCGGGCGGGGGCCGCCGCATCTGCCGAACGGGAGAGGCCGCGGCTGCGGCGGACAAAGGGGGCGGTTCCGGGCGCGAACGGGCGTCCACGCGGGACGAGTGGTGCATCCGCCGTTCGTCGGTGGATGGGCGGTTGTCCTGTCCGGTTAATGGGCTGTCCTTTTTGACACTTAGTTGTCCGGATTGGTGTCCCTATTCTGTGCCCCACAAGGAGGCGCTCACCGCGCCCGCCAAGCAAGACCAGAACCACAACCCGTCCCCAGCCTGGGCCATCCGCCGTAGTCGGGAGGGACGAGAACAACAAAAGAGGACGTTCGCATGAAGCGCCATCTCGCCGCCGGCCTGTTCGCCGCCGCCACCCTGTTCGCCAGCACCGCCGCCCAGGCGGTCAACTACACCATCTGCAATGCCAGCAGCTGCAGCTCCGAATCCGTGTTCACCTGGCCGTGGGAAGTCAGCACTTACTCCAAGACCCGGTATCCCATCGTGCTGGCCCACGGCATGGCCGGCTTCTCCAAGATCGGCCCGCTGGACTACTGGTACGGCATTCCCCAGGAGCTGGCCAAGAACGGCGCCAACGTCTACGTGACGCAGGTGGCCTCCTTCAATTCCTCTGAGGCCCGCGGCGAGCAGCTGCTCGGCCAGGTGAAGATGATCCTGGCCATCACCGGCGCCCCCAAGGTCAACCTGATCGGCCACAGCCACGGCAGCCACTCCATCCGCTACGTGGCCGGCGTGCTGCCCTCCCGCATCGCCTCCGCCACCGCGGTGGGCGGCCCCAACCGTGGCTCGCCCGTGGCCGACGTGATCAATGGCGCCCGCGAAATCCCCGGTCTCGGCCCCATCGCCGAACCCATCCTCTCCGGCGTGGTGAACGGCTTCTTCTCCCTGGTCGACATCCTCTCCGGCCAGGAATACCGCCAGGATGCCATGGCCGGCCTGGCCTCGCTGACCACTGCCGGGTCCGCCGACTTCACGAGCCGCTTCCCGGCCGGCATGCCCGCCGCCAGCACGCCCTGCGCGGAAGGCGCCTACAGCGTCAACGGCGTGCGCTACTTCTCCTGGAGCGGCACCGGCCACCTGACCAATGTGCTGGATCCGGTGGACATCCCGCTGGCCGCCACCGGCCTGGTGTTCCCGGAGGCCAACGACGGCCTGGTGGGCCGCTGCTCCAGCCACCTGGGCAAGGTGCTGCGCGACAACTACAACATGAACCACCTGGACGAAGTGAACCAGATCATGGGCCTGACCAGCCTCTTCGAGACGGACCCCAAGACGGTGTTCCGTGCCCAGGCCAACCGCCTCAAGAACCTCGGGCTGTAATCACCCGCCCTTCTGCCAGCCCCGCCTATGCGGGGCTTTTTTTTGCGCGGGCGCTGCCTCAGGCCGGGCAGGGCTCGGCGGGCACGGGGCGCGGCTTGCCCGCCTCGTCGATGGCCACGTAGGTGAACTGTCCCTCGGTGACCTTGCGCGGCGGCTGGCAGGGGTCGGCGGTTTCCCATACCTCGATGAGGATGCGCATCGAGGTGTTCCCCACGCGCAGCACCTCGGTGTAGCAGGAGAGCACGTCGCCGATGTGCACCGGCTGGTGGAAGACCATGCTGTCGATGGCGATGGTGGTGATGCGGCCATGGGCGCGGCGCCGGGCGTGGACGGCGCCGGCCAGGTCCATCTGGGACACCAGCCAGCCGCCGAAGATGTCGCCGTTCCAGTTGGTGTCGGCCGGCATGGCGATGGTCTGCAGGGAGATGACGCCGCGGGGCAGGGCGGCGTCGGCGGGGGTGTTGCTCATGGGGCACTCCTGTCAGGGTCGTGCCCGGGTTATAGCAGAGCCGGGGGGGAGGCCCGAAAGAGCGCGGGCCGGCGCTCCCGTCCGGCCGGCGCCGCGCGGGCGGTCAGTCGCGGGGCACGGGGCGGGTGCGGCCCTCGTCGTCGATGGCGACGAAGGTGAACAGGCCCTCGGTGAGCTTGGTCTGCTGGCCGTCCAGGTCGTCGGTCTCCCAGACCTCGACCAGGATCTTCATGGAGGAGCGGCCGATGGACAGGATCTCGGTGTGGCAGGACACGATGTCGCCGATCTTGACCGGGCGCAGGAAGACCATGGCGTCGATGGCCACGGTGGCCACGCGGCCGCGTGCCTGCTTGCGCGCGGCGACCCCGGCCGCCAGGTCCATCTGGGACACCAGCCAGCCGCCGAAGATGTCGCCGTTGGCATTGGCGTCCTTGGGCATGGCAATGGTCTGCAGGGAAAGGATGCCGCGGGGCACGGGCTTGTTGTCGGCGGGCTTGTGGCTCATGGGGACCTCGGTGACAGGCTTCTCAGTATGCAGTTCCCTACTACAAAAGTCAGGCCACCTGGGGGGTAGGGGTTTCCCGAAACTGCCACCGGGCTGTCACAAAAGCGTCAATTCCGCCACCTAGAGTGCGGGGCGACCCCCGAGGAGGAGGACTGTCCCATGCTGAAGAAAATGACCCTGGCCGCCGCCGCGGCCCTGCTGTCGGCCACCGCCCTGGCCGCCAGTCCCTACGACAAGCCCGGCTTTTTCACCAAGGTCGACGACAAGGGCCGCCTCTGGGTCTTCCAGGAAGGCTCGAAGGAGCAGGCCGACTTCGAGACGAAAGGCGAGCCCGCCATCCATGTGTCCCGGATTGGCGACGGTCCCGAGGGCATGACCCTCAAGGGCCCGAGCTACGAGGTCCTGGACGCCTATCTGGGCAAAAAATGACCAGCGGTGGCGGCCTGCCATATTTCTGCAATATTCCTGAAATAGGCTGCGCCCATCACTGATCCCCCACCCCGTGGAGTGAAGCAATGAAGATCAAAGGCATCATCGCCGCCCTGGGCCTGACCCTGGGCCTCGTGGGCGCCGCCCAGGCCGCGGTGGACGCGGCCATCCCGGACTACACCAAGTCCGCCGGCATCTCCGGCAGCATCTCGAGCATCGGCTCGGACACCCTGAACAACCTGATGACGCTGTGGGCCGAGGCCTTCAAGAAGCAGTACCCCAACGTCAACATCCAGATCCAGGGCGCCGGCTCCTCGACCGCGCCCCCCGCGCTGGAGCAGGGCACCGCCAACTTCGGCCCCATGTCCCGCGCCATGAAGGACAACGAGATCCAGGCCTTTGAAAAGAAGCACGGCTACAAGCCCACCGCGGTGCCGGTCGCCGTGGACGCCCTGGCCATCTTCGTGCACAAGGACAATCCCATCAAAGGCCTGTCCATGCCGGTCGTGGACGCCATCTTTTCCTCCACCCGCAAGTGCGGCTTCGAGAAGGCCGTGAACAAGTGGGGCGACGCCGGCCTCTCCGGCGCCTGGACCAACCGCGACCTGCAGATCTACGGCCGCAACTCGGTGTCCGGCACGTACGGCTATTTCAAGGAGCACGCCCTCTGCAAGGGTGACTTCAAGACCGGCGTGAACGAGCAGCCGGGCTCCGCCTCGGTGGTGCAGTCCGTGGCCACCTCCATCAACGGCATCGGCTACTCCGGCATCGGCTACAAGACCTCCGGCGTGCGCACCGTGCCGCTGAAGGGCGCCGACGGCGAGTTCTATGACGCCACCGAGAAGAACGCGCTGTCCGGCAAGTACCCGCTGGCGCGCTTCCTCTATGTCTACGTGAACAAGGCCCCCAACAAGCCGCTGGCGCCGCTGGAGGCCGAGTTCCTGAAGATGGTGCTGTCCAAGCAGGGCCAGCAGGTCGTGGAAAAGGACGGTTATATTCCGCTGCCTGCGAAGGAAGTGCAGAAGATCCGTGCCAAGCTGGGCCTGAAGTAAAGGGCGACAGCACGGGAAGGGGCGCTTGCGCCCCTTTTCGTGCCTCTGGAACAACACGGGTTCCTGCAGGAGCGCCGCCTGTGACAGG
>DASUDN010000029.1:0-16909 GCA_036275595.1 Moraxellaceae bacterium
GGCTGGCTGGCGCGGGCCACGGTCGCGCCGCTGCGCGTGCATTACCATATCGAGCACCACGTCATGGCCTCGGTGCCGTATTTCCGCCTCAAGGACATGCACCGCCTGCTGCGCGAGCGCAATGCCGTGCCGGCGCCCCCGGGCTACCTCGAGGTGATGCGCATCGTGTCGTCGCAGGCGGTACGATAGGCCGTCAATCGCGGCAACCGCCCGCGAACAGGAGCAAGAAATGGTGACGAAAGAGGCGCTGGCCGACTTCCTGGCGACGGCCTTCCCGCAAAGCCGCTGCACCCTGGAAGCGTTGGGGCCGCGCTCGGCCACGGTGCGCCATGCGGTGGGCGAGGGCGAGCTCCGCCCCGGCGGCACCGTGTCCGGGCCCGTGCTCATGGCCACCGCCGACGTGGCGCTCTACCTGGCCATCCTCGGCGAGATCGGCCTCGTGCCGCTGGCGGTGACCACCAGCCTGACCTTCAATTTCATGCGCAAGCCGGCGGCCGACCGCGACATCATCGGCGTGTGCAAGCTGATGAAGGTGGGCCGCGCGCTGGCGGTGGGCGAGGTCTGGCTGTATTCCGAGGGCGGCGACGAGCCCGTCGCGCACGCGGTGGGTACCTATTCGATTCCGCCGGAGCGCTAGCGGCGGGGGCGGGACGATGCGTAGCCTCGAGGTGGGAATCGCGCAGCTGCCGGCGGCCTTCGATGACGCCGCGGGCCAGCTGGCGCGCCTCGGGCAACTGCTGGCCGCGCACCGCGCCGACCTGGTGCTGCTGCCCGAGCTGGCCCTGACCGGCTACGTGTCCCCGCGCGGCAATTTTGACGTCACGCCCTGGGCGGAGGCCCTGGACGGACCCACGGCGCAGGCGCTGTCCGGCCTGGCGCGCCGGCACGGCATCGCGCTGGCGGGGCCGCTGGTGGAGCGCGCCGGCACGCGCTTCTACAACAGCCTGCTGCTGTTCGATGCCGACGGCCGGCTCGCCGGGCACTGGCGCAAGCGCCATCCCTGGTATCCCGAGGCCTGGGCCACGCCCGGCGACCTCGGCACGCCGGTGGTGGAGTGGGCCGGCCTCAAGGTGTGCGCGGCGCTCTGCTTCGACCTGCATTTCATCGAGCAGGACGCCTGGGACGCGCTGGCCGCCGCCGACCTGCTGCTGTTTCCCTCGGCCTGGGTCGAGGAGCACGATAGCCGCAATGATCGCCTGGCGGCGCTGGCGCGCCGCCACGGCATTGCGGTGGCCAACGCCAACTGGGGCGCCGGCGCGCCCTTCGTGCCCAGCCAGGGCCAGTCCATGCTGTTCGACCGCACGGGCCGGCGCGTGGCCTCGACGGCGCCCCACAGCACCGCCGCCTGGTGCGGTGCCCGGCTTGATTTCGAATGACCCCGATGCCGCGTCAGCGGCATCGCCCGATCCCGCTGACGCGGAGGAGCCCCGCATGAACGCCCCCAAGGACCTGACGCCCGGCACCGCCTTCCTGTCGACCACGCACGAGGTCTTCAACGTCTCGCGCGAGCTGCAGGACTACAACCTCTACGCCTCCGACCCGGTGCTGCAGGAGGCGGTGCGCCGCGAGGGCGCGGCCGCCGAGGAGGCGGCCATCGCCGGCTTCGGCGCCATGATCGGCCGTGCCGACTATCTCGAGCTCGGCCATCTCGCCAACCGCTTCACGCCGGAGTTCGACACGCACGACCGCTTCGGCAACCGCGTCGACCTGGTGAAATACCACCCGGCCTACCACCGCCTGATGCAGACCTCCATCGAGCACGGCCTCCACGCCTCGCCCTGGACGAACCCGGGTCCCGGCGCGCATGTGGCGCGCGCCGCGCGCTTCTTCCTGCACTCGCAGGTCGAGGCCGGCCACGGCTGCCCCGTCACCATGACCTTCGCCGCGGTGCCGTCGCTGCGCGTGGAGCCGGCGCTGGCGGCGCAGTGGGAGGGCAGGATCACGTCCCGCGTCTACGACCCGCGCAATGTGCCCGCGCACCAGAAGGCGGGCCTCACCGTCGGCATGGGCATGACCGAGAAGCAGGGCGGCTCCGACGTGCGCGCCAACACCACGCGCGCCTATCCGGTGGGGGATGCCTACGAGCTCGTGGGGCACAAGTTCTTCCTGTCCGCGCCCATGTGCGACCTGTTCCTGGTGCTGGCCCAGGCTCCGGGCGGCCTCACCTGCTTCCTGGTGCCGCGCTGGCGTCCGGACGGCAGCAAGAACCCGCTCGAGGTGCTGCGGCTCAAGGAGAAGATGGGCAACCGCTCCAACGCCTCCAGCGAAATCGAGCTGCGCGGCGCGCTGGCCTGGCGCGTGGGCGAGGAGGGGCGCGGCGTGCGCACCATCATCGAGATGGTGAGCATGACGCGCTTCGACTGCATGATCGGCTCCAGCGCCGGCATGCGCATGGCGCTGGCGCAGGCCCTGCATCATTGCCGGGAGCGCGCCGCCTTCGGCAAGAAGCTCATCGACCAGCCGCTGATGCGCAACGTGCTGGCCGATCTGGCGCTGGAATCCGAGGCCGCCACCGTGCTCACGATGCGCATGGCGCGCGCCATGGACCACCGCGCCGACGAGCACGAGGACCTGCTGGTGCGCCTCGCCACCGCGGTGGGCAAGTACTGGATCTGCAAGCGCACGCCCCACCATGCCTACGAGGCCATGGAGTGCATCGGCGGCAGCGGCGTGATGGAGAACTCGCCCTTCCCGCGTCTGTTCCGCGAGTCGCCGGTCAATGCCATCTGGGAGGGCAGCGGCAACGTGCAGTGCCTGGACGTGCTGCGCGCCATGCAGAAGACGCCGGCCGTGGTGGAGGCCTTCGTGGCCGAGCTCGCGAAGGCGAAGGGGGGGCATGCCGCGCTCGACGCGCATGTGGCCGCGCTGCTCAAGGAGTTTGCGGATCCCGCCGACTTCGAGGTGCGCGCCCGCGACGTGGTGGACCGCATGGCCACCGCGCTGCAGGCGGCGTTGCTGGTGCAGCATGCGCCGGCGGCGGTGGCCGACGCTTTCTGCCGCAGCCGCCTGGCCTCCACCGGCCACCACAGCTATGGGGCCTTGCCCCGCGACAGCGCCTTCGATGCCATCCTGGAGCGCGCCTGGCAGGGCTGAGCAGGCAGGCCACCGGCTTCGCCTGGGGCACGGCCCGGCACGACCGGGCCCGCCTTACCGCGCCGCGCCGTCGCGCAGCCAGCGCCGGACCAGGGTGGCGAGTTCGCCAAAGCGCACCGGCTTGGACAGGTAATCGTCCATGCCCGCGGCGAGGTAGCGCTCGCGGTCGCCGCGCAGCGCCGACGCCGTCATGGCCACGATGGGCACATGTCGCCCCGGCGTTTCTGCGGCCCGGATGGTCGCGCTGGCCTCGAGTCCGCCCATCACCGGCATGTCGCCGTCCATGAAGATGATGTCGTAGTCCTGCCGCAGCGCGGCGGCAACGGCCTCCTCGCCGTTGCCGACGATGTCGACGCGCAGGCCCAGCCGGTGGAGCATCGCCTCGGCGACGTACTGGTTCACCGAGTTGTCCTCGGCCAGCAGGACCAGGCCGCGCGAGGGGGCATCCGCTTCCACTGCCAACCCTTCCGAACCGGGCTCTTCCGCGACGGGCCAGTCCGCGGCCGGCACCGCCTCGAAGGGCAGCTCCAGCCAGAACAGCGATCCCTGTCCCGGCGTGCTCTCCAGCCCGATCTCGCCTCCCATCAGCCGGCACAGCGACTGGCAGATGGCCAGGCCCAGGCCGGTCCCGCCGAAGCGGCGCGTGGTCGAGGTGTCGGCCTGCACGAAGGGCCGGAACAGGCGTTCGCGCGTGGGCGCATCGATGCCGATACCGGTATCCGTCACCTCGATGCGCAACCAGGTCGACGCATCGCCCTTGTCCACCGGCCGGCAGCTCAGCCTGACCTCGCCTCGCGCGGTGAACTTGACGGCGTTGGAGAGCAGGTTGAGCAGGATCTGCCGTAGCCGGGACGGATCCCCGCGCAGCCCGCCCGGCGCATCCACCTCCAGGTGCAGCTGCAATCCCTTGGCGCTGGCGCCGGCCTCCACCAGGGCCAGGGTTTCGCGCAGCAGGGCGCGCGGATCAAACACCAAGGGCTCGAGCTCCAGGTGGCCCGCCTCGATCTTGGAGAAGTCGAGGAAGTCGTTGAGCAGGTGCAGCAGGGTCTCACCCGACAACCGGGCAAGTTCGGCCTGGTGGCGCTGCTCGGGTGTCAGCGCGGAATCCAGCAACAGGGCGTTGAGTCCGATCACCGCGTTGAGCGGCGTGCGGATCTCGTGGCTCATCGCCGCCAGGAAGTCGGACTTGGCGCGGTTGGCGGATTCGGCCGCGGTGCGGGCCGCCTCCGCCAGCGCCTTGGCCTCCTGTTCGCGCTCGAGGATGCGCGCCAGGTCCTCCAGGTGGCGGTCGGCGCTGCGGCGCGCGGACACGGCAAAGGCGGTGGCCAGCACCGTGAGCACGATCTGGGAGGCGGCCTTGATGACCGGCGATGGCGTCAGAAGGTGCGGCAGCGCCAGCGTGAGGTCCAGCACCAGTAGCCCGCCCGCGGCGGCGGCAGCGACGCCCGCCCAGACCAGGGCGGCGCGTGGTCCCCCGAGAAAGGCCGCCGCGATGGGCAGGGTCGGCAGATACCAGGCCGTAAGCGAGTTGTTGGCGCCTGAAACCAGCGCCATGCCCGCGAAGACGAGCAGCCCGGCTCCCAGCAGCAAGTGCGCGCCGGTCAGCAGCCGCGAATTGTCCGGCCGGGCGAGAACCCAGTGGCGAAGCACGAGGAGGAGCAGGCCGGCACTCCCGTCCACCAGACTGAGCAGCATAGATCCGAACAGCAGCTGGTTGATGGTCCCGACCAGCGCAAAGACCATGCCGATCCGCAGGAAACGGTCGAGGCGCTGGCGGGCGGTGTGCGCCGCCGCCCCTTCCGCTGACTGGTGGCGGGGCTGGGCCGGAGGAGGGACCGGCGCGTCGAGCAATGAGGCGTTGGGCATGGAAAGAATGTAGCTGACAGCGGGATGCGAGCCGGTGCCAGAGCAAGTCCGGGCCGGTCCGCAACGGAAGGCGCGCACTTTTCGCGATTGCACGCGCGCTGGCAAGCGTCGCCCCCGCCATCTGTCCGGCATGTCCCCTGAAGCGGGGTATCGGCCTGTCGCTCCTGGCGGAACGGTGCGGTGCCTCAACATTTGGTGGGGAGTGCCAGCGGCTGCGGCTATGATCGGGACGGCAGGGCGCCTGACGCGTCCTCCCCAGTTGCTCCACATTCTGCCCCCATCCTTGCCGTTGCAGGTGGCCGGTGGCCGCCGCACTTTCCCGATCCGGAGGTTGTGATGAAGAAGCTCGTTTTGCTGTGGACGCTGACGTCCCTGCCGTTGCTGGCGGTCGCCAACCCCTACGGTCCGGCGCAGGGCCAGGGTGGCATGGGAGGTCCGGGCCAGGGCGGCATGGGAGGTGGTGGCATGCAGGGCGGCATGCAAGGGAACATGCAGGGGGGAATGCACCCGCCAGGCCCGCCCGCCGAATTCATGAGTGCCTGCAAGGGGAAAAAGGAAGGGGACACCGCAACGGTGAACGGTCCTCGCGGGCAGATGCAGGGAACCTGCCGCCTCATGTTCGTGCCGTCGCAGCGTTCCGGCCAGCAGGGCCAGGGCGGACAGGGGGGCATGGGCGGCCAGGGCAGCCGCATGCCGGGCCCGGGCGGCATGGGCCAGCCTCAGCGCTGAGCGCGGTAAGCCGGGCGGACGCGCTGCGTCCGCGCCGGACACCGCCCGCCACCGGATTCCGCCGTGCTGAACCGCTCCATCGCGCGCACCCTCTTCGCCGTCATCACGCTGCTGGCCTTCGTGCTCGTGCTGGCGATGGCGGGGCTTTTCCGCGTCAGCCTGCAGCACGGCTTCCGCACCTATGTGCAGAGTATCGAGCTGGCGCGGCTGGGGCCGCTGGAGCAGCTCCTTCTCGATCGCTATGCGCGCGAGGAAAGCTGGGGCTTCCTGCACGGCTACAGCGACATCGGCCGCGCCGTGCGACCGCTGCCGCCCGCGCCGCCGCGCGGCGCCTGGCCGCCGCCGGGAATGGGGCAGGGGGGCTTGCAGGTCGGGCCGCCCGGTCACGGCTTCGGCCCGCCGCCCGACGCCGCTGGTGCCGCGCCGGTGGAGGCGGCAGTCCCGGGCGCGCCGCCGCGCGGCCTGGACATCCTGGCCCTGGGCCCGCGCGCGGCACTGCTTGATGAGCGCGGCGACTACGTGGCCGGCAACCGCGACGCCCTGCGCACCCCGCGCCGGGCCCTTTTTGTCGGCGAGGGTGGGACGCGCCGCCTGGTGGGCTACCTGGTGCTGACTGCGCCGCCGGCGGCGGAACGCCAGTCGGGCGAAGACTTCGTCGCCAGCCAGTACCGCAACCTGATGGGGATCTCGCTGCTCGTGCTGCTGCTGTCGGCCCTCGCGGCATGGGGACTGGCGGCCTATTTCCGGCGTCCCGTGCGTGCGCTCGCGGAAGGCACGCGCCGCATCGCCGGCGGCGATTTCGCCGCGCGCCTGCCCGAGGAGCGGCAGGACGAGCTGGGCGGCATGGCCACCGACTTCAATCGCATGGCCGAGAAGCTCGAGGCCCACGAGCTGTCGCGCCGGCAATGGATGGCGGACACCTCGCACGAGCTGCGCACCCCGCTGACCGTGCTCGCCACGCACCTCGAGGCGATGCGCGACGGCGTGCTGCCGGCCAGTCCGGAGAAGCTGCAGGCGCTGTCGCGCACCGTCGAGGACATGAACCGTCTGGTCGGTGACCTGGCACTGCTCGCGACGACCGAGGCGGGCGCGCACGACTACCGCTATGAGCGCGTCCCGGTGGCCGGCCTGCTGGCCGAGCTGGAGGACAGTTTCGCGCCGCGCCTGCGGGCGGCAGGCCTGGTGCTGACCGTGCAGGACGAAACGCCGGCCGGCACCGCGCTGCGCGTGGATCCGCTGCGCATGGCGCAGGTGCTGGGCAATCTCCTCACCAATGCCTGCCGCTATACCGACGCCGGCGGGCGTGTGCGCATCGCGGCGCGGCGGTCGGGCGACAGCGTGGAAATCCTCGTGGAGGACAGCGCGCCGGGCGTGCCGCCCGAGTCCCTGCCACGCCTGTTCGAGCGCTTCTACCGGGTCGAGGGCTCGCGCAGCCGCCAGGGCGGCGGCAGCGGCCTCGGCCTTTCCATCTGCCGCGCCATCGTGCAGGCGCACGGCGGCACCATCGCTGCCGCGGCGTCGCCGCTGGGGGGGCTGCGCGTGACCCTGCGCCTGCCGCTGGCGCCAACCCGGAGACTGTCATGAACCGCGTGCCGCACGGGAAGGCGCCGCTGGTGCTGGTCGTCGAGGACGAGCCCGCCATCGCGGAGGTGCAACTGGCCTACCTGCGCAACGCCGGCCTGGCGACGGTCCACCTCGAGCGGGGCGATGGCGTCGTGGACTGGATCCGGCGCGAGGCACCCGACCTGGTCGTGCTGGACCTCATGCTGCCGGGCGCGAGCGGCACTGACATCTGCCGCGACCTGCGCGCCTTCAGCGCCGTTCCCGTCATCATGGTAACGGCGCGGGTGGAGGAGATCGACCGCCTGCTGGGCTTCGCGTCGGGCGCCGACGACTACCTGTGCAAACCCTTCAGCCCGCGCGAGCTGGTGGCGCGCGCACAGGCGCTGCTGCGGCGCAGCGGCGCGCTGCAGCCGGTGCGGCGCGAGCCGCTGTTCGTGGACGACAACGCGGCGCAGCGCATCCGCTGCGGTGGCCGCACGCTCGACCTCACGCCGCAGGAATATCGCCTCCTGCACGTGCTGGTGGCGCATCCCGGGCGCGTGTTCTCGCGTGCCCAGTTGCTGGAACTGGCCTATCCCGATGCCGCCGAGGTCTTCGACCGCGCCATCGACAGCCACGTCAAGAACCTGCGTCGCAAGATCGCCGCCATCCTCGGCGAGCAGCCCGCCATCCACTCCGTCTACGGCGTCGGCTACCGATTCGAGACGGAGTGAGGCTCCCGCCGCGCCGCCTCCATTTTTCCTCCACGTTCGCCACGCAGCCTCGGGGTGTCAGCAGCCGACGATGGAGCGTTCCCATGAGCACCCCCTATCCCCGTTTCCCCCTGGCCTGCTTGCCCGCCCTCGTGTTGTCGCTGGCCATCATTTCCTGCGGCGGCGGCGGTGGAGCCGCCGCGAGCGGTGGCACCGGCGCGGATGCCGGCGGGAGTGCGGGCAGCGGTTCCGGTTCCGGCGCGGGCGCCGGCGGTGATCCCGCCGCGGCCGTCTATACCGGCGGCGAACTCACCGTGAGCACCGGCAATGGCACCACCAGCAACATCACCATGACCACGGACGGCAGCTATCGCTACCTGTCCGCCAACGGCATTCCCAACCACGTCACCGGCGCCTTTCCCAACGCCGGCAATCCCAACGCCATTTCCGCGCAGAACTACCACGTCAAGTTCAGCGCCTGGCCGCAGGTCACCGGCATCCTCACCTGGCTCACGACGCCGTTCAGCAGCGAGAGCGGCATCTCCAGGGCCGGTTGGGCCCTCAACGGTGTGCCCCTGGACGTGACCACTGCGGAATTCTGGAACAACGAGCTCGGCGGCACCTGGAACTACGAGGCCATCACCGGCGGCATCAACCTCGGCATCGACACCAGCAATGCCCACGTGCAGCCCACGGGCGCCTACCACTACCACGCGCTGCCGACGGGCCTCGTGGCCGTGCTCGGCAAGGGCACGGCCATGACGCTCGTGGGCTGGGCCGCCGACGGCTTCCCGGTCTATGCGCGCTGGGGCCACCAGGATCCGCTGGACGCGAGCAGCGCCGTCGTCGAGATGAGCGGCAGCTACCGCGTGAAGTCCGGCTCGCGCCCGGGCGGACCGGGCGGCAGCTACGACGGCACCTTCACGCGCGACTGGGAATACGTGGCCAATCTCGGCACCCTGGACGAATGCAACGGGCGCTTCGGCGTCACGCCGGAGTTCCCGCAGGGCATCTACCACTACTACATCACCACGAGCTATCCCTTCATCCAGCGCTGCGTGAAGGGCACCGTCGTGGACCCGTCGTTCTTCCCGCTCTGAGGCCCGGCTCATGAAGCGCATCGCCTGGATGCTCACCGGATTACTGGCCGCGGGCGCCAGCCCCGCCGGCGCGCATGGACTCGACGCCGGCCGGATCGGCTTGCAGCTGGAGGGCACGCATCTGACGCTGGTGGCGACGCCGGCCGCGGCGGTGCTGCCCGGCGCCGACCGCGACGGCGACGGCCGCCTGTCCATCACGGAGCTGCAAGAGGGTCGCGCCGGCCTCGCGCGCGAGCTCGACCGTCTCATCGTCGTGCGCGACGAGAGCGGTACGGCAGCCATGCTGACCTTCGGCGATGTGATCGTGCCGGTGCCCGACAAGTCACGGACCCCGGGTCCCGCCCTCCACGTGAAGATCCTGCGCAAATACCGCTTTGCGCGCCCGCCGCGGACGCTGCGCCTGGCGTCGGGGCTGGCCGCCCGAGGCGGCGCGCCCCTGGTGGTGGTGCTCAGGGCGGAGGCGCGGCCGCTGCAGTCCGCCGTGCTGGCGCCGCACCAGGACGAGGTCGCGTTCACACTGGCACAGCCCGCGGCGACGGAGGTCATGGGGCAATGGCTGCGCATCGGAGTCCTGCACGTCCTCGCGGGCGCCGACCACCTTCTGTTGCTTGCGCTGCTCCTCTGGGGAACCTGGCAATGGCGTTACACCGCGATCTGTCTGACCGTCTTCACGGTGGGGCATTCGCTGACGCTGCTGCTGGTGATGGGCGGCGTGCTGCTCTTCCCGGGCTGGGCCGAGGCGGCCATTGCCGCCACCATCGTGGCCACCGGGCTGCAGCAGCTGTATCGGGTGCAGAATCCCGCAGTGACGCCGGAGGCGGCGGGCAGGGTGCAGACGGGGCTGGTACTGCTGTTCGGACTGGTGCACGGGCTGGGCTTCGCAGGCGCCGTGCGCGATACGGCACTGGCAAGCGCGCAGCGCTGGCCGACGCTCGTGGGCTTCAATATCGGCATCGAAGCCGGGCAGGTACTGGTCGCGCTGGCACTGTGGCCGGTACTGGACGCGCTGCGCCGTGCACCGGCGTGGATGACGCAGGCCCTTCTGGCCAGTGCAACCGGTGCCGGGCTGTGCTGGATGGTGGCACGCCTGTAGCAGGCGCCTGCCGGTCAGGCGGCGGACTTCAGAGCCGTCGCACCCGGAACGCGCGGCCCTTGATACGCCCCAGCCCCTTCATCGCCGCGGCCGCCACGGCCCGCTCCACCGCGACGAACGCCTGCTGGTCGAAGATGTCGATCTTGCCGATCTGCGCGCCCGCCAGGCCGGCGTCGCCGGTCAGCGCGCCCAGGATGTCGCCCGGGCGCAACTTGTCCTTCCGGCCACCGGCGATGTTGAGGGTCACCATGCGCGGCAGCGCCGGCGGGGAGTGGTCGGCGGCAGCCGGCAGCGCCTGCCATTCCGCGCCCAGTTTCTGGTAGTCCTCGACGGCGAGGACGCGGTGTGCCTCGGCCGGCGCGCATAGCGACAGCGCCAGCCCCTCCTGCCCGGCACGGCCGGTGCGGCCGATGCGGTGAACGTGAACCTCCGGATCAAAGGCCATCTCCACGTTGATGACCGCTTCCAGGTTCTTGATGTCGAGTCCGCGCGCGGCGACGTCGGTGGCCACCAGCAGCGGGCAGCTGCCGTTGGCGAACTGCACCAGCACCTGATCGCGGTCCCGTTGTTCCAGGTCACCGTGCAGGGCCGCCACGTGGAAGCCCTGGTCCTCCAGTGCCTGCAGCACCTCCTCGCAGCGCTGCTTGGTATTGCAGAACAGTACCGCGGAGGCGGGGCGAAAGTGGCGCAGCAGGAGGCCCAGCGCCGGCAGACGGCCATTATTGTCAATCTCGAAGAACAGCTGGCGGATGCTCGCCTCGGCAGGCGACTCCGCCACCGTCACTTCGACCGGATCGCGCTGGAAGCGCTTGCTGAGTGCACGGATGTCCGTGGAATAGGTGGCCGAGAACAGCAGCGTCTGCCGTTTCGCGGGCAGTTGATCCGCGATCCCCGAGATGGCCTCGTGGAAGCCCATGTCCAGCATGCGGTCGGCTTCGTCCAGCACCAGCGTGCGCAGGTGGCGAAAGTCCACCGAGCCCTTGGCCAGATGCTTCAGCACCCGCCCCGGCGTCCCCACGAGCACGTGCGCGCCATGCGCCAGCGAGTCCAGCTGCGGCCCCATCGGCACGCCGCCGCACAGGCCCAGTATCTTGATGTTGCCGGCAAAGCGCGCCAGTCGGCGCAGCTCCTTCATCACCTGATCGGCCAGCTCGCGGGTGGGGCAGAGCACCAGGGCCTGCACAGTGAAGCTGCGTGGATCCAGGGCCGTGAGCAGGCCGATGCCGAATGCGGCGGTTTTGCCGCTCCCGGTCCGCGCCTGGGCAATGACGTCGCGTCCGGCCAGCAGGGAAGGCAGGCTCTGCGCCTGGATCGGCGTCATGGTGGCGTAGCCCAGCTCGTCCAGCGTGGCCAGCAGCGGCGACGGCAGGGCCAGCGAGGAAAAGGCGGCGGATCCGGTAGGAGTCGTCATGGGGGTCGTCCGGCTAGTTCAATGCGCTGCAATGGAAGGGCATGACGACGCCCGGAACCCGGGCGAGCCATGGAAAAAGGGGAAAGGCACTCAGTCGCTTTCGCGCCGGACCTCGCGTTCGCGCCGGCGTTCGGCCTCCTCGCGCGCGTCCATGATCTCGCGCAGCAGGCTGTCCAGGTCGGCTGGCGTCTCGTCCTCTTCCACCACGCCGGTGAGGGGCGTCTCCGGCGCCAGTCGTCCCGCCTCGTACAGCTGCCAGATTTCCTTGCCGTAGCGCGTGTCCAGCAATTCAGGCGCGTGCTGGCCGAAAAACAGCCGCAAGTTGTCCACGTCGCGCATCAGCATCGACCGGGCATGGGCGTTGGCGGCCGCCTCCACCGCCTGCGGCAGGTCGATGATGACCGGGCCTCGCGGGTCGACCAGGATGTTGTACTCCGACAGGTCGCCGTGCACGAGGCCCGCGCAGAGCATGCGCACGACGTCGCGCAGCAGGCGCGCGTGATAGTCCCGCGCCCGCTCCGGTGTGAATTCCACGTCGCCCAGGCGCGGCGCCGGCTGGCCCTGTCCGTCGTCGACCATTTCCATCAGCAGCACGCCCTCGAAACAGCCGTAGGGCACCGGCACGCGTACGCCGGCGGTGGCGAGCCGGTAGAGCGCGCCGACCTCGGCATTCTGCCAGGCGCCTTCCAGCTCCTGCTTGCCGAAGCGGGAGCCCTTCGCCATCGCGCGCGCGTCGCGGCTGCTCTTCACGCCGCGTCCCTCGCGATAGGCGGCCGCCTGGCGGAAGCTGCGGCGGTGCGCCTCCTTGTATACCTTGGCGCAGCGCAGCTCACCCTTGCTGCGCACCAGGTAGACCGTCGCTTCCTTGCCGCTCTTGAGCTGGGCCACGACCTCGTCGACGAGACCGTCCTCGAGCAGGGGCAGCAGGCGTTGCGGAGTTTTCATGCGGCGATGACCCGGTCGGGGCGCGGAATATCCGCCATTCTGGCGTACTGGGCGGCTGGCGTCCGCAAAAGAAAAAGCCCGCCGTGAAGGCGGGCCTTTTGTATGTGGCTCCCCGAGCTGGGCTCGAACCAGCGACCTAAGGATTAACAGTCCTGCGCTCTACCAACTGAGCTATCGGGGAATCGCTGAGGCCGCGAATATTAGGGACTGGGGCCGGGTCGGTCAAGCGCCTGACAAGGATTTTTTTCGCCCTCGAAACAAAGCCGCCCGGGGGGCGGCTTTGTCTTGTGTATCAAGGGCTTGGCTGGCGATTTTTCCGCCAGCCGGGCTCAGCCCTCGATGGCCTTGCGGATGCGGTTCAGCGCATCTTCCAGCACCTTGGGCGAGGTCGCGTAGGAGATGCGCATGTGGCCGCCGAGGCCGAACGCCGAGCCCGGCACCACGGCCACGCCGACGGTGTTGAGCAGCATCTCGGAGAACTCCAGGTCGTCCTTCAGGCCCAGCTTCTTGATGGCGCCCTCGACATTGGCGAAGGCATAGAAGGCGCCGTCGGCCGGGGAGCAGGACACGCCGGCGATCTCGTTCAGCTTGCCCACCACGAAGTCATGGCGCTCCTTGAAGGCCTTGACCATGGGCAGCAGCACGTCCTGCGGGCCGTTCAGGGCCGCCTCGGCCGCCACCTGGGAGATGGAGGTGGGGTTGGAGGTGGACTGCGACTGCACGTTCTTCATGGCGTTGATCAGCTTCACCGGGCCGGCGGCGTAGCCGATGCGCCAGCCGGTCATGGCATAGGCCTTGGACACGCCGTTCAGCACGATGGTGCGCTCGTACAGGTCCGGCGCCACGGTGACGATGTTCTCGAACTTCTCCTTGGTCCAGATGATGTGCTCGTACATGTCGTCGGTGGCGACCAGCACGTGCGGGTGCTTGCGCAGCACCTCGGCCAGGGCCAGCAGCTCGGCCTTGGAGTAGACCATGCCGGTCGGGTTGGACGGGCTGTTCAGCACCAGCAGGCGGGTCTTCGGGGTGATCGCGGCTTCCAGCTGCGCGGCGGTGATCTTGTAGCCCTGGGACTGCGGGCACTCGACGCACACGGGCACGCCGTCGGCGATCAGGGTCATGTCCGGGTAGGACACCCAGTAGGGAGCCGGGATGATGACCTCGTCGCCCTGGTTCAGCAGCGCCAGGGCGAGGTTGAAGAAGCTCTGCTTGCCGCCGCAGCTCACGAGGATCTGGTTGGGGGCGTAGTCCAGGCCCTGGTCGCGCTTGAGCTTGGCGATGATGGCCTTCTTGAGGCCCGGGGTGCCGTCCACCGCGGTGTACTTGGTGAAGCCGCCCTCGATGGCCTTGATGGCCGCCTGCTTGATGTGTTCCGGGGTATCGAAGTCGGGCTCACCGGCGCCGAGGCCGATGATGTCCTTGCCCGCGGCTTTCAGCTCGGCGGCCTTGTTGGTGACGGCCAGCGTGGGGGAGGGCTTGATGCTCAGTACACGGTCAGACAGGCGGATGTCCACGGCGGAACCTCGTGTTGGACGGGGGTAGGGAAAAAAGCCGCCGGATTGTACCGGAAGAGGCCTGCCCCTTGAACCGGCAAAATCGGGCGGCTTGACGCGGGACAACTAGTCCGCGGCCAGCCAGACCTCCTCGCCGACCCGCCGCGCCGGGAAG
Organism: Moraxellaceae bacterium; assembly: GCA_036275595.1. Lineage (GTDB taxonomy): Bacteria > Pseudomonadota > Gammaproteobacteria > Pseudomonadales > Moraxellaceae > UBA2031. The sequence goes on from DASUDN010000029.1 coordinate 14,161, forward strand.
CGCTGCTGGCCGAGGATGGGGGTCAGAAGCGGCTCGCAGCCGGCGGCCATGATCTCGGTCAGGAAGCCCGGCAGGTCGACGCCGGGGATGAGGTCGGGTTCGGCATGCAGCGGCGTGAACATGGTGTCCCAGTGGCAGGGCACGATCCAGCGCGGCTTCAGCAGCCGCACCACGTCCTGCACGTAGTCCTTGCGGTACTGCCGGCCCACCGCGCACAGGCAGAGCACGTCCACCTCCTGCCCGGCCAGCTCGGCCTCGATGAAGTCCGCGCTGTCGACGTGCGCGATGCGCAGGCCGCCGGTGTCCACGATCCAGTTCAGCACCAGGCCGTGGCGGAGGTCGGCCATGCGCGGCGGCCAGGGCGGCGGCGCGGTGATGTCGCCGGGGAAGGGGATGCGCCCGAACACCCGGCCATGGCGGGAGGGCAGGCCGCGCAGCGTCCAGGGGCCGCTGGCGATGTCCTCGCGTCCGGCCGTGGCCAGGAGCTGTGCCTCCGGCAGGCCGGCCGCTCGCCCCACCTGCACGGTGGAGTCCGAGCCGATGAGGCGGGCGCCGGTCTGGCGGCAGAGGTCCGGGGCGTCCAGGATGTGGTCGTAGTGGGCATGCCCGACCAGCACGTCGTCGGCATGGGGAATGGTGCGCCGGATGAGCTCGGTGTCCGGCTGCAGCGGCCGGCTCAGCGTGTCCACCAGGCCGGGCCGGGACAGGTAGGGGTCCAGCACCACGGTGCGCTGCGCGCCCTTGAGGACGAAGCCCGCCGTACCCAGGTAGGTGAGCGAGACCGTCTCCTCGGCGGGCAGGTGGCGGCAGCCCTCGTGGGTGCAGAACCATTCCGGATTGGGCTGGCGCAGTCCCAGCATGCGTTTCCACAGCGTCATGGCGTTCGTTCGTGTTGCCTGATGCGGGCAGCCTAGCCCAGTCCCCGGCGCCCGCACAGGGGCGGGGCCCCGTCCCGCGTTCCGCCTGTCCGTTTCCTGTGCAGCCGCCCCTCGCGCGCGGCGGTGTACACTTCCCCTCTTAGCCAGAGGTCCGCCATGAGCAATGTCGTTCCCTTCGAAAGCAAGGACACCTTCCGCCTCGAGTCGAAGTTCGCGCCCGCGGGCGACCAGCCCGAGGCCATCCGCAAGCTCTGCGAGGGCCTCGAGGACGGCCTCTCGCACCAGATCCTGCTCGGCGTGACGGGCTCCGGCAAGACCTTCACCATGGCCAACGTCATCGCGAAGATGCAGCGGCCCACCATCATCCTCGCGCACAACAAGACCCTCGCCGCCCAGCTCTACGGCGAGTTCCGGGAGTTCTTCCCGCATAACGCGGTCGAGTACTTCGTTTCGTATTACGACTACTACCAGCCGGAAGCCTACGTGCCGTCCTCCGACACCTACATCGAGAAGGACGCCAGCATCAACGAGCATATCGAGCAGATGCGCCTGTCGGCCACCAAGGCCCTGCTCGAGCGCCGCGACGCCATCATCGTCGCCACCGTCTCCGCCATCTACGGCCTCGGCGACCCCGAGGCCTACATGAAGATGCTGCTGCACGTGACCCGCGGCGACCGCCTCGACCAGCGCGCCATCCTGCGCCGCCTGGCGGAGATGCAGTACACCCGCAACGACCTCGAGTTCTTCCGCGGCAACTACCGCGTGCGCGGCGACGTCATCGACGTGTTCCCGGCCGAATCCGAGAACGACGCCGTGCGCATCGAGCTCTTCGACGACGAGGTCGAGAACATCGCCTGGTTCGACCCGCTCACCGGCGAGATCCTGCGCCGCGTGCCGCGCGTCAGCATCTACCCCAAGAGCCATTACGTGACGCCGGCCGAGCAGATCCACAAGGCCATCGAGTCCATCCGCGCCGAGCTGCCGCCGCGCCTGGCCTACTTCCACGAGCACGGCAAGCTGCTCGAGGAGCAGCGCCTGCGCGAGCGCGTGCAGTACGACCTGGAGATGATGCAGCAGCTCGGCTACTGCAACGGCATCGAGAACTACTCGCGCCACCTCTCCGGGCGCCAGCCCGGAGAGCCGCCGCCCACGCTCTTCGACTACGTGCCGCCCGACGCCCTGCTTATCGTCGACGAGTCGCACGTGACCATTCCCCAGATCGGCGCCATGTACAAGGGCGACCGCTCGCGCAAGGAGAACCTGGTCAACTACGGCTTCCGCCTGCCCAGCGCGCTGGACAACCGCCCCATGATGTTCGAGGAGTGGGAGCGCATCGCGCCGCAGATGGTGCTGGTCTCGGCCACCCCCGGCAAATACGAGCTGGAGCATGCCGACCAGGTCGTGGAGCAGGTGGTGCGTCCCACCGGCCTGGTCGACCCGGTGATCGAGGTGCGCCCGGCGCGCACCCAGGTCGACGATCTCTTCTCGGAGATAAAGAAGCGCGTGGACGTGAACGAGCGCGTGCTCGTCACCACGCTGACCAAGCGCATGGCCGAGGACCTCACCGACTACCTCGCCGACCACGGCGTCAAGGTGCGCTACCTGCACTCCGACATCGACACCGTGGAGCGCGTCGAGATCATCCGCGACCTGCGCCTCGGCACCTTCGACGTGCTGGTCGGCATCAACCTGCTGCGCGAGGGCCTGGACATGCCCGAGGTGTCGCTGGTCGCCATCCTCGACGCCGACAAGGAGGGCTTCCTGCGCTCCGACCGCTCGCTGATCCAGACCATCGGCCGCGCCGCGCGCAACCTGAACGGCAAGGCCATCCTCTACGCCGACACCGTCACCGGCTCCATGCAGCGCGCCAT
>DASUDN010000030.1:0-6843 GCA_036275595.1 Moraxellaceae bacterium
GTCCGCCACCTCGCGGGCCAGGCGGGCGGACTCGCGGTTCAGTTCCGGCACCAGGTCCTCCATGCCGTAGTCGGCCTGGGAGACACGGGTGGCGTTGAAGGAGTTGGTCTCGAGGATGTCGGCGCCGGCGGCGCAATAGGCGTCATGGATGCCGCGGATCACGTCCGGCCGCGACAGCACCAGCAGGTCGTTGTTGCCCTTGACGTCGCGCGGCCATTCCGCGAAACGCGCGCCGCGGTAGTCCGCCTCCTGCAGCGAGTGCCGCTGGATCATGGTGCCCATGGCGCCGTCGATGATGAGGATGCGGCGGGCGAGGGCGGCGTGGAGGAGGGCGGTGCGGTCGGAATGGCTCATGGAAAACAGCTGTGTCTGGGAGCGGGAGAAGGGCGGCATTCTAGCAAGGCCGCGTCCGTAAAGTCGCGCCGGCGCAAGGGCTTGCGCGCTGGTGCCGCCCGCGGCCGCGCCGTGGGGCCACCGGTGCGGAGGGCAGCGCGCCGGCAAAAAAATGCCGGTGCCTGACCCTGGTCGGGTCGCCTTTTCCGGGCGGCTTCAGGTAGAATGCCTAAAGACCAAGTGTTTTGCTAGGAATTAGCCATGGCCGACAGCGACATCGTCAAGATCACCATCACCGAGCCTGCCCAGGCCTACCTGCGCGACCTGCTGGCCCGCCAGGACTCCGAGGGCATCGGCGTGCGCATCTTCGTGGAGAACCCGGGCACACCCCGCGCCGAGTGCTGCATGGCCTACTGCACCCGCGGCGAGGAGCAGGCGGACGACGTCCGCATCGACTACGAGGGCTTTCCGGCCTACATCGAGGGCAAGAGCGTGTCCTACCTCGAAGACGCGGTCATCGACTACAACAAGGACCGCTTCGGGGGCCAGCTCACCTTCAAGGCGCCCAAGTCCAAGGTGCCGGCCCTGGGGCCCGACGCCAGCCTGGAGGAGCGCATCAACTTCGTGCTCTACAACGAGATCAACCCCGGCCTGGCCGCCCACAACGGCAACGTCAGCCTGCTCGAGATTGTCGACGATCCGGAGCAGGGCCTGACCGCCGTGCTCAAGTTCGGCGGCGGCTGCCAGGGGTGCTCGGCGGTGGACATGACGCTCAAGCAGGGCGTGGAGACCACCCTCAAGGCGCAGATCCCCGAGCTGGCCCGCGTCACCGACCAGACCGACCATACGGTGCGGGACAACGCCTACTACAAGTAAGCAGGCCGGCCTTCCGCGTAGCGCGGACCCCGGGGCCCGGCCGGGGCCATGCCCCTCGACGAAAAAGCCCGCCATTCGGCGGGCTTTTTCATGGGCGCGCGACGCTCAGGGGCGCTGGCGCTTCGGCAGCACGTCCTTGAGCTTGTCGTGCATCTGGCGCACGGCCTGCTCGGTGGTGTCCCAGTCGATGCAGCCGTCGGTGACGGACTTGCCGTACTCGAGCTGGGACAGGTCCTTGGGGATGTCCTGGCGGCCGAACTTGAGGTGGGACTCGATCATCATGCCGACGATCGAGGTGTTGCCCTCGATGATCTGGTTGCTGACGTTGTCCATCACCAGGGGCTGCAGCGCCGGGTCCTTGTTGGAGTTGGCGTGCGAGGCGTCGATCATGATGTTGCGGCTGACTTTGGCCTTCTCCAGCTCGCGCTCGGCCAGGGCCACCGACACCGAGTCATAATTGGGCTTGCCGTCGCCGCCGCGCAGCACCACGTGGGCATAGCGGTTGCCGGTGGTGTTGATGATGGCGATCTTGCCGTTACTGTCCATGCCCAGGAAGGAATGGGGGTTGGACGAGGACAGCAGGGCGTTGATGGCGACCTTGAGGCCGCCGTCGGTGCCGTTCTTGAAGCCGACCGGCGAGGACAGGCCCGAGGACATCTCGCGGTGGGTCTGGGATTCGGTGGTGCGGGCGCCGATGGCCGACCAGGCGATGAGGTCGTGCAGGTACTGCGGCGACATCGGGTCCAGGGCCTCGGTGGCGCAGGGCAGGCCCATCTCGTTCAGGTCCAGCAGCAGCTTGCGGCCGATGTGCAGGCCGTCCTGGATGCGGAAGGAGTCGTCCATGAAGGGGTCGTTGATCAGGCCCTTCCAGCCCACCGTGGTGCGGGGCTTCTCGAAGTACACGCGCATCACCAGGTAGATGGTGTCCTTGACCGCGTCGGACAGCTTCTTCAGGCGCTCCGCGTATTCCTTGGCCGCCTTCACGTCATGGATGGAGCAGGGGCCGATCACCAGGAAGAGGCGGTGGTCCTTGCCGTCCAGGATGTTGCGGATGGTCTCGCGGCCCTCGAGGACCGTGGCGCGGGCCTTGTCCGAGAGGGGGATGTCCTTCTTGAGCTCGGCCGGCGTGATGAGGAGTTCGGTGGAGCGTACGTTGACGTCTTCGATGCGGGTTTCAGCCATTACCATTCCCGGGAGAGTGCGCGAAAAGTCCCGATGATAGAGAAAAGGACGATTGCTTTCACCGGGGAAAATCAATAGCCGGCGGCACGGATCAGGACGCCCGGCCGCCCTGCCGGTCAGAAGAACATGAACTTGACGCTGAGCAGCACGAGGGTCACGCCCAGGATGGGGCGAATGACGTCCTCGTGCAGGCGCGAGGACAGCAGGGTCCCGGCCACGATGGCGGGCAGCGAGCCCATGAGCAGCCAGGTCAGCAGGGTGAAGTCGACGTTGCCCATCTTCATGTGGCCGAGGCCGGCGACCAGGGTCAGCAGCACGGCATGGGTCACGTCGGTCCCGATGATCTGGATGGTCGGCAGGCGCGGGAACAGGCTGAACAGGATCATGACCCCGAAGGCGCCGGCGCCCACGGATGACAGCGTGACCAGCACCCCCAGCATGACCCCCATGGCCAGGGTGAAGGCGGTGGCGTTGTTGTCCAGCACCTGGCGCAGGTGGCTCTGCAGGGGGCTGGCGTCGTGCAGGCGCTGGAGCTGGCGGCGGAACACCAGGGAGGCGCCGGTCAGCAGCAGCATGAAGCCCAGGCTGCGCGTCAGGATATGCTTGTAGGCGTTGGCGTTGCCGAAGTAGGACTCCAGCATCCACAGGGTGAGGAAGGCGGCGGGAATGCTGCCCAGGGCCAGCACCCCGGTGATGCGCCAGTTGATGTTGCGCTTGACGGCATGCACCACGGCGCCCCCGGACTTGGTCATGGAGGCATACAGGAGGTCGGTGCCGATGGCGGTATGCAGGGGCACCCCCATCATGGTCAGGATCGGCGTCATGAGGGAGCCGCCGCCGACGCCCGTCAGGCCCACGCAAAAGCCCACGACGGCGCCGGCAAGCACGAACCACATACCATCCATCGCGAAAACTCCGGATAATGGCCGTATGGCCCGGGGTATAAGGGGTGGCGAGCTTAGGTGGCCTGGACTATGCTCCGAAATAATATTTCGTTCCAAGCTTATAGCTGAATTGTAGGTTCCGTACTGGTCGGACCAGTTCCCGGCGGAGGTGCCATGAAGCTTCAACAGTTGCGTTACATCTGGGAAGTCGCGCACCACGACCTCAATGTCTCCCTGACCGCGCAGAGCCTCTACACCTCCCAGCCCGGCATCAGCAAGCAGATCCGCCTGCTGGAGGACGAGCTCGGGGTGGATATCTTCACCCGCAGCGGCAAGCACCTGACCCGCGTGACCCCGGCCGGCGAGGCCATCCTGGCCATTGCCGGCGAGATCCTGCGTAAGGTCGAGAGCATCCGCCAGGTGTCGCTGGAATACACCGACCAGAAGCGCGGCCACCTGTCGATCGCCACCACCCACACCCAGGCGCGCTACCGGCTGCCCGGCGTGATCCAGAAGTTCATCGGGCAGTACCCCGAGGTGGCGTTGCACATGCACCAGGGCAGCCCCCAGCAGATCGCCGCCATGGCGGCGGACGGCACCGCCGATTTCGCCATCGCCACCGAGGCGCTGGAGCAGTACGGCGACCTCATCATGCTGCCCTGCTACACCTGGAACCGCTCCGTGGTGGTGCCCAGGGGGCATCCGCTGGCCGGGCGCGGCCCGATCACCCTCGAGGACGTGGCGCAGTATCCGCTGGTGACCTATGTCTTCGGCTTCACCGGCCGCTCGCGCCTGGACGAGGCCTTCAAGGCGCGCGGCCTGACCCCGCGCGTGGTGTTCACGGCCACCGACGCCGACGTCATCAAGACCTATGTGCGCCTGGGCCTGGGGGTGGGCATCATCGCGCACATGGCCTACGACCCCGAGGCCGACAAGGACCTGGTCGCCATCGACGCCAGCCACCTGTTCGAGTCCAGCGTCACCAGCCTGGGCTTCCGCCGCGGCACCTTCCTGCGCGGCTTCATGTACGACTTCATCAAGACCTTCGCCCCGCACCTCACGCGCGAGCGCATCGACGAGGCCATCGCCGCCCATTCGCGCGGCGAGCTCGCGGCGGTCTTCGCCGACGTGCAGCTGCCTGTGCTCTGAGGCGCCGCCTCCCGCGGCAGCGGGCCGATGACAAGAAAAAAGCCGGCTTTCGCCGGCTTTTTCTGGGGGGAGCCCGTCGGGGCTCAGCCCTGCTCGAGGTTGCCGATGTGCAGCCCGCATTCCTTCTTGGTGGCTTCCTCCCACCACCAGCGCCCCTCGCGCTCGTGCTGGTTGGGCAGCACCGCGCGCGTGCAGGGCTCGCAGCCGATGCTGACGAAACCCTTTTCGTGCAGCTCGTTGTAGGGGACCTCGAAGGCGCGGATATAGGCCCACACCTCTTCCGAGCTCCAGTTGGCCAGCGGGTTGAACTTGGCCAGCACCTCGCCCTCGCGGTTGAAGGTCTTGTCGGACTGCACCACGGGCACGGCATTGCGGGTGTTGGGGCTCTGGTCGCGGCGCTGGCCGGTGATCCAGGCGTCCAGCGTGGCCAGCTTGCGGCGCAGCGGGGCGACCTTGCGGATGCCGCAGCATTCCTCGTGGCCGTCGTCGTAGAAGCTGAACAGGCCCTTTTCGGTGACCAGGCGGGCCAGGGGCTCGGCCTCGGGCTGGCAGACCTCGATGGTGATGCCGTAGTGCTTGCGCACGCGCTCGATGAAGCGGTAGGTCTCGGGGTGCAGGCGGCCGGTGTCCAGCGTGAAGACGCGAAAGGGCTTGCCGGTCTTGCGCGCCATGTCGATGAGTACCACGTCCTCGGCGCCGCTGAAGGAAATGGCGATGTTGTGGAACTGCTCCAGCGCCAGCTTCAGGATCTGCTGCGGGGTCTTGCCGTCGTATTCGCTGGCCCAGGCCTGGAGGGTGGCTTCGTTGACGCTCATGGACATGCTCGGTGGTGGAGGCAGGGGAGGGGCGCCAGTCTACCAGATGGGGGGTGGCGGACGCATGCCGCACCGCCGCCGGGCGTCCCGGCCGCGGCCGCCGATTGCAGGCGACCGCCCCGGCCGGTAAAGTTCGCGGCCATTTCTCATATAGATCGCGGGGGTGTGCGGTGGAAATCGTGTGTCTGGACCTGGAAGGCGTGCTGGTCCCGGAAATCTGGATCAACTTCGCCAAGCGCACGGGTATCAAGGCGCTGGAAGCGACCACCCGCGACATCCCCGACTACGACGTGCTGATGCGCCAGCGCCTGCGCATCCTGGACGAACACAAGCTGGGCCTGGGCGACATCCAGGACGTGATCGCCAGCATGGGGCCCCTGCCGGGCGCCGCCGAGTTCGTGGAGTGGGTGCGCGAGCACTTCCAGCTCATCATCCTCTCCGACACCTTCTACGAGTTCGCGCACCCGCTGATGCGCCAGCTCGGCTGGCCCACCATCATGTGCCACAAGCTCGAGACCAATGCCGAGGGTCGCATCACCAACTACGTGCTGCGCCAGCCCGACCAGAAGCGCGAGGCGGTGAAGGCCCTGCACGGCCTCAACTACCGCGTGATCGCCGCCGGCGATTCCTACAACGACACCGGCATGCTGTCCGAGGCAGACCGCGGCATCCTCTTCGACGCGCCCGAGAACGTGATCCGCGAATTCCCGCAGTTCCCGGTCACGCGCAGCTACGAGGAGCTCAAGCAGGAAATCCGCAAGGGCTCGCTGCGCAGCATCCCCTGACCACCCTCGCGCCAGGCGCGGGCCAGGAATGAAAAAAGCCGGCGAATCGCCGGCTTTTTTCATCGGCGCCGGCGCTCAGGGCGCGTCGTCCCGCATGGCTTCCAGGGCACGCAGCAGCGCGCCGATCTTGTGGAAGCATTCCTCGTATTCGGCGTCGCATTCCGAGTCGGCCACGATGCCGCCGCCCGCCCAGGCGTGGAGCACGTCGCCCTGGCGCAGCAGCGTGCGGATGGCGATGTTGAGCTCGACGGCGCCATCCGCGCCGATGAAGCCGATGCTGCCGCAGTACACCGAGCGCGGCGTGTCCTCCAGCTCCGCGATGATCTCCATCGCGCGCTTCTTGGGCGCACCCGTGATGGAGCCGCCGGGGAAGCAGTCGCGCACCAGGTCCACCGCGGTGGAGCCGGGGCGCAGCCGGCCCGTCACGGTGCTCACCAGGTGGTGCACCTGGGGCAGGCTCTCCACCTCGAACAGCCTTTCCACGCGCACCGATCCCGTCTCCGCGTGCTGCCCGATGTCGTGGCGCAGCAGGTCCACGATCATCAGGTTCTCGGCGCGGTTCTTGGCGCTGGCCTCGAGCTCGTGGCGCAGCGCCGCGTCGGCCTCCGGCGCGCCCGCCCGCGGTGCCGTGCCCTTGATGGGGCGGGTGGTGATATGGCCGTCGCGCACGCGCAGGAACAGCTCCGGCGACAGCGACAGCACCTCGCCCTCGGGCAGGGCCAGCCACGCGGCGTGGCCGGCGTTGCTCGTCGCCAGCAGGCGCTCGAGGGCGGCCGGGCCGCTGCCGGCGCAGGTGGCGCGGAAGGCCTGGGCATAGTT
>DASUDN010000031.1:0-3920 GCA_036275595.1 Moraxellaceae bacterium
CTGGACCGGGGCCAGCCAGGCCGGGAAGGCCCCGGCATAGTGCTCGATCAGCATGCCGATGAAGCGCTCGAAGGAGCCCAGGATGGCCCGGTGCAGCATGACCGGGTACTGGCGGGAGTTGTCCTCGGCCACGTAGGAGGCATCCAGGCGCTGGGGCAGGTTGAAGTCCAGCTGGATGGTGCCGCACTGCCAGGCGCGGCCCAGGCAGTCGTGCAGGGTGAACTCGATCTTGGGGCCGTAGAAGGCGCCCTCCCCCGGCTGCAGCTGGTACTCCAGCCCGGCATCCGTGAGGGCCTGGGCCAGGCCGGCCTCGGCCTTGTCCCAGAGCTCGTCGGCGCCCACGCGTTTGGCCGGGCGGGTGGAGAGCTTGAGGCTGATGTCGGTGAAGCCGAAGTCGGCATAGATCTGCATGGTCAGCTTGATGAAGGCGGCGGCCTCGGCGGCGATCTGGTCTTCGGTGCAGAAGATGTGGGCGTCGTCCTGGGTGAAGCCGCGCACGCGCATGATGCCGTGCAGGGCCCCGGAGGGCTCGTTGCGGTGGCAGGCGCCGAACTCGGCCATGCGCAGCGGCAGGTCGCGGTAGGACTTCAGGCCCTGGTTGAAGATCTGCACGTGGCAGGGGCAGTTCATCGGCTTGACCGCGTAGTCACGGTTCTCGGAGGCCGTGGTGAACATGTTCTCGGCGTAGTTGGCCCAGTGGCCGGAGCGCTCCCAGAGCACCTTGTCCACGACCTGGGGGGTGCGGACCTCGACGTAGCCGTTGTCGCGCTGGACCTGGCGCATGTACTGCTCCAGGACCTGGTAGACGGTCCAGCCGTTGGGGTGCCAGAACACCATGCCGGGGGCTTCTTCCTGCAGGTGGAAGAGATCCAGCTGCTTGCCGATCTTGCGGTGGTCGCGCTTGGCGGCCTCCTCCAGGCGGTGCAGGTAGCCCTGCAGGTCCTTCTTGTTGCCCCAGGCGGTGCCGTAGATGCGGGCCAGCATCTCGTTGTTGCTGTCGCCGCGCCAGTAGGCGCCGGCCACCTTCATGAGCTTGAAGGCCTTGAGCTTGCCGGTGCTGGGTACGTGCGGGCCGCGGCAGAGGTCGATGAAGTCGCCCTGCCTGTAGAAGGACAGCGGCTCGTCGCCGGGGATGCTCTCGATGATCTGGACTTTGTACTTCTCGCCCATTTCCTCGAAGAGCTTGATGGCCTCGGGGCGGGACAGCACGGAGCGGGTCACCGGCAGGTCCTTGGCGGCCAGCTCCTCCATGCGCTTCTCGATGGCGACGAGGTCGTCCGGAGTGAACTGCCGCTCGAAGGCGAAGTCGTAGTAGAAGCCGTCCTCGATGACCGGGCCGATGGTGACCTGGGCGCTGGGGAAGAGCTCCTGCACCGCCATGGCCAGCAGGTGGGCCGTGGAGTGGCGGATGATGTCCACGCCCTCGGGGTCGCGCTCGGTGACGATGGCGAGGCGGGCGTCGCGGTCGATGACGAAGCTGGTATCGACGAGGACGTCGTCGACCTTGCCGGCCAGGGCGGCCTTGGCCAGGCCGGCGCCAATGGAAGCGGCGACGTCGGCGACGGAAACGGGATGATCAAAGGAGCGGACAGACCCGTCCGGGAGGGTGATAGCAGGCATGGTTTTCCATCCTTCAGCAGTGGTGGCCGCCACGAGTGGCCACGTGACCTCGAGATTGCGGTGCCACGGATGTTTACCCCCGGCGTCGGGCGGACTTGCCCGCGCGGCCGGACGGCCGGGACAGGCCCGGATCCGAAGGCGGTGAACGCAACGAGAAGGGAGCGACTATAGCGGGCGGCCGGGGCCGCGCCAAGCCGCTATCGCGCCGCCGGCGCCCCGCCCGTTTCAGCCGGCGCGGCGCTCGAGCAGCCACCAGGTCGGCAAGGGGCCCTTGCCCTTCACCTCGATGACGCCCCGGGGCGCGGTGGCGAAGGCCTCGCCCAGCGCCGCCCGCGTTTCCGCGGTCAGCTGGATGCGCCCGGGCTCGCCGTGCGACTCCATGCGGCTGGCGGTGTTCACGGTGTCGCCCCAGATGTCGTAGCTGAAGCGCAGCGAGCCGATGACGCCGGCGATCACCGGCCCCGAGTGCAGGCCGATGCGCACGTCCAGCGGCACCCCGGTCTCCGCGCGCAGGCGCGCGACCTCGGCGCGGAAGGCCAGCGCCAGCCCCGCCATCACCGCGGCATGGTCGGGGCGGGCCGCGGGCACCCCGGCGACCGCCATGTAGGCATCGCCGATGGTCTTGATCTTCTCGGCACCGGCCGCGGCGACGAGGAGGTCGAAGCGCGCGAAGACCTGCTCCAGCAGGGCGATCACCTCGCCGGGATCGCGCTGCGCCGCCCAGGGGGTGAAGCCCGCCAGGTCGGCGAACAGCACCGTGACGCCGTCATGGCGGTCGGCGATGGCGCCCTCGCGCACGCGCAGCTGCTCGGCGATGGGCCGCGGCAGCACCACGTGCAGCAGGCGGTCGGAGCGGTTGCGCTCGTCGACCAGCTCCGCCTCGCTCTTCAGCACCTCGCGGTCGAACACACCCAGCAGCAGCAGGATCATGAGGGCCGCGAACAGGGTATTGCCCGCGCGCGCCAGCGGCAGCAGCCACGCCGGAGCGATGCTGAAATCCACCAGCGAGTCCTGCGGCAAGGCCAGGCTCGCCACCAGCACGAGCAGCGGAAACCAGGTGAACACGGCACGCGCGGCACGCTCTGACGGCAGGAACAGGACGCGCGACAGGGCGGCCGCCACGGGCGTGAAGCTGACCACGCCCAGGGCGCTGCCGGTCAGCCACGCCAGCGCGGCCAGCTGCCCCTCCAGCGTCACCAGCAACCATAGCCGGGCGGCGCGGTTCGCGCCCAGGGACGCGGCCCAGAGGCCAAGGCCATATCCCAGCACCGCCAGCACGTTGAGCAGCACCACGGGCAGGAAGTCGCGCGGCCCCAGCCACAGGGAAAAACCCACATAGGGCAGCGTGGCGACCACCGCCATGCCGAGCGCATAGCGCGCGAGGCGCGCGCGACGGCTCTGGTCGTGCGCGGTCGAGCCCGGCGCCGGCGTGAACAGCTCGCGCCAGAAGGCGGTGTCGGGACGGCGCAGGTAGGCCGTGAGGCGCCGGTCCGCCGGGCAGGCGGCGGGCAGCGGGTGGGAGCGGGGCGCGGTATCCAACGACAGTGTCCGGTGCGGGTGGAAACATCCCGTGCCCCGTGCCGCCCGGGGCGGCGCGGGCACGGGCTCAGAGGGCGGCGACCCCGGTTACGCCCGAGAAGTCGAAGTCCCGGCGCCATTCACCGCCGCTGGAGTCGGACAGCAGCAGGGCCGGCATGCCCGGTACGCTGAGGTCCACGCTCACCATCCACCACTTGCCCCCGGCCGACGCCACGAGGCCGCGGCTGGAGAAGACCACCTGCAGTGCGACCTCGCTGCTGTCGGGCTGGCTGATCGCCAGCACCCCGTTGGCGAGGGTCAGCGTGTAGGCGTGGTCGAAGTCCGGGATCACCGCCTGCCCCGAGACCGTCAGCGCCAGCGCCCGGGCGTCGGTCAGGAACTGCGTGGCCAGCGCCGTGAAATCCAGGGTCAGGGCCTGCAACTGGTCGGCGATGCCGTCCTTGAGGTGGCTGAGCAGGGGACCGAGCGCGGCCAGGGTGCCACTGCCGGAAACCGTGGCGTCGTGCCCGAGGACGCGCACGCCAATATTGAGTTCGGCGGTGCCGTCCTGTGCCAGTGCAAAGCGCAGGTAATGGCCCTGCTCCGGGTCCACGGTGAAGGTGTCGCCGTTGGGCAGCTCCAGGCTGCCGTGGTCGACCAGGCCGCTGGCCTTCACGCCGCCGCCGGCGAGGCCGTCCATGTCGACCTTCAGGCCGGCCTTGCCCGCCACCGCCAGGCGGCTGGTTTCCACCAGCGCGTCACCCTGCAGCTCCAGCCGGGCC